>NZ_JBIWIY010000019.1:0-276045 GCF_044764885.1 Streptomyces sp. NPDC093591
GGCCCCCGCCCCCCCCCCCCCCCCCCCCCCGCGCCCGCCCCCCCCCCCCCCGCCCCCCCCCCCCCCCCCCCCCCGGCCCCGACCCACCACACCACCCAAGGCGCTACACGAACCCCCACCCCACAGCAACAGGCCGCCGCAGGCATCGACGCGCGCGTTCACTTGCCGAAGCGACAACGCCCCAGCCTTGGCCAGAAGTTGACCGTGCCCCGCTCCTGACGTGAAGTCTTGACGCCAATCCGCACCACCAGTTAACTCACGGCGTGAGCTAAGTCATGTGTTGACTCTGAGAGTCGAGGGACGTTCCATGCGACGAACCGCCCTGCTCGCCTCCGCCGCACTCCTCACCACCCTGCTCCCGCTCACCGCCGCCCCCGCCTCCGCCGCCGACGCCCCCGCCCCAACCCCCGTCGACCGCTTCGAGGGCGAGGTCCCCTTCGCCGGCCCGCCCGCCGAGGGCATCTTCACCTGGGGCAGCGACACGGACGACCCACCCGCCCTCGAGCTGACCGCCCGCGACGACGCACCCGAGGGCGAGAAGGTCCTCGCCGGCACCTACGACATCAGCGGCTACGGCGGCTTCACCCACGGCTTCGCGTTCGCCGAACCCGCCCACGACTGGTCCGCCCACAAGGGCATCCGCCTGTGGTGGGACGGCCAGGACAACGGCAAGAAGATCGCCTTCGAGCTCAGGGACGGCGGCGCCAACGGCGAGGCCTCCGAGCTGTGGACGACCTCCTTCACCGACGACTTCACCGGCTGGAAACAGATCGAGCTGCCGTTCACCGACTTCACCTATCGCACCGACTACCAGCCCGTCGGCGGCATCGACCACATCCTCGGCCTCACCGAGACCTGGGGATACGCCGTCACCCTCCCGGTCGGCATCAACGGCCGATTCGCCATGGACGGCGTCGAGTTGTACGGCAAGGCCGACCAGTCCCTGAAGGCCTCGGTCCTGACGGACTCCGCCGTCCACCCCACCGACGAGGGCGACACGGCGACCACGAAGCTCACGGTGGCCACCACGGGCTCCACGCCCCTCGACGAACCCGTCACCGTCACTTACGAGACCACCGGCGGCACCGCGGACCCCGGCAGGGACTACACCCCGGTCACCGGAACCGTCACCTTCCCGGCCGGCACGGCCTCCGGCACCACCCGCGAGATCCGGGTCCCCACTCTCCAGGACCGGTCAGCCGAGCCCGCCGAGACGATCCCGCTGAAGCTGACCGTCACCGGCGCCAAGCCCCCAACCGAGACCCCGCAGATCGTCGTCGACGCGCACGGACTGCCGTATCTCGACAGCAGATTGCCGGTGCGCAAACGCGTCGCCGACCTCCTAGCCCGCCTCTCCCTCGACGAGAAGGCCGGCCAGATGACCCAGGCAGAGCGCGGCGCGCTCACCGCGTCCGGTGACATCGCCACGTACGCCCTCGGCTCGCTCCTGTCCGGCGGCGGTTCCACGCCGACGCCCAACACCGCCGAGGCCTGGGCGAAGATGATCGACGGCTTCCAGCTCCGGGCGCAGGCGACCCGCTTCCAGATCCCGCTGATCTACGGCGTAGACGCCGTGCACGGCCACAACAACCTGGTCGGGGCGACGATCATGCCGCACAACATCGGACTCGGCGCCTCCCGGGATCCGCGGCTGGCATACCGGGCGGGCGCGGTGACGGCCGCCGAGACACGGGCCACCGGCGTTCCCTGGGACTTCGCGCCCTGCCTGTGCGTGACGCGGGACGACCGGTGGGGACGGGCGTACGAGTCCTTCGGCGAGGACCCGGCCCTGGTCGACGCCATGGAGACCGTCATCCAGGGACTCCAGGGCAGGGCAGACGGACGCGACCTGGACCGCGGCGACAAGGTCCTCGCCACCGCCAAGCACTTCGTCGCCGACGGCGGCACCGAGTTCGGCTCCTCCACCACCGGCACGTACACCATCGACCAGGGCGTCACCAAGGTCACCCGGCAACAGCTGGAGGCGGTCCACCTCGCCCCGTACAAAACGGCCGTCGACCGCGGCGTCGGCACGGTCATGCCGTCGTTCTCCTCGCTCGACCTCGTCGGCGACGGCAAGGGGCCGGTGAAGATGCACGCCCGCGCCGACATGATCAACGGCGTCCTCAAGGACCGTATGGGCTTCGACGGCTTCGTGATCAGCGACTGGCAGGCCATCGACCAGATCCCCGGCGACTACGCCTCCGACGTCCGTACGTCGGTCAACGCGGGCCTCGACATGATCATGGTGCCGTACGCGTACAAGGACTTCCACGCGACGTTGACCGACGAGGTACGGGCGGGCCGGATCAGCGAGAGGCGGATCGACGACGCCGTGTCCCGCATCCTCACGCAGAAGTTCCGCCTCGGTCTCTTCGAGAAGCCGTACGCCGACACGGGCGGGGCCGGACGGATCGGTTCCGCCGCACACCGGGCCGTGGCACGGCAGGCGGCGGCACAGTCGCAGGTGCTGCTGAAGAACACGGACGGGCTGCTGCCCCTGAAGAAGTCGCAGAAGGTGTACGTCGCCGGATCCAACGCCGACGACATCGGCAACCAGAGCGGCGGCTGGACGATCACCTGGCAGGGCTCGTCCGGGGACATCACGCCCGGTACGACGATCCTGGAGGCGATGCGCGAGAACTCCACCCGGCTGACGTACTCCAAGGACGCCTCGGCCCCGACGGGCGGCCATGACGTCGGTGTGGTCGTCGTCGGCGAGACCCCGTACGCCGAGGGCTTCGGCGACGTCGGCAACGGCCACGACCTTCGGCTGAGCCCCGCCGACGAGGCGGCCGTCGACAAGGTGTGCGGCGCGATGAAGTGCGCGGTGCTGGTCGTCTCCGGACGCCCGCAGCTGATCGACGACGAGAGCCTGGCCGGGATCGACGCGCTCGTCGCCTCCTGGCTGCCCGGCACGGAGGGCGACGGCGTGGCCGACGTCCTCTACGGCAAGCGGCCCTTCACCGGTCAGCTGCCCGTCACCTGGCCGAAGAGCGAGGCGCAGCTGCCGATCAACGTCGGGGACGCGTCGTACGACCCGAGGTTCCCCTACGGCTGGGGCCTGACCACGCTGACCAAGGTGCCGGGCGGCGGCGCCGCGACGCTGAGGGCGCTCGGCATCGCGGCCGAGGCCGCCGAGCGGGCGGGGGCGGATCAGGCAGGCCGCGCGCTCGTCACCAAGGCGCGGCTGGTCGTCCAGCGGAAGGCCGCCGACACCGGGATCACCGAGGCGGTGGCCGGGCCCTTCGCCGAGGCCGACCATCTGCTGCTGACGGGCCGGTACGGCGCGGCGGTGGAGAGGCTGACGGCGGCATACAGAGCGGCCTGAGCCGTAAGGGGCGGCCTGAGCCGCACAGGGCGTCTCTTCCGGTGGGAAGGTCCGTTCCGGGAGAGATGCCCGTTATCCTGCCCCATCGGGTAGCGTCTAAGTATGAGGACTCCGCTGTTCCGGGGCCTCATGCGCGCAGCTGTGGTGCCGGTCGCCGCGACGTTCGCGGTGCTCCTGGCCGGCGCCCCCGGCGCGCACGCGGCCACGGACCTCTCGAAGGTCGCCGAGGAGCTGCGCGAGGGCCCCGTCTACGTGGCCCCCGCCGCCTCGGACCAGTTGTCGTCGGCTGACGCCGAAGCGCTAGCCGACAAGATCAAGGACGCGGACAAACCCGTCTTCGTCGCCGTTCTCCCGGCCGACCAGCCGACGCAGAACCTCCTCCTGAACCTCCGTACCGAGACCGGTGTCACGGGCCTGTACGGCGTCCGCGTCGGTGATCGCTTCGACGCGGCGGCCGACTCCTCGGTCCTGTCCCGGCAAGGCGTGGACAACCTGGTCACGTCGGTGCAGAGCGCCGGTGATCCCAAGGCCCAGCTGAACGATTTCGTCGACGCGGCCCTGCGGAACGTGGGCGGCACGGCACCCGCCGGCTGGAGCGACGGCGGGGGCGGCGATGGCGTGGACGTCGGCGGGCTGATCGCCGCGGGCGCGGTGCTGGCGGCGGGCGGCGCGGGCGCGTACGCGCTGGTCCGGCACAGGCGGCGGCGCCATGAGGAGGAGCAGCGGGCGGCGCTGGAGAAGCTGCGGGTCGTGGTCGACGAGGACATCACCGCCTTCGGCGAGGAACTGGACCGCCTGGACTTCCACCCGGCCGAGCCCGGCGCCGACGACGCGATGCGCGTGGACTACGAACACGCTCTGGACTCCTACGAGCAGGCGAAACGGCTCATGGACGGGGCCCGCAAACCGGAGGACGTCAAGGCGGTCACCCAGGCCCTGGCGGACGGCCGCTTCTCCCTCACCCAGCTGGCCGCCCGCCGGGAGCACCGGCCCCTTCCGGAACGCCGGCCACCCTGCTTCTTCGACCCACGCCATGGCCCGGCGGTGGCCGACGAGACCTGGACCCCACCCGGCGGCACCGCCCGCGAGGTCCCGGTCTGCGCGGCCGACCGCACCCGCCTCGCCGAAGGCCGCGACCCCGTGATCCGCGAGGTGGACACGGCCTACGGTCGCCGCCCGTACTGGGAGGCCGGCCCCGCCTACGGCCCCTGGGCAGGCGGCTACTTCGGCGGCGGCATCCTCCCCGGCCTCCTCATCGGCACGATGCTCGGCAGCATGATGGCCATGCCGGCCTACGCGGCCGACTACGGCGCGGGGTACGGCTACGGCGGCGGGGGCTACGAGGGCGGTGACGTGTCCGGGGCGGACTTCGACGCCGGGGATTACGGGGGCGGGTTCGACGGTGGCGGGGGCTTCGGCGGAGGGGACTTCGGCGGGGGAGGGTTCGACGGCGGAGGGTTCTGATCCAGAACTGTCGCAGGTAGGAACCCTGCTACGAGCACGGGCCCGGCGCCAGAGGACGCCGGGCCCGTGCTCGTGAGGTGTGTCAGAGACCGGCCGCCGCCGAGGCGATCGCGGAGGCGAAGGTCGAGACCTCGGTGTAGACGCCGGGGGCGTTCGGCCGGGCGCAGCCTATCCCCCAGCTGACGATGCCGACCTGGATCCACGCGTTGCTCGCGTCCCGGCGGAACATCGGGCCGCCGGAGTCGCCCTGGCAGGTGTCGACGCCGCCCGAGGCGTAGCCGGCGCAGATCTCCTCGTTCGCGACGAGGCCGCTGTAGCCGCTGTAGGAACGGCACTGGGCGTCGCTGACGAACGGCACGTTGGCCTTGAGCATGTAGCGCTGCTGGGCACCGCCCTCGCGGGCCGCGCCCCAGCCGGCGACGGTGAAGGTGCCGGTGTTGTACTGCGTGGTGGTGGCGATCTTCAGCGTCGGCAGGTTGATGGGCTGGGCGAGCTTGATGAGCGCCCAGTCCTTGCCGGTGCCGTTGTAGCCGGGGGCCCGGTACACGTAGGTGGAGCGGACCTGGACGCGGCCGCTGGTGGACTGCAGGTCCACGACGCCGGCGGTGGCGGTGATGCTGGTGTTGGGGCCGGTCGAGCCCACGCAGTGCGCGGCGGTGAGCACGATCTGCTGCGTGTAGAGCGCGCCGCCGCAGCCCATGGAGAGCCGGACCATGAACGGGAACTCGCCCTGCGTGGCACGGGTTCCGCCGACGACGCGCGAATCGGCCGCGTTGGCGGCCGAGACGGGCTGGAGACTGACGATCGCGAGAGCGGCTGCGCCGAGGACCGCGCATCTCTTGAGCGCGGTGAGGAGCTTCTTCAACGTGATGCCTTCCGTGGGGGGTTGGACATACGAACGTGGAGAGCGCTGAGACGTCAGGGGCATGACAGGCAGCGAGACGGTGATGGGTGCGGCTCGCTGTGACATGCGCCGGTCAATTGTGTTGCTGGATTATGTGGATCCCGTGAGCGCACCGGCAAGGGGCCAATTCCGGCCACACCCGGATCAGGACACGGCCCTCACGGCCCAGCGCTCCCGCCCGTACCGCTCCCCGGCGGCATGCCACCAGCCGGGCGGTGAGGCGCCCTCGACGACCGCGCTCGCCTGACCGGGATGCAGCCCGAGCCGCCACAGGGCAGCGGCATCGACATGGACCGTGACCCACGCCCGCCAGTGCCCGTCGCTCCCCGGCGCACACACACGATCCCAACGGACCTCGCCCGCCGCGAACGGCATCCAGTTGATGCCGCGCTCACGCAGTCAGGCGCGAGTGGCGGCCAGGGGCTGAAGGCACCCCTTCTCGATCTCGTACGAGGCGAGGGCGACCCATGCGGAACCGGAACCAGGTCGGGGCGTGGCGTTCATGGCGTCGATGATGCCCGAGCGCGACCTGGGCACGCGCCCCGATATCGCCGCCCGCCCGCCCGGACCGGCACCGGCAAATGCCGGTCCTCAGGTGACCAGGCGCGAGCGGCGGCCGGCGGCCGGGGCCGAGGGTGCGTCGCGACGAGGCGCGCCCTCCTCGATCTCGCACAAGGTCACGGCGATTCGTGTGTCACCGGCCCGGGTCGGGGCGTGCCGGTCATGCGGAGGACGATGCCCGCCCGCGCCCGCTGCCCGCGTCCCGATGGCGGCGGCCGCCCGGACCGGCCGCCGCGAGTCCCGCCACCCCCAGCGACAGCGCCACCAGCACGGCACTCACCCACAGCGGCGACCGGTACCCGAGCCCGGCCCCGATGGCCGTACCGCCGAGCCAAGGCCCGAGTGCCGCGCCCACGTTGAACGCGGCCGTCGCGAAGCCACCGCCCAGCGTGGGCGCACCGGGAGCCGCGTACAGCACCTGGGAGATGAGCGTGGACCCGACACCGAAGGAGAGCGCCCCCTGCACGAAGACGAGCCCGAGCGCCACGGCCGGAGTCCCGGCGCCGAGCGCGAGGGCACCCCACCCGAGGCACAGGGCACCGCCGCCCCCGGCCAGCACCACCCCGGGCCGCCGATCGGCGAACCGCCCCGCCGCACCGACCCCCACGAATGACCCGGCACCGAACAGCGCGAGCACGACGGGCACCCACCCGCCGTCCAGCTCCGTCACCTCCGTGACCAGGGGTGCGAGATAGGTGAACGTACAGAAGGTCGCGCCGTTCACGAGGATGCCCAGGAGCAGCGTGACTTGGAGCCGAGGGCTGTGCAGGGCCCTCAGCTCGCTCCGCAGAGCGGGACGCCCGGAGTCGGTGGCGCCGCGGGGCACGGACCGCGCCACGGCCACCATGGCGGGCACCGACACCAGGGCCACGGCCCAGAACGCGGAACGCCACCCCCAGAGTTGCCCGAGCAACGCCCCCGCCGGCACGCCGACGACACAGGCGAGTGTGACCCCGCCCAGCAAGGTGGACGTCGCCCGCCCCTTGGCCCGCGGCTCGACCATGTCGACGGCGGTCACGAGGGCGACGGCGAGGAACCCGGCGTTGGCGAGCGCTCCGACGACCCGAGTGGCCAGCAGTACCCCGAAGCTGTCGGTGACCGCCCCGACGACATGTACACCGAGAAAGGCGACGAGAAAGCCCAGCAGCGCACCCCGCCGGGACCATCGCCGCCCGAGCACGGCCATCAACGGCGCCCCGACGACCATCCCCACCGCGAAGGCGGAGGTCAGGGCCCCCGCCATCGGCACGGAGACCCCGAGATCCCCGGCGATGTCGGGCACCAGCCCGGCCAGCATGAACTCGGACGTCCCCTGTGCGAACACGGCGACGCCCAGCAGAAAAAGAGCAAATGGCACGAAGAAACCCCGCAACCCGAAGTCGAAGTCGAAAACGGCACGACGAACGGCCGTCCGGCAGCGGAGTGAGCCCTGAAACGGAGTGGGCTGATCAGCCCGGCATCACAAGCAGCCACCGGAGAGCCGGTGGCCGGATTCTGGAGGCTTCGGGGCTGGACATGGGGGCAGGTTATGCGGGCCGGGTGAGAGGATCCACCGGTTTTCAGCGGGGGATACGGCCGAGGAAGTCGCTCCAGGTGGCGGGGGAGACGGTGAGGACGGGGCCGTCGGGGGCCTTGGAGTCACGGACGTGGACGGCCGAGGGGTGGGTGGCGACCTCTACGCAGTTGCCGCCTTCGTTGCTGCTGTAGCTGGACTTGTGCCAGTCGTAGGCGGCTTCGAGGCAGTTGCCGCCTTCGCTGCCGCTGTAGCTGGACTTGAACCATGCGGTCTTCATGACTCTCCTAGCAGTCCGTTCAAGAGGCGCACGCTCTCGTCGGGTGACAGGGCCTGTGACCGCAGCATTCCATACTTGAGGTGATAGTCGCTGACCTCGTCGGGATCATCGAGGAGGAAGCTGGCCCGTTGTACTTCCAGGTGAACCAGACGCTCGTGCTCAGGTGTCTCCAGGAGCACCATGGGACCGTCGAGGCAGGCGTGCGGCGTTCGGTCCGTCGGCATGATCTGGAAGCTCATGTGCCACGGTTCGGTGTACTCCAGAATCTGCCGGATCTGCTCGCGCATCACCGCGGCCCCGCCCACCTCCCGCCGCAGGATGCCCTCCTCCAGGATGAAGTGGCCCACGGGCGGCCGTTCCCGCTGCCAGATCAACTGCCGCTCCATACGGGCCTCGACCCACTGCTCGGCCGTCTCACTCCCCAGAGCCGGATACCGATAGCCGAAGACGGCGCGACAGTAATCCCGTGTCTGCAACAGCCCCGGAACCACCAGGCTCTCGTACGACAGGATGCTGACGGCTTCCTGCTCGTGATCGACCAGCCCCTGCGCGAACTGCACGATCTTCTCCCGCACCGGCATCTTCGCCACCAGCACGGCCAACGCCCCACCCGTCCCCAGCAGTTCATCGAACTGCTCGGCTCTGTCCGGCTGAAGCGCCAACCTCCCCTGCTCAATGGACCCCACCGTGTCCACGTGAATGCTCGCCATCTCGGCGAACTGTTCCTGCGTGACACGGGCCTTCTTCCTGAAGTGCGCCACGAGCGCACCGACCGCGTGCCACGAACCGACCTTCTTGGGCTTCCTCGCCACGTGCATGCGTAGTCCCTTTCCCCCGCGCACACCCGAATCGCTCGTAGTGGACTCGTAGCAATCAGAACTACGACTTCACTCACTGAGTCACTGTAGTGACACACAGTGACACTGGCCTCATGAACGGCAAACCCCAACTCCCTCACACCCGCGAGGCCTTCTACCGACGGGACCGCCGATCGGTGCGCCTGGCGCGTGAGTTCACCCGCGAGAGCCTGACCGACTGGGCCGTGGCCGAGCGCAGCGACGACGTGCTGCTCTGCGTCAGTGAACTTGCCACCAACGCGTTGCTCCACGGTGTGCCGCCCGGTCGGCGCTTCGCTCTGCGACTCGCCCTGGACACCGACGGAGTCCTGCGCGTCGAACTCCATGACAGCGGTCCGGGCGAGATCCGCGTACCGGACGACCCGGTGCCGGAGTCGGAGCACGGCCGCGGCCTGCTGCTCGTCACCGCGCTCGCGGACAAGTGGGGTGTCGGGGAGCGGAATCCCGGCAAGGTCGTGTGGTGCGAGTTCGAGGCGCGAGGGTGACTGTGACCGGGCGTTCCGGCGAGCCTTGGCGGCTTGTACGCGATAAACCCGGCGACGTCGGCGAACATCCCCGGGATACTGGTCGCCCATGGATCAGGTCAAAGTCGTCGTCGCCCATTCCGAGCGCGCGACTCTGCGCGTCGGCGATGTGTTCCTGAAGGTGGACGCCGATCCGGCGCGCATCGATGTCGAGGTCGAGGCGATGTCCCTCGCGCCGGTCCCGACCCCGGAGGTCCTGTGGCGCAAGCCGTCGGTGCTCGCGACCGCCGCACTCCCGGGGGCGACGCTTGGGCGCCTCGGCGGGCCGTCGACCGGGTCGCCGGCGGCGTGGGCCGCGGCGGGCGCCGCCATCCGGAAGCTGCACGACGCGCCGCTGCCGTCCCGGCCGGGCCAGGCCGGCCGGAGCAGCGTCGCGCTGGCGGCGGAACTCGACGCCGAGTGCGAGTCGCTCGTGACGAACGGCGTCCTGCCCGCCGACCTGGTCACCCGCAACCGCCAGGTCGCCGAGGCCGCGCTCCGGCCGTGGACTCCGGCGTTCACACACGGCGACCTGCAGATCGCGCACGTCTTCGTCGACGGCGACGAGGTCACCGGCATCATCGACTGGTCCGAGGCGGGCCAGGGTGATGCCCTGTACGACCTCGCCACCTTCACGCTCGGACACGAGGAGCACCTCGACGACGTCATCGCCGGCTATGGCACCGACGTCGACCTCGACGTGATCCACGCGTGGTGGTCGTTGCGAAGCCTGCTGGCAGTTCGCTGGCTGATCGAGCACGGCTTCGACCCCTTCGCGCCGGGCTGTGAGGTCGACGTGCTGAGATCCCGGATGTGAGGCTGCGGGGGGGCGTACCCCTCAGAGGACAGAATCTGACCTATGCCCCACATACCGTCCTCCCCATGACCACCCCCGACGGCACAGACGCCCACGCCTTCGCATCCGCCACCGCCCTCGACCAATGGCTGACCGACCACCCCGCCCCCCACCCCGGCCTCTGGATCAAGGTCGCCAAGAAGGGCTCGGGCATCCACTCCGTCACCGCCGCCGAGGTCAACGACGTGGCCCTCTGCCACGGCTGGATCACCGGTCGGCGCAGGAGTCTCGACGCCGCGTACTTCCTGCAGAGGATCACCCCGCGACGGCCGGGCAGCCTCTGGTCGATGGTCAATGTGCGGCGCGTCGAGGAGTTGACGGCCGCCGGCCGCATGCGCCCGGCCGGCCTCGCGGAGGTGGACGCCGCGAAGGCGGACGGGCGGTGGGTGGCGGCGTACGAGTCACAGAGGCACGCCACCGTCCCCGAGGACCTGGCGGTCGCACTGGAGCGGAGCCCCCGGGCCAAGGCCGCCTTCGACGGGCTCGGCAGGACGGATCAGTACCTCGTCATGCTCGGGGTGCTCCAGGCCCGGACCCCTGGGGCCAGAGCGGCTCAAGTGGGCGCGGCGGTCGCGAAGTTGGAGGCACGTTCCGAGTCCGAGATCTAGAGCCTCCAACCCCGCCCGTGGTCACGCGTTCCTGATCGCCGAGATGTCGAAGTTCAACTTGATCTTGTCGGACACCAGCACCCCACCCGTCTCCAGTGCCGCGTTCCAGGTCAGTCCCCACTCCGAGCGCAGGATCTCCGCCTTGCCCTCGAAGCCGACGCGCTCGTTGCCGAACGGGTCCTTCGCGGCGCCGTTGAACTCGAGGTCGATGGTGAGCGGTTTGGTGGTGCCGAGGATCGTCAGATCGCCGGTGATGCGGTAGTCGTCGCCGCCGAGGGCCTGCGCCGAGGTCGAGCGGAAGGTCATCGTCGGGAACTCGTCCGTCTTGAAGAAGTCCGCGCTCTTGAGGTGCCCGTCGCGGTCCGCGGAGCCCGTGTCGATGCTCTCCATCTTGACGTCGATGGAGGCCGCGGACGCGGACGGGTCGCCGCCGTCCAGGTGCAGCGAGCCGCTGAAGTCGAGGAACTTGCCCTTGACGTTGGTGACCATGGCGTGGCGGACGGTGAAGCCGATCGTGGAGTGGGCCGTGTCGATCGTGTAGTCGCCGGTCAGGGCGGTCAGGTCGGTGTTCGTCATGGCGTACTCCTTCTGCTAGATGTTGAATCTTGAACTACATCAACGCGACCGACTCTAGGTCTATTCCGTTCAATGTTCAACATCATCCGCAAGGTGTTGGCGTGATTACTCTGAGGTGGTAGATGCCCAGGGCATGAACCCACAGCGAAGAGCCTCCATGGGACCCACCCGTCGAGCCGTGTTACGCGCGGCAGCGTTCCTGACCACGGCCACGGCCGCGAGCACCATCACGACCGCTCCCGCCGCACGCGCCGCCGACGCCGACCCCTACGACGCCCTCCGCCTGCGCTGGCTCGACATCGCCCTCGGCACCGGCTACGACCCTGCCGCCGAGCCGTACGCCACCCGCCTCGCCGAAACCGGTGCCCTCGCCCGCGGCTTCCAGGCCACCATGGCCCCCACCCCCACCTCCCTCTGGCCCGGCCACCCCTACGACCCGCCCGCCGGCATCACCCAGAGCTACGGCCGCCTGTGGACCATGACCCAGGCCTACGTCCAGCCCGGCACCGGCTCCACCGCCGACCCGGGCCTCCTCGCCGACGTCCTGTGGGGCCTCGACCACCTCTCCGCCACCGTCTACAACCCCTCCACCACCCGCTACGGCAACTGGTGGGAATGGCAGATCGGCAGCCCCCGCCTGCTGATGGACATCACGGCCACCCTGCACGGCCACCTCGGCGACGCCCGTGTCGCCGCCGCCTGCGCGGCCGTCGACCACTTCATCCCGGACGCGATGCTCATCGACTACTCCGGCACCTCCACCGGCGCCAACCGCGTCGACCTGTGCCGCGGCGTCGCCCTGCGCGGCATCCTCGGCCGGGCCCCGGCGAAGATCGCGCTCGCCCGTGACGCGCTCTCGCCGGTCTTCCCGTACGTCACCAAGGGCGACGGCCTCTACGCCGACGGCTCGTTCGTCCAGCACACCTGGGTCGCCTACTCCGGCACCTACGGCCAGGTCCTCCTCGACGGCCTCGGCCGCCTCTTCGCCCTGCTCGCCGGATCGGAGTGGGAGGTGACCGATCCGAACAAGCAGATCGTCCTGGACAGCGTCGAGCGCGCCTACGCCCCGCTCATCCATGACGGCTTGATGATGGACAGCGTCAACGGCCGTGCCATCAGCCGGGGTTACCTCAAGAGCGACGAACGGCACGTGATGCGCAGCGACCACTTCCACGGCCAGGGCGTCATCGCCGCCATGGCCCTGCTCGCGGGCGGCGCGAGCGCGGCGGAACGGCAGCGCTGGTACGGCCGTATCAAGGGATGGATCGAACGGGACACGGTGACCCCGATCTTGACGGCACGTCAGTTCGGTGTCGCCGACCTCGCACGGCTGCACGCCGTCGCCGAGTCACCCGTCCCGGCCGCCCCCGAACCCACCGGCCACCACCTCTTCGCCGCCATGGACCGGGCCGTCCACCGCCGCCCCGGCTTCGTCGCGAACATCGCCATGGCCAGCGAGCGCATCGCCCACTACGAGTGCGGCAACGGCGAGAACCCGCGCGGCTGGCACACCGGCGCCGGGATGCTCTCCTGGTGGGCGCAGGGTCTGGGCGACCAGTACACCGACTGGTACTGGCCGACCGTCGACTGGTACCGGCTCCCGGGGACGACCGTCTCCACGCTCCGCCTCCCCGACAAGGCCGGCGGCGAATGGGGCGAGCCCAAGCCCGACGTGCGCTGGGTCGGCGGCACGACCGACGGCGAGTACGCGGCGATCGGACAGCATCTGAAGGGGCTGGGTTCGACGCTCGAAGCCCGTAAGTCATGGTTCTGCGTCGAGGACGCCGTGATCTGCCTCGGGGCCGGGATCACCTGCGCCGACGGCGTCCCCGTCGAGACCGTCGTCGACAACCGCAACCTGGGCGAGGGCGCCGGCCCGGCCTTCGTGCGCGGCCCGGGCTGGGCGCACCTTGAGGGTCACGGCGGCTGGGTGGTGCCGTACGGCGATCTGCGCGCCCTGCGCGAGGACCGCACCGGCGCCTGGGCCGACATCAACACCACCAGCACGACCGAGCGCCGCACCCGCCGCTGGCAGACCCTCTGGCTGGACCACGGCACGGACCCGAGGGACGCGACATACGTCTACGTGCTCATGCCGGGCGCCGGCCGGCGCGAGGTCGCGGCCCGAGCCGCACAGGGCCGCCGCTGGCTGTCGGTCCTCGCCAACGACGACGCGCGCCAGGCGGTGCACGTGCCCTCCCTGGGCCTGACGGCCGTCAACTTCTGGCAACCGGGCACGACCGGCCCGCTCACCGCCTCCGCCGGCGCGAGTGTGCTGCTCCGCCGCGGCGGCCGTACCGCTACGCTCTGCGTGAGCGAGCCGCCGCGCACCGGCGAGCCGCTGGAGATCACCTGGGAGCACCCCGTACGCCGCGTCCTGCGGGCGGACGACTCGGTCGAGATCCTCGCGACGGGCCGCCGACTGCGCCTCCGTGTCACTCCGGGGATGGTATGTGCGACCCACCGATGTGAGGTGGCTCTCGGCTGACGACTTTGTACGACCCCCACAACGCGGACGCCCCCTGAGCAGTCGGAAGGGCTGCATGCCGTGATGGTTCTGTTCAGGGGCACCAGGAAAACGCTCCGGAGACTGTACGGAGTCAACGGCTCGCTTTCCTTCGTGTCCTTCGTAAGGTCGCTACATGACCGTTTTGGATGAGGCACCGGGTGAGCCGATCGACGCCCGCGGGCGGACGGCCGAGCTGCACGAGATTCGTGCGCAGGCGCTGGCCGGCCCGAGCGAGAAGGCGACCGCGGCGCAGCACGCCAAGGGCAAGCTGACCGCGAGGGAGCGCATCGAGCTTCTCCTCGACCCGGGCTCCTTCCGGGAGGTCGAGCAGCTGCGCCGGCACCGCGCCCAGGGCTTCGGCCTGGAGGCCAAGAAGCCGTACACGGACGGTGTCATCACCGGCTGGGGCACGGTGGAGGGCCGGACGGTCTTCGTGTACGCGCACGACTTCCGGATCTTCGGCGGCGCGCTGGGCGAGGCCCACGCCACGAAGATCCACAAGATCATGGACATGGCCATCGCGGCCGGTGCCCCGCTGGTCTCCCTGAACGACGGTGCGGGCGCCCGCATCCAGGAAGGCGTCTCCGCCCTCGCCGGCTACGGCGGCATCTTCCAGCGCAACACCAGGGCGAGCGGTGTCATCCCGCAGATCTCGGTCATGCTCGGCCCGTGCGCGGGCGGCGCGGCGTACTCGCCCGCCCTGACGGACTTCGTCTTCATGGTCCGCGAGACCTCCCAGATGTTCATCACCGGCCCGGACGTGGTCAAGGCGGTGACGGGCGAGGAGATCACCCAGAACGGCCTGGGCGGCGCGGACGTCCACGCCGAGACGAGCGGCGTCTGCCACTTCGCGTACGACGACGAGGAGACGTGCATCGCGGAGGTCCGCTACCTCCTGTCGCTGCTCCCGCAGAACAACCGCGAGAACCCGCCCCGGGTGGACTCCGCGGACGCCGCCGACCGCCGCTCGGACGTCCTGCTGGACCTGGTTCCGGCAGACGGCAACCGGCCGTACGACATGGCGAAGGTCATCGAGGAGATCGTCGACGACGGCGAGTACCTCGAGGTCCACGAGCGCTGGGCGCGCAACATCATCTGTGCGCTGGCCCGCCTGGACGGTCAGGTCGTCGGCATCGTGGCCAACCAGCCGCAGTCCCTGGCCGGCGTCCTCGACATCGAGGCGTCGGAAAAAGCTGCGCGCTTTGTCCAGATGTGTGACGCTTTTAACATTCCGATCGTCACTTTCCTGGACGTCCCCGGGTTCCTCCCCGGCGTCGACCAGGAGCACGGCGGCATCATCCGCCACGGCGCGAAGCTCCTCTACGCCTACTGCAACGCGACCGTGCCGCGGATCTCGCTGATCCTGCGCAAGGCCTACGGCGGGGCCTACATCGTCATGGACAGCCAGTCCATCGGCGCGGACCTCACCTACGCCTGGCCGACGAACGAGATCGCCGTCATGGGCGCGGAAGGCGCGGCCAACGTCATCTTCCGCCGGCAGATCGCCGAGGCCGAGGACCCCGAGGCCATGCGGGCCCGCATGGTCAAGGAGTACAAGTCCGAGCTCATGCACCCCTACTACGCGGCCGAGCGTGGCCTCGTGGACGACGTGATCGACCCCGCGGAAACCCGTGAGGTCCTCATCAAGTCCCTTTCCATGCTCCAGACCAAGCACGCCGACCTGCCGTCCCGCAAGCACGGCAACCCCCCGCAGTAACCCAGCGGATCCTTCGCGGTACCCCCGCGGAAACCTCTCTCACGGAGACTGTGACCTATGAACTCCCCTGACATCCGCGTCGAGAAGGGCCACGCCGAGCCCGAGGAAGTCGCGGCCATCACCGCGATCCTCCTGGCCCGCGCCGCCGCCCAGCCCTCCGACCCCACCCCGGCCCACCGCGGCCGCCCGAAGGCGGGCTGGCGCCGCCTGGAGCGCGAGCCCGGGTTCCGAGCGCCGCACAGCTGGCGCTGAGCTTTGTAAGGCGCGTACGGCCCCGTTCTCCTCTTGTCGGGGGAGAGCGGGGCTTTGACGTGCGGTCACTCGAAGGTGACCTCCACGCCGGGGAGGTCGAGGGCGGTGGGGTCTTCGGGGAGGCGGCAGTCCACCAAGCGCAGCCGTTTCAAGGCCAGGGACGGGAAAGCCGAGGCCTCTGTCCAGGCGTTCACGTCTATGGCCAAGAGCAACATGTTCTCCAGCCGAGGCAGCTCTGACAGGACTTGGACACCCTGGGGCAGGCAGTGGTCAGGTTCAGGACCCACCAGCACTAGATATGTGATGCCGGTGTGCCTGCTCAGAGGGGTCAGGTCGGTGGTGGCGCGCACGTCGAGCAGGTTCAGCAAAGAGACCTTGGGACCGAGGCGCAGCCTGTCGAGGTGCGGCACCAAGTTGACGCTGAGGCCCAGATGATCCAGCTCGGAGAGATCACCCAGGACCGCAAGGTTCTTCAGCGAACCGTCGCCCCTCAGGAAGAGACGGGTCAGTCCAGGGTGTGCACCGAGAGCGGAGAGGTCGGCCACGCCTTCGCACCTGAGGATGGCCAGGTCCTTCAGCGGAGGAAGGTCCTGCAGCGCTCCGAACTCAGGGAACGGGTAGCCGATCCACAAAAAATCGATCGTTCCCAGGCGAGTTGCCGCACGCCATTGGCCGGAGTGCCTGAGCCTGACCTGTCTGCCGCTCAGCGACAGCCGCGACAGCACCCGGTCGGCATAGGCGTCCGCATCGAAGTACCCCCATGCCTCGATGAGCTCGTCGACCACCCGGCCCCGTTCGTCCCCCGTGTACCCCTCCAGAAGCCCCAACGCCTCCTCGCCCCCGATCAGCGCCACCGTGCGCACGCTCTGCACCGCTGCCTTCTCGGTCAGCTCGCCCAACGACCGCGGCAGCTTCCGCAGCAGGCTCCTCCCCACCGCCGCCAGAGCGGGCGGATCCGTATTCCGCCGCGCCGGCAGCAGTGCGTCCACGGCCTCGTCCAGCCGCACCGCCAATCCGCCGGAGACCTCCGGTACCGTCTCCTGGCAAGCCGCCGCCAGCAGTCGTAGCCGCCGCGCATGCCGGGGCTCCCGAACAGCCCGGTCGAGGATCCCGCCCAGCAACTCCTCCCGCTGCGGCCGGTTGGCATGCCCCGCGGCCATGATGATCGTCTCGCGCAAGATGTCCAGGTGGGCCCGCCCGACCAGATTGCCGATGCGGTCCTCCTCCGTCGCTTCTTCCGCGGCCAGGTACTCCTGGAACGTCCGGTGCACGAAGTCCAGGCGGCCCACAGCGGGGGAGCGCAGCACCCCGGAGCGCCCCCGCAACTGCTCCAGCACCCGCCCGCCGTCCTGCTCATCCAGATGCCGCATCCCCGAGAGCTTGCGGCCGACATACCGCTCCGCCTGCTCCAGCGAGATCTCACTGCGGTTGTTGTCCGACAGCCGCCACGCCAGGTCCCGCAGCAGCACCAGCTTGTCCCCGAGGCTGAGTCGGCTGTCCACGGCGCTGGGGACGTTCCGGTGCGCGTCCCGCTCATGGACCAGTGTGTGCAGGGCGTTCCGGTACAACTCCATCCGGTCCCGGGGGAGTTGGCTGCCCCGGTTCAGATGCATCGCGCACAGCATCGACGCAAGCAACGGCGTCCCCGCCAGCGACTGCAGATGCGGCCGGTCCTTCAGGCTGTTCAGCAACGACTGCTCGTACTGCGGCAGTTCCTCCACTGTGCACGGCAGCTCGTCGCCCAGCTCCCGCACCGCCTGATGCCACTGCCGGACGAAGGCGGCCAGGTCCGGTGGCGTCATCCGGTCCAGGTGCAGCGCAGTGAACTCCTCACGGCGCAGCCAGTCCGCCCCCGCCGCGGCCGGCCGCGAGGTCACCACCACCCGTAGGTCCCCGTACGCGGCCAGCAGCTTCCGCAGCCACTCCCGTACGGCCCGCCGCTCCCCGTCCAGCAGCTCGTCCACCCCGTCGATCAGCAGCAGCGCCCGTCCCTCGGCCAACTGCCGCTCCACCCACGCCTTCGGCATCACCCCCGTGATGTGCCCGGCCACCGAATCGAGCATCGCCTCCGGCACCGGCAACACCCGCCGGCTGTACTCCCGCAGCTTCACGAACACCGGCGTCAGACCGTTCCAGCCCGCCAGCTCACCCGTGAACGCACCCCGCGCCGCCGTGACCGCCAGCCACCGCAGCAAGGTCGTCTTGCCGGAGCCCGCCTCACCGCGCAGCAGCACCCGCGTGGCACCGCCCAGAGCGGCCTCCACTCCCATCCCCGCGGCTTCGCCCCGCCCGCCGTCCTCCCAGTCGCTCATATCGGGCCGCAGCAGCGGCAGAGAGCGCCCCCTGGGCCCTCCCGCGCGGCGATGTGTCCCGTCGTCCCCGGAAGCCCGCAGACTCACATACGCCACCGACAACCGCGCCTGTGCCGCCGCCCGGTCCGACGCCCGCCGGAACAGCTCCACCTCGTCCAGCGAGGTACTGACCAGCTCCAGATACCGCCGCCGGAACTCCCCGTCCCGGTCCGCCCCTTCCGGCGCGAACAGCGACCGGTCCGGCAACCGCTCCAGCACCCGGGCGATCTCCGCGCCCAGCGACGTCGTCCGCGCCAACAGCTCCGTCAGCGCCCGTTCCTCGAAGACCGGCAGCCCTCGCACGATCCGTACGTAGTACTCGCAGCACTCGGCGAACAGCACCTCGTACAGGCGGCTTTCGGCCTCGCTCAGCCCCACCGGAGCGCGCACGGCCCCCGTGATCCGCCGCACGACCTCCGCCGGATTCACGTCCGCCGCCAGCAGCGCCTCGTCCGACAGATCGGCCCGTACGAAGGTGTCGCACACCCCATCGAGCACCGCCCGCCGCCCACCCTCGTCCAGCCCCCGGAACTCCCGCTCCAGAAACGGCGACAGCCGGTCGAACACCGCGTCCGCGATCTCCTCGAACTGCCGCTCCACGCTCCGCTGCAGCCGCAGCCCGGACACCCGGACCCGCACCAACTCGGCCATCGACAACCGGCGTTCCTGCTCCTGCCGCTTGCCGCCGAGCCACACCTGGGCCGCCGCCCGCGCCACGGTCGTCCCCAGCCGTAAGGCAGCCGCTTCCGCGCTCATCCCAGCATCCCCTCCTCAAACACCTACGGCCCCCATCCCTCCCACAGGAGGAACAAGGGCCGCAAGCGAAACGTGCCGAAGACCGGCCGCCGGAGAGCCGACTACCGCAGCCGCGCCATCAGCGCATGCTCGACCAGCGTGATCAGCGCCGACTTCGCGTCCGCGCGGTGGCGGGCGTCCGTCGTGATGATCGGGGTGTCCGGACCGATCTGGAGGGCCTCACGGACCTCGTCCGGGTTGTACGGCTGGTTCCCGTCGAACCCGTTCAGGGCGATCACGAACGGCAGACCGCTGTTCTCGAAGTAGTCGACCGCCGGGAAGCAGTCGGCAAGGCGCCTCGTGTCAACGAGGACGATCGCGCCGATCGCGCCGCGCACCAGGTCGTCCCACATGAACCAGAAGCGGTCCTGACCGGGGGTGCCGAACAGGTACAGGATCAGGTCCTGGTCCAGGGTGATACGGCCGAAGTCCATGGCGACCGTCGTGGTCGTCTTGTCTCCGGTGTGGGTGAGGTCGTCGATGCCCGCCGAAGCGGATGTCATCACGGCCTCTGTGCGCAGCGGGTTGATCTCCGAAACGGCCCCGACGAACGTGGTCTTGCCCACGCCGAAGCCACCCGCCACCACGATCTTCGCCGAGGTGGTGGAGCGGGAAGGACCGCCGCTAGAGCTTGCGAAGTCCACTGAGCACCCTTTCGAGCAGTGTCACGTCTGGCTGGCCGCCGGCGTTCTCGTCGCCGCCGGGCTGATGAATGGCGACCAGGCCCGCCTCCGCCAAGTCGGCGACGAGGATCCTGGCCACGCCGAGAGGGATCGTCAGGAGGGCGGAGACTTCCGCCACCGACTTGATCTCGCGGCAGAGGTTGCAGATCCGCTGATGCTCGGGCAACTGGCCCTGCATCTGGTGCGGCTGCGCGGTGGTGTGCACCAGCGCCTCGATGGCGAGCTGGTAGCGCGGGCGCGTCCGGCCGCCGGTCATGGCGTACGGGCGCACCAGGGGGTTGTTCGACGCCCCGGCGGGCGCCGGCTCGGGGGCGCGTCGCTGCGGCTGCACCGGCTGGATGCGCGGCGCCGGCGGCTGGTCGTAGGGCGAGGGCCCGGGGCCCTGCGGCGCGTACGGCTGCCGCTGGCTCGGCGTGGAGGGGAAGTTGTAACGGTTCGGGTTCTGGGAACCGTCGTTCTGGCCCTGGCCAGGACCGTACGACCAATTACCCGACGATGAACCGCCTGGGGGTGTTGCCACTTTCTCTCCTCCTCCGACTGTGCCTGGCACCCATCATGTGGAGCCGCGTCCCGAAACCTTACGGCCCCGGGACGCCAAAACGCACCGACTGTCTGTTAGTTGAGCAGGCTGCCTTGGAGCTCCGCACGCAGGTCCGGCGTGAGGACCGTACCGGCACGGTCGACCAGAAGCGCCATCTCGTACCCAATGAGGCCGATGTCCGCCTCGGGGTGCGCCAGAACGGCGAGCGACGAACCGTCGGAGATGGACATGATGAAGAGGAATCCCCGCTCCATCTCCACAACCGTCTGGTTCACGCTGCCACCCTCGAAGATGCGGGAGGCGCCTGCCGTCAGAGACGTCAGACCGGAGGCGACGGCCGCGAGCTGGTCGGCGCGGTCGCGGGGGAAGCCTTCGGACATCGCCAGAAGGAGTCCGTCGGCGGAGACCACCACCGTGTGCGACACCCCGGGGGTGTTGTCCACGAAGTTGGTGATCAACCAGTTCAGGTTCTGTGCCGCCTGGCTCATCGGGCTCACACTAACGCTCCTGGTTGTAGGTGCTGTCAGAACCGAAGCCCTGACCGTTCGTTTCGCTTCCCGCGCTGCGTCCCCGCTGGACCCCGCGGCGCAGGTTGCTCAGCCTGCCCCGGACATCCTCGGGAGCGCGGGAGATCTGTGGACCTCCCTGGGGGGTGGTCTCGGCGGCTCCCTCGACCAGGTTGGCCTTGGGCACCCGCCGCGGCAGGCCGGAGGAGGTGACCCCGCCCGCCTTGGGCTTCCGGAGCTGCGCGGCCTGCTGCCAGCGGTCGTCGTTCGCCGAACGCCAGCTGCTGTCGCCGTTGCTCTCCGGCGTGGGGGCCGGTGATTCCTGCCGCGCCGGCCGAGAGCCGTTGCCGCCGCTCGCGGCGGAGCCACGGCGGGGGAGCCCGGCGTCGGTCAGTGCGTGGGCGGCGGCGGAGGCCGGTCCCGGACGGTCGAAGCCTACGCGGTCGTGCTCGTTCGAGTCAGCGGCCTGCGCAGATTCCGTTTCCGGAGCGTACTGGTCCTGGTACCCGTTGCGGTAGCCGTTCGGCTGCGGCCAGTCATCCTGGTGGCGCCGCTGCTCGAAGGCGGGGAAGCTCTCCGGGGCCGACGCGTTCGCGGCCGCGGGCTCCTCACGCGTCGCCTCCGGATACGAGGGCTCGGGGTAGCCGCCGCCGGACGAGAAGGTGTCGTTCTGCTGCAGGCCCCCGTTCGGCGCGTAGTACGTGTCGTCGTACGACTGCCGCTGAGGCTCCTCGTACGCGGCCCGCTGCTGCTCCTCGTACGGCGTCTGCCGCTGCTGCTCCTCGTACGACTGGCGCTGCTCGTCGTACGACGGCTGCTGGTCGAACCCGCCGCGCTGCTCGGGGAAGCCGCTCTGGCCGTCGTAGGCCGGCTGACCGGTGAAGTCGTCGTACCCGGGCCCCGCGGCGTTCTCCTGACCGGGCTGCTCGCCGTGGTTCTGGGCCTCCAGGGCCGCACGGCGCTCCTCGCGCATCAGGGAGCGGCCGACGGGGTCCAGCTCGCGGATGTCGTCCGGGACCTCGGTGTAGCGGCTGTCGTCGAAGCCGAGCTCCGCGGCCGTACGCATCGGCACCTGGTTGAAGTTCTCACCCTGGAAGTTCTGCTCCGGGATGATCTGCGAGACGGTGAAGTCGTCCTGGGCCGGCTGCTGCTCGCCGCCGCCACCGTGGGTGATCGCGTCGGGCAGCATGACCAGCGAGGTGGTGCCGGCCTGCTCGCCGGAGGGGCGCAGCTGGACGCGGATGCCGTGCCGGTCGGACAGCCGGCCGACCACGAACAGGCCCATGCGCTGCGAGATCGCGGCGTCCACGGTCGGCGGGTTGGCCAGCTTGTGGTTGATGTCCGCGAAGTCCTCGGCGGTGAGGCCGATGCCCTTGTCGTGGATCTCGATCATGACGCGGCCGTCGGGGAGACGGGTCGCGGTCACGCGGACCTTGGTCTGCGGGGAGGAGAACGTCGTCGCGTTCTCCAGGAGCTCGGCGAGCAGGTGCACGAGGTCGGTCACGGCACGGCCGTGGATCTCGGCCTCCGGGACGCCCGACAGCTCGATGCGCTCGTACTGCTCCACCTCGGAGGAGGCGGCGCGCAGGACGTCGACCAGCGGGACCGGCTGGTCCCAGCGGCGGCCGGGCTCCTCGCCGGCGAGGACGAGGAGGTTCTCGCCGTTGCGGCGCATACGGGTCGCGAGGTGGTCCAGCTTGAAGAGGTTCTCCAGCTGGTCCGGGTCGGCCTCGTTGTTCTCCAGGTCGGTGATCAGGGTCAGCTGGCCCTCGATCAGCGACTGGTTGCGGCGCGACAGGTTGGTGAAGATCGCGTTGATGTTGCCCCGCAGCAGGGCCTGCTCGGCGGCGAGCCGGACGGCCTCGCGGTGGACCTGGTCGAAGGCGCGGGCGACCTCGCCGATCTCGTCGCGGGTGTTGATCGGGATGGGCTGGACGCGGGTGTCCACACGGCCCGGGTCGGTGCGCGAGAGCTGGTCGACCAGCATCGGCAGGCGCTGCTCGGCGATACCGAAGGCGGCGTTGCGCAGCTGGCGCATCGCGCGGGACATCTGGCGGGCGACCATACCGGCCAGGATGAACGCGGCGAGCAGGGCGACGACGACGGCGGCACCGGTGATGAGGGCGTCGCGCTTGGCGTCGTCGGCGATGACGGAGGCCTCGTTCACCGCGGTGTTGGCGAGGTCGTTCTCGATGTCGCGGTAGGCGTTGTACTTGAGGGTGTTGACCGCCCACCAGTTCTGCGCGGTGATGCCCTGCGCGGCGAGGGCCGCACGGGCGCTCGGGTCCGTGGAGGTCAGCCCCGCGAGCTTGGTGACCATAGTGGTGGGGTTGGCGGGCGGCGCGACGTAGTCCGGGTCCTTCTGCTTGGCCTGCGCGGCCATGGCCGCACCTTCGGCCCGGATTTCCTTCTCGGCCGCCTGCAGCTTGGCGATGTCCGCCTCGGTGCCACCGCTCTGGTACTCCTGGATGGCGATGCCTTCCAGGTACGCGTACGACGAGAGGGCGACGCGCTGCTTGGCCAGGTCCGAGGCCTCGGGGCCGGGCTTGATCAGCATGTGCATGCCGATGGAGCGCTGCAGGGACAGCGCGCCCTTGGTGAGCGAGATGGCGTAGACGGTACGGCCGTAGCTGGTGATGTTTCCGGTACCGAGGCCCAGCTCGTTGGAGAATTCGAGCAGCCGGTGCTCGACCTCGACGTAGCCCTCCTCGGTCTTCACGCCGGTGAGCTTGTCCGTGTAGGCGGCCGCGCGGAGCTCCGCCAGATCCGGCTCCACCTCACGGAAGCGCTCCAGACGGCGCACCAGGTTGGGTCGGTCCGGCATGTTCTGGGCGGCCTCGTCGAAGGCGTCGGCGGCCTTGTCGGTGTTGTCGCGGGCCTGGACAACCGCTTTGTCGTCCTGTCCCTTGCCCTGGAGCAGCGGAGCGGCGGTCGTGTCACGCTCGACGAGGAGCGCGTCGCCGTAAGCCCCGGCGGCGGCCACCAGACGCGCGGTGCTCTCCGCGTCCTCGGCCTCCTGCCAGGTGTCGATCGAGCTCTTCACCTGGAAGCCGCCCATGACGAGGCCGACCAGCACGGGTATGAGCAGGATCGCGTTCAGCCGGGTCGGCACGCGCCAGTTGCGCGGCGAGAGACGGCCGCCGCTCGGGGCAGGCGCCGCCGTGGGTTCCGATCCGGGCACAGGGGCGGGCGCCGCTCCGCGCGGCGGCGGGGTGAAGTTGCCCCGGGCCGACGGCTCGGGACTGTTCTTGCTTCGCCTCACTCGACCAACAACCTTCCGGCGGGGTCGGCACCTACGTATGTGCCGCTGTGTCTCAGAGCCCAGTTCGCCATTGAGTACGCAGTACTGCTGAGTACGTCTTTGACTATTGGGCAGTTCTCGCATTCCAGCACGTCGGACTCTGCTCTTCCAAACAGTGGAAGAGGAGGATTCCGAGCGATGTAAGCCCCAGATAAAACGGTCATAAAGAACGAGCCCCGCCAAAAGACGGGGCGTTCGTACGCGCAGCGACACCGCTTGACCGCGACGAGTGGCCGTACCACCCGATTCCTCTGCCGAAACGTTATGAACAAGGGAGCCGACCGTGTCAAAGGCCACAGCCGGCTCCGGCGCATCTACGACAACTGCCGTATGGCGCTACCGACTTGATCTACCTCAGCCGGGCCATCAGCGCGTGCTCGACCAGCGTGATCAGCGCACTCTTGGCATCGGCCCGGTGCCGGGCGTCGGTGGTGATGATCGGCGCGTCCGGGCCGATCTGCAGGGCCTCGCGCACCTCGTCGGGCGTGTAGGGCTGGTGCCCGTCGAAGCCGTTGAGGGCGATGACGAAGGGGAGCCCGCTGTTCTCGAAGTAGTCGACCGCGGGGAAGCAGTCGGCGAGGCGGCGGGTGTCCACCAGGACGACGGCGCCGATCGCGCCGCGCACCAGGTCGTCCCACATGAACCAGAAGCGGTCCTGGCCGGGCGTACCGAAGAGGTACAGGATCAGGTCCTGGTCCAGGGTGATGCGGCCGAAGTCCATGGCCACCGTGGTGGTGGTCTTGTCCCCGGTGTGCGTCAGGTCGTCGATGCCCGCGCTCGCGGAGGTCATGACGGCCTCGGTGCGCAGCGGGTTGATCTCCGAGACGGCGCCCACGAACGTGGTCTTGCCCACGCCGAAGCCACCCGCCACCACGATCTTGGCGGAGGTGGTCGCCCGGCCCGGTTCAGAGCTTGCGAAGTCCACTGAGCACCCTTTCGAGCAGCGTCACATCCGGAGCGCCGCCGTTGTTCTCGTCGCCGCCCGGCTGGTGGATGGCGACCAGGCCGGCCTCCGCGAGGTCCGCGACCAGGATCCTGGCCACGCCCAGCGGCATGGACAGCAGCGCGGAGACCTCGGCGACCGACTTCACCTCACGGCACAGGTGGCAGATGCGCTGGTGCTCCGGGAGGAGCCCCATGAGCGCTGCCGGGTCGGCCGTGGTGCTGATCAGGGCCTCGATGGCCAGCTGGTAGCGCGGCCGGGTCCGGCCGCCGGTCATCGCGTACGGACGTACCAGCGGCTGGTCGCCCTCATCCTCGTACGGCTCCGCGTACGGATCATGAGAGGCGTTGGGCGGGGTCATGAATCCTCCGGGCGGGGACAGCAAGTCGGTCAGTCAAGCCGTCTGGTCATGGCCGGTGGGGGGATTGTGGCGGCCGGACGGTGATTTGGTGAGACGGGTGGATCCGTGGGTGATCAGTGGAGCAGACTGCCTTGGAGTTCGGCGCGCAGGTCCGGCGTGAGCACAGCGCCCGCGCGGTCGACCAGCAGCGCCATCTCGTAGCCGACGAGGCCGATGTCGCACTCGGGGTGTGCCAGGACGGCGATGGACGAACCCTCCGAGACGGACATGAGGAAGAGGAATCCCCGCTCCATCTCGACGACGGTCTGTGCCACGCTGCCGCCGTCGAAGATCCGGGACGCCCCTGCCGTCAGCGAGGTCAGACCCGATGCGACGGCCGCCAGCTGGTCGGCACGGTCACGCGGGAAACCCTCGGACATCGCCAGCAGAAGACCGTCGGCGGACACGACGACGGTGTGGGACACACCCGGTGTGTTGTCCACGAAGTTGGTGATCAACCAGTTGAGGTTCTGTGCCGCCTGGCTCATCTGGCTCAACTAACGCTCCTGCTGGTGAGTGGGGTTCGGGAAGCTGCCGGTCTGGCCGTTACCGACCTGGCGACCTTGCGCGATACCCCGACGGAGATTGGTCAGCCGACCGCGCACGTCGTCAGGCGCACGCGAGACAGCCGGACCGGATTGGTGCTGTTGCTGCTGAGCCGTGCCCGGGACGAGGTTCGCCCGGGGTACCCGGCGCGGCAGGCCGGAGGTGGTGACACCGCCCGCGGCCGGCTGCCGGACGCGTTCCGCCTGCCGTACGAGGTCGTCGTTCGGCGAGCTGCGCCAGGCGGTCGAGGAGGTCCGCTGGGAAGCGGAGGGCGGCTGCGCCGGAGCTGCGGGAGCCTGCGGCTGCTGCGGGGCGGAGGCCGGAGCCGAGCCGCCCGCGCCGGACTGACGGTCCTGCTGGTCGCCCTGCGGGCCGCCGTGGAACCAGTTGGTCTCCAGCGTGTCGTACAGCGGGGTACGGCCGTCACCGGGGCCCGCGGGCGGCAGCGCCTCGGGCTCCTGGCGAGCGGGCCGCTGCTGCTGCGGACGCGGCGGGACCGGGGGCTGCTGGGCGCCGAAGTCGGCACCGCCGCCGTACGTGCCGTTGACCTGCGGCCGCTCGAACTGCCCGGTGGAGTCGGGGTTCTGGCGGCCGGGCAGGGCGTGCTGGCCCGTCGAGCCGGCGTCGTACCCCTGCGGCGAGGCGAACTGGCCCGTCTGCGACGAGTTGTTCTGCGCGTTCGGGGTGCCGAAGACGTCCGAGCGGACGAACTGACCGTTGTTCTGCGGCTCGTTCGCACCGGGACGGGCGGACTGGCCCGTGCTCTGCGCGTCGTACCCGCCCGGGGCCGGGGCGCCGAAGTCCATGCGGCCGAAGTCCGACGGGCCGGCGTTCGAGCCCGGGCCCTGGCGGGCGTCGGAGCGCCCGATCGCCGGGGTCTCGGCGGTGGAGCCGGGGCCCTGGAAGTCGTCGATCCGCGGCATCCGGGAGGTCTGTGCGGCGTCCTCGTCGTGGCCGCGCGGGGCGTCGAGCGAGGCGCGCGGCACCGGCGGCTGCGCGTTCTCGTCGCTCCAGCTGGGGCGGGACGGCTGGTTGCCGCCCGGCAGCTCGGCACGCGGGCCACCACGCGGCGGCAGCTGCGGCTGACGGCCGCGGCGGCCCTTCTCGCCGCCGGCCGGCGGGGACTGCGGCGCCGAGGGTCCACCCTGCCGCGACTGGTCGAGGCCCGAGGAGGCGCCACGGGGGCCGCCGAAGGGGTCCTGACCCGTGCCCGCGGCCTGCAGCCCCTGCGGGGCGCCCGGAGCCTGGCCACCGAACCCGGCGCCCGCACCGGCCGGCGGCCGGCCCTGCGACGGCGCGCCCGGACCCTGTGGCCCACGCGGTGCGCCCGGTCCACCGGGAAGTCCGCCACCGTCACGCCCCGGCAGCGCGGCCCGCGGCCCCTGGCCGGCACCCAGCCGGCCGCCACCGGACGCTCCGGCACCGAGGGCGCCGCCACCCGGCGCACCCGCGCCGAGAGAGCCGTTGCCGGACTGGGCCTGGCGGCGGGCGGCGGCAGCACCGGCGGCGGCCTGCGCGGCGGCCGGACCACCGGAGCCACCCGGGCCGCCCGGAGCGGGCTTGCCCGGAGCGGGCTTCTTGTTGCCCTGGGCGACGTCGACGGGAAGCATGACCAGCGCGGTCGTACCGCCGGAGTCGGACGGGCGCAGCTGGATGCGGATGCCGTGCCGCTGCGACAGACGACCGACCACGAACAGACCCATGCGGCGGGAGACGGAGACGTCCACGGTGGGCGGCGAGGCGAGCCGTTCGTTGATCGCGGCGAGGTCCTCGGGGGAGAGGCCGATGCCGGTGTCGTGGATCTCGATCAGCACGCGGCCGTCGGGCAGCGCGTGACCGGTGACCTTGACCTTGGTCTGCGGGGAGGAGAACGAGGTCGCGTTCTCCAGCAGCTCGGCCAGCAGGTGCACGAGGTCGTTGACCACGCGGCCGGCCACTTCGGTGGTCGGCACGGAGGCCAGCTCGATGCGCTCGTACTGCTCCACCTCGGAGGCGGCGGCACGGAGCACGTCGACCAGCGGGACCGGGCGGGTCCAGCGGCGGCCGGGCTCCTCACCGGCGAGGACGAGGAGGTTCTCACCGTTACGGCGCATGCGCGTCGCGAGGTGGTCGAGCTTGAACAGCGAGGACAGCTGGTCCGGGTCTGCCTCGCGGGACTCCAGTTCGGAGATGAGCGACAGCTGACGCTGGATGAGGCCCTGGGAGCGGCGCGAGAGGTTGGTGAACATCGCGTTGACGTTGCCCCGCAGCAGGGCCTGCTCGGCGGCGAGGCGGACGGCCTCACGGTGCACGTCGTCGAAGGCCGCGGCCACCTGGCCGATCTCGTCCCGGGAGTGCACACCGACCGACTCGACGGAGGTGTCGACGTCCTGCGGGTCGGACTCCGAGAGCTGCTTGACCAGCTCGGGCAGGCGGTCCTGGGCGACCTTGGTGGCGGTCTCCTCCAGGCGGCGCAGCGAGCGGATCATGGAGCGGGCCACCACGAAGGCGCCGACCAGCGAGACACCGAGCACGAGCAGGATCAGCGCACCGGAGATGATCGCCTCGCGCTCCGACTCGTTGCGCAGCTCGCGGGCCTTCTGCTCCATGTCCTCCAGCAGCGTCGTCTCGATGGCGCGCATCTGCTGGATCTTGGTGGTGCTGTCGTCCACCCAGTCCCGGTACGACCGCTTGTCCAGCGACTGCAGACCGGTGTCGGTGGTCAGGGCGCGGCTGGCGTAGGTGTCGGTCGCCTTGATCGTCGCGTTGCCGTCACCGATCGGCTTCAGGAGCTCCTCGGCGGCCTCCGAGCCGTAGATGCTCTTGAAGCTGCGGATCTCGGACTTCTGGCTCTCCAGTGCGGAGTCGGCGTACAGCCGGTCGTTCTCCGACAGGTCGCCCTGGGCGGTGTTGTTCGCCGGCAGCGCCGCCGCGAGGACCGCGCGCTGGATGGACGAGTACTCCTTGGCCGAGGAGAAGGCCGCCAGGGCACGCGTGCTCTGGATCATCTCCGGGTTGCTGGTCGCCTCCGCCATGTCCTGCGAGAGGCCGAGCAGGTTGGTGATCAGCCGGTGGTAGGCCTCCACGGTCTGGGTGGAGTTGTCCTCGGCCTGGTAGGCGGCGTTGCGGATCTCGGCGAGGGTGCCCAGTTCCCGGACGAGCTGGACGATGTTGTCGCGGACGCCCGTGAGCTGGCCGTCCTTGCTGCTGTCGTCGATCTCCTCGGCGGCTTCCCGGAAGCTCACCGAAGCCCGGTCCGTCTTGTCCCGGTAGCCCTTGACCGTGTAGTCGGTCGCCTTGGCGCCGTGCGCCAGCGGACCGGCGGACTGGTCGCGCTCCTCCTGGAGCGCGGTGGCGAGCTCGGTGGCCCGCTTGGTCATGTCCGTCAGCAGCTTCATGTTCTCGAGCTGCTGGATGTCGTCCATGTTGTCGCTGATACGCAGCGCACCCAGCGAGGTGGCCGCGACCACCGGGAGCGTGAGCAGCGCCACCAGACGGGTGGAGATACGCCAGTTGCGCAGGGCTATTCGCGCGCCGGGGCCGCCGGAGCCCTTCGGGGCCTTCTTCGCCGTCGGAGCGGAAGGGGCCGTCGCCCCCGGGGACGCCGACACGGCGGAGCGCCCGGAGCGCTCACCGCCCTCGACGGACGGGGCCGGGCCCGGGTTCTGGGCGTGCTGGGGGGAGGGACCTCGGTCGGTCCCGCCGTGCTCCGGCTCCGCCGAAGCGCTGCCATCCCTCTTGAAACGTCCCTGCACTAGCGTCGCAACCTCTGGACCAGGCGCCCCTCCGCGTGAACGGACGGACACGGTGTCGGCGTCTTTCGGGAGCGCCCTGAATACGCTCCCTGATGGTCGTGAGTGACCGGCGCTGGCTCCCCCTTCTCGCCGCCACTCGGCGCTCGATGCGCCCCCTGTGCGCCGGCTCGATCCTGCGGCGGTCCGTGGAATTCCAGCACAGTGCAGGATCTCCAACAAGGCCCGTAGGTCGAGCCGTGACATACGTGACACCACGTGAGGGCGAGGTTACCTCCCGTAGAAAGCGATCCCGCCCATAACGGACGTATGCCCGCGAGCCGTTCGAGTGCAAGGGGTGTCCCAGTCGCCATGATCAGGAGCGGAATGGCAGCTTCAGGGGTGCAATGTCCGTTTCGGCGGGATGGATTGCGGGCCTGAATTGACCGGTTTGTCCGCGAACTCGTGAGGAAACTCACACGCGAATCAAGGGGTCCGCGCAACTTCCCGAGGGAATTGCATGTTTAGCCTGACGCTTTACAAGAGGGATGTTTCTGCCAACCCGCGTCCGGACGCAGGCCCATCGAGGCCGGCCCCGGCGCCCCGTCACGACAGGGCTCAGTAAAACCGTGAAGACGACGACGATGATCCGCACGATAGCCAATCCGCGGCGCACGACGCTGGCGCACCTCGACGGCGCCGACGAACTGCAGATCCCGCAGCAGCCGGAGCACTCCGTCGATCTTCCCGCTCAGACCGCCAATCCCAAGCGCACCATCCTCCAGGAGATGCCCGTCACCGCCGCCGCCGAGTAGTACGCGGCCGGACGACCGGTTGTTCAATCACGTACGAACATTCGGCCGCGTACGACGGTGGGAGCGCCCGCGGTAATGCGCGAGGCGCTCGCTCCTCCCCGCGCTAGCCTGGAGCGTCAGACTCCAGCCGGCTCAAGTGAGGGGCGCAAGATCCCGTGCGCATCGCCAGATTCTCCATCGACGGGAACGTCGCCTTCGGCGCGGTCGAGGGCGACAGGCCGGACGAGCTCGTGCTCGACATCATCAAGGGCATCCCGTTCGCGGACTTCGAGCTCTCCGGTACGAAGGTGCCGCTGAGCAAGGTCAGGCTGCTGCCCCCGGTGCTCCCCAACAAGGTCGTGGCGTTCGGCCGCAACTACGCCGAGCACGCCCGCGAACTGGGCAACGAGGTGCCCGACGCCCCGTTCGCCTTCTTCAAGCCGTCCACCGCGGTGATCGGCTCCGGCGACGAGATCCAGTACCCGTCCTTCACCGAGGACCTCCACCACGAGGCCGAACTGGCCGTCGTCATCGGCCGCATGTGCCGCGAGGTCCCGCGCGAGCGCGTCAAGGACGTGATCTTCGGCTTCACCTGCGCCAACGACATCACCGCCCGCGACGTCCAAAAGCGCGAGAAGCAGTGGGCGCGGGCCAAGGGCTTCGACACCTCCTGCCCGCTGGGCCCCTGGGTCGAGACGGACCTCGACCTCAGGACGGCGTCCGACCTGACGATCCAGCTCACGGTCAACGGCGAACAGCGCCAGCTCGGCCGCACCAGCGAGATGGTCCACCCGATCGAGGACCTGATCGTCAACATCTCCGAGGCCATGACGCTGCTCCCCGGCGACGTGATCCTCACGGGCACCCCGGCTGGGGTCGGCCCCCTCAACGTCGGCGACGAGGTCGCCGTCACCATCGAAGGCATCGGCACTCTCACCAACAAGGTTGTCAAGCGTGGCTAGCGCACCCGTCCGCGTACGTTTCTGCCCCTCGCCCACCGGTAACCCCCATGTGGGCCTGGTCCGCACCGCCCTGTTCAACTGGGCGTTCGCCCGGCACCACCAGGGCACGCTCGTCTTCCGCATCGAGGACACCGACGCGGCCCGTGACTCCGAGGAGTCGTACACCCAGCTGCTCGACTCGATGCGCTGGCTCGGCTTCGACTGGGACGAGGGCCCCGAGGTGGGCGGCCCGCACGCGCCGTACCGCCAGTCGCAGCGCATGGACCTCTACAAGGACGTCGCGGCCAAGCTCCTGGACGGCGGCTACGCCTACCACTGCTACTGCTCCCAGGAGGAGCTGGACACCCGCCGCGAGGCCGCCCGCGCGGCAGGCAAGCCGTCCGGTTACGACGGTCACTGCCGCGAGCTGACCGAGGCGCAGGTCGAGGAGTACAAGGCCCAGGGCCGCGAGCCGATCGTCCGCTTCCGCATGCCCGACGAGACGATCACCTTCACGGACCTGGTCCGCGGCGAGCTGACCTTCACGCCGGAGAACGTCCCGGACTACGGCATCGTCCGCGCGAACGGCGCCCCGCTCTACACCCTCGTCAACCCGGTCGACGACGCCCTGATGGAGATCACCCACGTCCTGCGCGGCGAGGACCTGCTCTCCTCGACGCCCCGGCAGGTCGCCCTGTACAAGGCGCTGATGGAGCTGGGCATCGCCAAGGGCATCCCCGAGTTCGGCCACCTGCCGTACGTGATGGGCGAGGGCAACAAGAAGCTGTCGAAGCGCGACCCGCAGTCGTCGCTGAACCTCTACCGCGAGCGCGGCTTCCTCCCCGAGGGGCTGCTCAACTACCTCTCCCTGCTGGGCTGGTCGCTCTCGGCCGACCAGGACATCTTCACGATGGACGAGATGGTCGCGGCCTTCGACATCGCGGACGTGAACCCCAACCCGGCCCGCTTCGACCTGAAGAAGTGCGAGTCGATCAACGGCGACCATGTCCGCCTGCTCGATGTGAAGGACTTCACCGAGCGCTGCCGCCCGTGGCTCCAGGCCCCGTTCGCCCCCTGGGCCCCGGAGGCCTTCGACGAGGTGAAGTGGCAGGCGATCGCCCCCCACGCCCAGACCCGTCTGAAGGTGCTGTCGGAGATCACGGACAACGTCGACTTCCTGTTCCTGCCGGAGCCGGTGTTCGACGAGCCGTCCTGGACGAAGGCGATGAAGGAGGGCAGCGACGCCCTCCTGCGGACCGCCCGCGAGAAGCTGGACGCGGCCGACTGGACCTCCCCGGAGTCGCTGAAGGAGGCCGTCCTGGCCGCCGGCGAGGCCCACGGCCTCAAGCTCGGCAAGGCCCAGGCCCCGGTCCGTGTGGCCGTCACGGGCCGCACGGTCGGCCTGCCGCTGTTCGAGTCCCTGGAGGTCCTGGGCAAGGAGAAGACCCTCGCCCGGATCGACGCGGCACTGGCGAAGCTCGCCGCATAGCACGTTCACAGCGGGGCGGCGTCCGGTTCGGGCGCCGCCCTCGTCGTATCCACCCAGCCGTCGCCCGGAATTCATCTCTCCGGCCAACTCCCGCTCGCCGAAGGCACGTTGGATGCTCCCTGTGCACATGAGGTGCGTGTGCACCCTGTTACAGGGGGAGGGGAACGTGACTCGTTCACGAAGACTTGCCACGGTGGCGCTCAGCGGCGCGGTGGCCCTGACGTGCGCCCTGCCGATCACACCCGCGCAGGCCGCGGACTCACCCGTGGGGACGGTCCGGCTCAGCACGGAGAAGCGGGTGGAGATCGAGTACACCTGGGCCGGCGCGTCCGGATTCCGCTACCGCGGGGCGAGCGGCGGCTCCGGCACGTGGGTGGACTACCCGGACGTCGTCCCGCCCGCCCACGCGGGCCCGGACGACCTGGCCAGCGGGACCGACGTCGTCATCACCGGCCTCAGCGGCTCCACCGTCACACAGAATCACCGCTCCACCGGCACGACCGCCACCGTCACGATCCCGTCCGGCCAGACCTACAAGGCCTCCGTCGGCTGGAGCGTGCTCACCCAGGACACCGGCGGCGCCCCGCACGTGCTGCGCGCCGCCACCGACGGCACCACCACGGACATCCCGGTCACCGGGCTCCCCGCGGGCGCCCGGATCACCGCCTACGTCACCGGCGGCTCGGTCGGCCGCCTCGCGGTCGTCCACACGCTGGACGGTACGACGTCCGTCGGCCTCGTCGACCTCACGGACGGCGCCTTCCGTACATACGTCTCCGGCGTGAGCGCGGACCCGGAGGTCGTCTTCAACGACCGCTGGATCGTCGCCAACTGGAAGGCGGTCCGCGTCGACGCCGAGCCCGGCACCCAGCCCACCACGGTCACCGGGCTGCCCGGCCGGCTCGAAGCCGTCGTGGGCGACCAAGTCCTCGCCGGAAACCCGGACATCCTCCCCGCCGGCACCCAGCCCGCACTCAACGCCCGCTCCCTCGTGACCGGTGCCGCGACCACCGTGCTCAACCCGTCCTTCGGCGGAATCGGCCCGACCCTGGACGGCGGCGCCCTCGCCACCGCAGGACCCTCCAGCCTCGACTGGAACGTCCACCGGATCACGCCCACCCAGGACGGCGCACTCGCCACCGAGAAGGTGAACCGGATCCAGCCCTACGCGGTCGGCGTGCAGGGACTGGCCCTCGCCGGGGGCGAGTTGTTCCTGTACGGCACGACGCCGGGCGCCTCCAACCGGTTCAGCAGCTTCCAGCTGGACGCCACGGGCAGGCCCACCGGTCAGCAGACCCCCCGCAGCCCGGCGCTCACCGACACCACCTGCCTCACCGGCGATGCCGCCTGCCCCCAGCTGGAGGCCATGGGTGACGGCCGTGTCTCCTACCTCTGGGCCAACACCGAAGGCCAGGAAACCGTCCTCAACGTCGGCCTCGACACCACGACCATCCGCAGAGAGCCCACGGACGGCGACTCCGGCGGACGCATCCCCGGCGGCACCGGCCGTTACGTGCTCTACAACGGCGGCTCCGGCACCCAGAAAGTCGTCGACTTCCCGAACGGCACGACCGACGGCGAGACGACCCTCAGCCGTGCCCGCACCGCCGCCGCCGTCTGGGGCCAGCTGATGTGGACCCCCGGCAGCACCCAGGGGTCGGTCGTCGGAAAGCACCTCAAGACCGGCCAGACGGTGGCCACGGTCGCCACCGGCGCCCCCTGCACCCCCAGCGACATCCAGGCCGTGAACACCTGGCTGTACTGGTCCTGCGGCTCCACCGCGGGCGTCTACGACCGGGCGACGGGCCGCAAGATCACGGTCCCCGCTGACAACGGCCCGGCCCGCCTCGCCGACGGCTTCCTGCTCCGCGAGAACCGCACCACCCACGAACTGCTGCTCACCGACTTCCACACCGGCACGGCGGCCACCCGCACCCTGGTCAAGCTGCCCACCGCGGACCAGAACACCGGAGGCAGCAACGGCCGCTGGGCCGTCGACCGCTTCGGCGGCCACATCGCCTACCTCAACGGCACCTACGGCGAGGTGTCGATCGTCCCCAGCGGCGTCCCCGCCTCCGCGCTCGCACAGATGGAGGCCCAGACCGACCCGCCCCCCGCCGGTTCGACCACGATGACCCCCTGGCAGCCCGTCTGGCAGCTCAACAAGCCCGCCACCTGGACCCTCACTCTGAGCAACAGCAGCGGCACGGTGGTCCGCATCCTCACCGGCAGCACCAAGGGCGCCGCCGTCCGCGCCGCCTGGGACGGCTACTGGGGCGACGGCCGCCGCGTCAGCGGCACGTACACCTGGAAGCTGACCGCCGAGCCCCGCGACAACGAGGGCCCCGCCCTCGCGGCGACCGGCACGACCGCGGTCAACTGACGGACAGGCTCCCGCGGTCCGGGTTACCGTCGGATCATGAGCATTCGGGCCGTGGTCTGGGACGTGGACGACACGATTTTCGACTACACCACCGCGGACCGCGTGGGCATGGGCGCGCACCTGCTCGCCGAGGGCCTGCTCGACGGGTACGACAGCGTCGAGCAGGCCATCGCGCGCTGGCGGGCGATCACCGACGCCCAGTGGGCGCGGTTCTCGGCGGGGGAGGCCACCTTCCAGGGGCAGCGTCGCGACCGGGTGCGGGTGTTCCTCGGTGAGGAGCTGACCGACGCCGAGGCCGACGCCTGGTTCGAGCGGTACATCGGGCACTACGAGACCGCCTGGGCCCTCTTCCCGGACGTCCTGCCCGTCCTGGACGCCCTCGCGGCCAGCCACCGGCACGCGGTGCTGTCCAACTCCAGCATCCACGTCCAGGACCGCAAACTGCGCGTCCTCGGCGTGCACGATCGCTTCGAGGCCATCCTGTGTGCCGCCGAGCTCGGGGTCTCCAAGCCGGAGGCCGGCGCCTTCCACGCCGCCTGTGCCGCCCTGGAGCTCGCCCCGCACCAGGTGGCGTACGTCGGCGATCACCCGGAGATCGACGGGCGCGGAGCCGCGGAGGCCGGACTGCTGTCGGTCTGGATCGACCGTGACGGCGTGTACACCAGCGGCGACGCCCCTGGCGGACCGCACCGGATCGCCTCCCTCGCCGAACTCCCCGCGCTCCTCGGCGCGGATACCCGTTTTGGAGCCCCGTCCACCTTCGGGTAATGTTCTTCCTGCGCCGCCGGGGAGCGGGCCGAAAGGCCGGAAACCGGGGGAGCGAACTAGAACAAGATCCCCTCCGGGGCTTGCGTTCCAGTGGCCTATGGTGTAATTGGCAGCACGACTGATTCTGGTTCAGTTAGTCTTGGTTCGAGTCCAGGTAGGCCAGCTCGCAGAGCTCATCTGCAAAGCCCCCGTTGTGTAGCGGCCTAGCACGCTGCCCTCTCAAGGCAGTAGCGCCGGTTCGAATCCGGTCGGGGGTACAGATCCTTCCCGGAGGGTCAGTCAGGGTCGCACCCACTGACTCTCACGCAGGATCGCTAGGGCCCCCGTTGTGTAGCGGCCTAGCACGCCGCCCTCTCAAGGCGGTAGCGCCGGTTCGAATCCGGTCGGGGGTACTGTCTGGTCTAAACCACATTGGTCTATGGTGTAATTGGCAGCACGACTGATTCTGGTTCAGTTAGTCTTGGTTCGAGTCCAGGTAGACCAGCTCGGACCTGCGGAAACGCAGGCTCCACGCCCCCGTTGTGTAGCGGCCTAGCACGCCGCCCTCTCAAGGCGGTAGCGCCGGTTCGAATCCGGTCGGGGGTACACATGAAGGCCCTCCACTTCGGTGGAGGGCCTTCGTCATTCCTGGTCGCCGAAGCCGTACCGGCGTGCCGACTCCTCCTCCTGTGCCAGCCGGTGCAGGGCCTGCAGCATCGGCTCGACGAGGATCGCCCCCAGGACCGCCGTCTCCACCTTCTCGGCCTCCGACGCATGCGTCTCGACGAAGTCCAGGTCGAGGACCGCCGCCCCGTGCATCAACCGGGCGTAGGCCAGCAGCAGTTGAGGGTCCCAGTCGTATCCGAGCCGTCTGAGCGCGGCCATCGCCACCACCAGCGAACGGTACGAGGGCGAGATCGTGACCAGCGCCTTGGCGTTCGACCAGCCCAGGGACTCCAGCAGTTCGTCGGCCACGTCGTGCGCGGCCCGGACGTACTCGTCGTCCTCGTCCGGCTCCGGGACCTGTGGCAATGCCCACAGGGCCGCGCCCAGGCGGATCGTCCGGGGCAGGGCGTCGTCGTCGACATGCCCGAGCACCGCCCGGACCGTCGCCACCGGCACCCGCCCGACCTGGATCATCGCGCGCACCAGGCGGAGCCGGCGCAGATGTTCCTCGTCGTACTCGGCGGTGCGGGCGTTGATCTGGCGGCCGGGGGCCAACAGGCCTTCGCGCAGGTAGTACTTGATCGTCGCGGTGGGCACCCCACTGCGCTCGCTGAGCTCGGCCAGCCGCATCTCTTGCGCCTCTCCTTGGGGAGTGTCACTATCCAATCACCGGGCAGAAGGATAGTGCCGCTATCCGGTGAGGGAGCCAGGGGGCCGCCATGTTCGCGAAGCCGGTGCTGGGTCGTACGACCGCGGATGCCGAGGGCGATGTGGTGGTCCTGCTCATCGGGATGCGGGTCAATCACTTCTGGGCGGTGCACCAGTGGCTGCCGGTCATGCTGTCGATGTTCCGCATGCTTGGGGAGCTTGCGCGGGACGCTGACCGGGGGCTGCTGGGGCGCGTCCTGCTGACGGCCTCGCCGCGGACGTATTACGTCGTCCAGTACTGGGAGTCCAAGGAGAAGCTCTACGCGTACGCCGCCTCGCCGGACATGTTCCATCACCGAGTGTGGGCGATCGTCAACGGCAAGGAGCGGGCGGGGAAGGTGCGAGGCCGCGTGGGGTTGTGGCACGAGGCGTACGTGGTGCCCGAGGGGTCGTACGAGTCGATCTACGCGGACATGCCGGCGTTCGGGCTCGCTGCCGCGCATGGACAGGTGCCCGTCGAGCGGCGCGGGCGGTACGCGAAGGACCGCTTTGCCCACCGGTCGGCTGACGGGGTGGCCGAAGAAGCCGGGTGATCGGGGAGATCACCGGGGGGATCGGGGGAACGAGGGGGTCTGCCGCGGCGTTGAGGCAGGTCCCCTCGTCGACGTCCCGCGAAAGGTCAGCCCGTGCGGCGCAGGGCCTCGGAGAGGCGTGCGGCGGCGTCGATGACCGCCTGGGCGTGCATACGGCCCGGGTGGCGGGTCAGGCGCTCGATGGGGCCGGAGACCGATACGGCGGCGACCACGCGGTTCGACGGGCCGCGTACCGGCGCCGAGACGGACGCCACGCCCGGCTCGCGCTCGCCGATCGACTGGGCCCAGCCCCGGCGCCGTACGCCGGAGAGCGCGGTGGCCGTGAAGCGGGCGCCCTGCAGGCCCCGGTGCAGGCGCTCCGGCTCCTCCCAGGCCATGAGGATCTGCGCCGAGCTGCCCGCCTTCATCGTGAGCGTCGAGCCGACCGGGACCGTGTCCCGAAGGCCGGACAGGCGTTCCGCCGCGGCGACGCAGATGCGCATGTCGCCCTGGCGGCGGTAGAGCTGCGCGCTCTCGCCCGTGACGTCACGGAGGTGGGTGAGGACCGGGCCCGCCGTGGCGAGGAGACGGTCCTCACCGGCGGCCGCGGCCAGTTCTGCCAGCCGAGGGCCGAGAATGAAACGGCCTTGCATGTCACGCGCCACCATGCGGTGGTGTTCCAGAGCCACGGCCAGTCGATGGGCCGTGGGTCGTGCCAGTCCGGTGGCCGAGACGAGCCCTGCGAGGGTGGCCGGACCGGACTCCAGGGCGCTCAGGACAAGGGCTGCCTTGTCCAGAACGCCGACGCCGCTACTGTTGTCCATGAAACGATACTCGCGTCTCACTCTGTGAAACGCAAGTTCAATTTTCCGTGGAACACGCCACTCTGGAAGACACGAAGGCAATGCGGCCCGCAGACAAACGGGCCCGGTGGCGGACGCCCGAACAGGGGCGGCGGGCGCTGCCTCCTCAAGATCTCTAGTTGGGCCGGTGGACGCTTGCCGGCCGGAGGGAAAGCGATGGGTAGGACACTCGCGGAGAAGGTCTGGGACGACCATGTCGTCCGGCGCGCCGAGGGCGAGCCCGACCTCCTCTTCATCGATCTGCACCTGCTGCACGAGGTGACCAGCCCGCAGGCCTTCGACGGTCTGCGCAAGAGCGGCCGCAAGGTGCGCCGTCTCGACCTCACCATCGCGACCGAGGACCACAACACCCCGACCCTCGACATCGACAAGCCGATCGCCGACCCGGTCTCGCGGGTCCAGCTGGAGACGCTGCGCAAGAACGCCGCCGAGTTCGGTGTACGCCTGCACCCGCTGGGCGACGTCGAGCAGGGCGTCGTCCACGTCGTCGGCCCGCAGCTGGGTCTGACCCAGCCCGGCATGACGGTCGTCTGCGGTGACTCGCACACCTCCACGCACGGCGCCTTCGGCGGCCTCGCGTTCGGCATCGGCACCTCCCAGGTGGAGCACGTGCTGGCGACCCAGACGCTGCCGCTGGTCCGCCCGAAGACCATGGCCATCACGGTCAACGGCGAACTGCCCGAGGGCGTCACCGCCAAGGACCTGATCCTGGCGATCATCGCCAGGATCGGCACGGGTGGCGGCCAGGGCTACGTCCTGGAGTACCGCGGCTCCGCCATCGAGAAGCTCTCGATGGAAGCCCGCATGACCATCTGCAACATGTCGATCGAGGCCGGCGCCCGCGCGGGCATGATCGCCCCCGACGAGACCACCTTCGAGTACCTCAAGGGCCGCCCCCACGCGCCCAAGGGCGAGGACTGGGACGCGGCCGTCGCGTACTGGAAGACGCTGAAGACGGACGAGGACGCCGAGTTCGACGCCGAGGTCGTCATCGAGGCCGCCGAACTGTCGCCGTTCGTCACCTGGGGCACCAACCCGGGCCAGGGCGCGCCGCTTTCGGCGGACGTCCCCGACCCGGCTTCGTACGAAGACGCTTCGGAGCGCCTCGCCGCCGAAAAGGCCCTGGAATACATGGGGTTGGAGGCCGGTCAGCCGCTGCGCTCCATCAAGGTGGACACCGTCTTCGTAGGCTCCTGCACCAACGGCCGCATCGAGGACCTGCGCGCCGCCGCCGAGCTCCTCAAGGGCCGCAAAGTCGCCGACGGCCTGCGGATGCTGGTCGTTCCGGGCTCCGCGCGGGTGGGGCTGCAGGCCGTCTCCGAGGGCCTGGACGTGGTCTTCAAGGAGGCCGGCGCCGAGTGGCGGCACGCGGGCTGCTCGATGTGCCTGGGCATGAACCCCGACCAGCTGGCCCCCGGTGAGCGCTCCGCGTCCACCTCCAACCGCAACTTCGAGGGCAGGCAGGGCAAGGGCGGCCGCACCCACCTGGTGTCGCCGCAGGTCGCCGCCGCGACCGCCGTGCTGGGCCACCTGGCCTCCCCGGCCGACCTGTCCGACGTCGAGACCCGTACGCCCGCTGGAGTCTGAGAAGTCATGGAAGCATTCACCACGCACACCGGCCGGGCCGTCCCGCTGCGCCGCTCCAACGTCGACACCGACCAGATCATCCCTGCTCACTGGCTCAAGAAGGTGACCCGGGACGGGTTCGAGGACGGGCTGTTCGAGGCCTGGCGCAAGGACGAGACGTTCATCCTCAACCAGCCCGAGCGCCAAGGCGCCACGGTTCTGGTCGCCGGTCCCGACTTCGGCACCGGTTCCTCGCGTGAGCACGCCGTGTGGGCGCTGCAGAACTACGGCTTCAAGGCCGTCATCTCCTCGCGCTTCGCGGACATCTTCCGCGGCAACTCGCTCAAGAACGGCCTGCTCACGGTGGTTCTGGAGCAGAAGATCGTGGATGCGCTGTGGGAGCTCACCGAGAAGGACGCGACTGCTGAGGTCACGGTGGACCTGGAGGCTCGTGAGGTGCGCGCCGAGGGCATCACCGCCTCCTTCGAGCTGGACGAGAACTCCCGCTGGCGGCTGCTGAACGGCCTCGACGACATCTCGATCACCCTGCAGAACGAGGCCGACATCGCGGCCTACGAGGCGAAGCGGCCGTCGTTCAAGCCGCGCACGCTCCAGGCCTGAGCCAAGGCACGCTCCAGGCCTGAGCCAAGGCGCGCCCCAGGCCCGAGCCAAGGCTTCGGCGCAAGGCGACTTTCGGCCACCGCAACACCCGCGCAGTACCCCCGATCAGCCCCGATCGGGGGTACTGCCATGTCTGCACCCGAACGGCCCTGCGCCGCGTGATTGCCGTGCTCAACTTCCCACGTTACGACGGGTGTTGCCGGGGTACGCGAGTGTTGTATCCGCGGCTTTCGCAAGTGCTCGGAAGGCCATTCGAGGCCGGAGTTGCACCCCTGGCAGGCGACAACTCGCCCCAGATGGCACAATCTGTGCATGGAACACGACGGCCAACTCGAGCTCTATGCGGCAGTCGCGGACCAACTGAAGGAAGCGCATGCAAGGGTGCGCGCACTGCAAGTCCCGGAGGGCGTACGGATGGCGCTGACCCGGAAGCTGCTGGTCATTACGGCCGCGGCCAAGCACGACGTCGCCGAAGCGACAAGGCGTCTGGAGCGGTTCATCGCGGACCTCGACGCGGGGCGATTCCCCGAAGAGGAACGCTGAACACCTTCGAGATCGCCGAGTCCGTTGCGGCACAAGGGTGATTAGCCCGTTTCGTGTTTGATTTGCGGTATATATCTGCCTAACGTGCGAAAAAGCTTGAACACTTTCGTTCTGGCGATGTCTCCGAAGGGGAAGACGTGAACAAGGCGCAGCTCGTAGAAGCGATTGCCGACAAGATGGGCGGCCGCCAGCAGGCCGCCGATGCTGTCGACCACGTACTGGACGCGATCGTCCGCGCGGTCGTCGCGGGTGAGCGGGTCTCGGTCACCGGCTTCGGTTCGTTCGAGAAGGTCGACCGCCCGGCTCGTTACGCCCGTAACCCCCAGACGGGCGAGCGGGTTCGGGTCAAGAAGACCTCTGTTCCGCGCTTCCGTGCGGGTCAGGGCTTCAAGGACCTGGTGAGCGGTTCGAAGAAGCTCCCGCGGGGCGGCGAGGTCGCGGTCAAGAAGGCGCCCAAGGGCAGCCTGACCGGTGGTGCCGCGGCGACGGTCAAGAAGGCCGCCGCGAAGAAGACCACCAAGGCGGCCGCCGCGAAGAAGACGACGGCGAAGAAGACCACGGCCAAGAAGACCACGGCCGCGGCGAAGAAGACCACCGCGAAGAAGGCGCCGGCGAAGAAGACCACGGCGACCGCCAAGACCACCGCGGCGAAGAAGACCACGGCCAAGAAGGCGACGGCCAAGAAGGCCCCGGCGAAGAAGGCGACCGCCAAGAAGGCGCCCGCCAAGAAGTCGACGGCTCGCAAGACCACCGCCAAGAAGGCCACCGCCCGCAAGAGGTAGATCCGCAGGGGCACTCACGCGCAGGGCCGGACTCCGTGGGGAGTCCGGCCCGCGGCGTGTTCAGCCGCCGTTCACAGGGTTTGCAGGGTGACCAGCGTGATGCGCAGGGACCCGCCCTCGCCCTCCGTCTCGATGCGGACCCGCTGCCCCGGGCGCAGCAGGCGTAGGCCGCCCGCGTCGAAAGCCGGGCCGTCGAAGGGGACGGGGGTGCCGTCGTCCAGGAGGACGCTGCCGGAGCGGGTTTCGGCGTCGTAGGTGTATGCGGTGGCCTGCATGGCTGCCAGCGTATGCGCTTTGCTGTGAGGCCGCGACGGGGCGCCGTTCGGCTGCGGCGCCGTCGAGGCCGGTCGCGCCCGCGCGGCGGAGCCGCATATCGGATACAGCCCCGCGCCCCTTCAGGGCGCTCCGGTCACTTTTCCTTGATCAGCAAGCGCGCTGCTGCGGCTGCGGTGCGGGGGCCCACCCCCAGGGTCAGTGCCGCGCGCAGGTCGGCGCCGGTGTCCACGTCCTGGCGTACGGAATCCACGTCGGCGAGGGGGAGTTCCACCGCCCCCGACGCGCGATGGCTGAGCCGGGAATCCTTGCCGAATGCCGGAATTAATTCCTGGCCCGGAGCTGCGGCCAGCAGTGTCGTGCCGATTGCGGCCGCGTCCGGGAGAAATGCGCGTGGGAATTCCGCGGCCGAGTCCAGGACGCGGGCCAATTCCAGGGGGCGCAGGGCGGGAAGATCGGCGTTCAGGGCCGCCACGGCACTGTCGGGGCGGGATGAGCGTACTTTCGCCGCCGCGTGCGCCAATGCCGCGTTGAGGCCGCCGCCCGGCTCGTCCGGGACGATGTGCGCGCCAAGTGCGCGCAGCTCGCGGCCGGCCAGGGCGTCGTTCGTGACGACTGCCACATCCTTCACCGCGGGGCAGGCCAGCGCCGCCGCCACCGTGTCCTGGGCGAACGCGAGGGCCAGGCCCGGGCGCAGTCCGTCGTCCGCGGTGTCCGCGAGCCTGCTCTTCGCCCGCGCCAGGGGCTTCAGGGGTATGACCAAGGTCCACTGCACGTGCGTTTCGTCCCTCTCTAGTCGCGGCCATTGTCACTCAGCCGTCACCGGGGGCATCTGGCGGTTACGGCGGCGAGGCGTACGGTGTTCTCGACAGACCGGCGGCCTGGGGCGACACTTGTGCGGCCCCCCGGCCCGATGTCCTTGATCCCTAGAGGAAGGTGTCCGCGTGCCCCGCCGCAGAATCGGCTTCTGGTACCGCTTCGCCGCGGTGCTCTGCAAACCGCCGCTGGTGGTTCTGATCAAGCGGGACTGGCGCGGAATGGAGCACATTCCGGCCGAGGGTGGATTTATCACCGCGGTGAACCACAATTCGCACATCGATCCCTTCGCGTACGCGCACTTTCAGTACAACACCGGCCGGGTTCCGCGATTCCTCGCGAAGAGCGGGCTTTTCAAGAAGGGATTCGTCGGCGCCGCGATGCGCGGCACCGGGCAGATCCCTGTCTACCGGGAGACCACGGACGCGCTGAGCGCCTTCCGCGCCGCGATCGCCGCCGTGGAGCGCGGTGAGTGCGTCGCGTTCTACCCCGAGGGCACCATCACCCGCGACCCCGACCAGTGGCCCATGACCGGCAAGACCGGCGCCGCACGTGTCGCGCTGCAGACCAAGTGCCCGGTGATCCCGGTCGCGCAGTGGGGGGCCAACGAACTGTTGCCGCCCTACGCGAAGAAGCCCAACGTCCTTCCCCGCAAGACCCACCGGGTCCTCGCGGGCCCGCCCGTGGATCTCGCCCGCTTCTACGACAAGGAGATGACCCCGGAGTTGCTGAAGGAGGCGACCGAGGTCATCATGGCCGCCATCACGGCCCAGCTGGAGCAGATCCGCGGCGAGAAGGCGCCCGAGACGCCGTACGATCCGCGTCAGGAGCGCATCGAGCAGCGGCGCAGGACCGCCCAGCAGAACCGGCGGACGCAGCAGGTGAGGGCCGAGCAGGAAGAGGGGCAGGGCACGTGAACAAGCCCGTCAAGGCGGCCGTCATGGGCACGGGATCATGGGGCACCGCCTTCGGCATGGTTCTCGCCGACGCCGGCTGTGAGGTGACCCTCTGGGCCCGTCGCGCCGAACTCGCGGAAGCGGTCAACTCCACCCGTACGAACCCCGACTACCTCCCCGGCGTCGAACTTCCGGAGAACCTGCGGGCGACGCCGGACGCCGCCGAGGCCATGCGCGGCGCCGACTTCACCGTCCTCGCGATCCCCTCGCAGACGCTGCGCGGCAACCTCGCCGAGTGGACGCCGCTGCTCGCGCCCGGCACGATCCTCGTCTCGCTGATGAAGGGCGTCGAACTCGGCTCCGCGATGCGGATGAGCGAGGTCATCGACGATGTCGCCAAGGTCGGCCAGGACCGCATCGCCGTGGTCACCGGGCCCAACCTCGCACGTGAGATCGCGGCCCGCATGCCGGCCGCCGCGGTGGTCGCCTGCACGGACGAGGCCGTCGCCCAGCGGCTCCAGTCCGCTTGCCACACGCCGTACTTCCGGCCGTACACCGAGACCGACGTGGTCGGCTGCGAGCTGGGCGGTGCCGTGAAGAACGTCATCGGCCTCGCCGTCGGCATCGCGGACGGCATGGGGCTCGGCGACAACGCCAAGGGTTCGCTCATCACCCGCGGCCTGGCGGAGACCGCCCGGCTCGGGGTCGCGCTCGGCGCCAACCCGCTGACGTTCGCCGGTCTCGCGGGCCTCGGCGACCTGGTGGCGACCTGCTCCTCACCGCTGTCCCGCAACCACACCTTCGGCACCAACCTCGGCAAGGGCATGACCCTGGAGGAGACCATCGCGGTCACCAAGCAGACCGCCGAGGGCGTCAAGTCCTGTGAGTCGGTGCTGGATCTGGCCCGCCGGCACGGCGTCGACATGCCCATCACGGAGACGGTCGTGGGAATCGTCCACGAGGGCAAGCCGCCCGTGGTGGCTCTCAAGGAGCTGATGTCGCGCAGCGCGAAGCCGGAGCGACGCTGAGCGAAGGGCCCCCCTCTTTTCGGCTCGTTCGCCGCTGGGCGCTTTCAGCCGGTGTCGAGGGCGCGACCGTGCTCAACCCTGCGGGCCTCCGCGCGGTCGCCCCCTCGACACCGGCGCGCCCTCCGGCTCACTCGCGGCCCGGACGCTGACTCGGCCCCTACGGGCGGGTACGCTCATCGCGATATGAGCACCGAGAACCTCCCCCAGAGCCCTGACCAGCCGCCTCGCAAGCCGCGCGTGGCCGTCGTGTTCGGCGGTCGCAGCTCCGAGCACGGGATCTCCATGGTCACCGCCGGCGCCGTACTGCGTGCGATCGACCGGACGAAGTACGACGTCCTGCCGATCGGCATCACCCGGGAAGGCCGCTGGGTGCTCACCGCGGACGAACCGGAACGGATGGCGATCACCGATCGCCGTACGCCCGAGGTCGAGGATCTCACCGACTCCGGCGAGGGCGGCGTGGTGCTCTCCGTCGACCCGGCGAACCGCGAAGTCGTCTACAGCGAGCCCGGAGCGGTGCCCAAGGCGCTGGGCGAGATCGACGTCGTCTTCCCGGTGCTCCACGGTCCCTACGGCGAGGACGGCACCCTGCAGGGCCTGCTGGACCTCTCCGGAGTCCCGTACGTGGGTTCCGGCGTGCTCGCCTCGGCCGTCGGCCAGGACAAGGAGTACATGAAGCGGGTGTTCACCTCGTTCGGGCTCAAGGTGGGCCCGTACGTGGTGATCCGGCCGCGCGAGTGGGAGCAGGACGAGTCCGCCGCCCGCAAGAAGATCATCGACCTCGCCGGCGACCACGGCTGGCCGCTCTTCGTGAAGCCCGCGCGCGCGGGTTCCTCGATCGGCATCACCAAGGTCGACGACCTGTCCGGCCTGGACGAGGCGATCGCCGAGGCCCAGCGGCACGACCCGAAGATCCTCGTCGAGGCGGCGCTGCGCGGCCGTGAGATCGAGTGCGGGGTGCTGGAGTTCGAGGACGGCCCGCGCGCCTCCGTACCGGCCGAGATCCCGCCGCCGGACGCGCACGCGTACTACGACTTCGAGGCCAAGTACATCGACTCGACGCCGGGGATCGTGCCGGCGCCCCTCACGGCGGAGGAGACGGCGGAGGTCCAGCGCCTGGCGGTGGACGCCTTCGAGGCGGCCTCGTGCGAGGGCCTGGTGCGCGCGGACTTCTTCCTCACCGAGGACGGCGAGTTCGTGATCAACGAGATCAATACGATGCCCGGCTTCACGCCGATCTCGATGTACCCGCAGATGTGGCAGGCGAGCGGGATCAGCTACCCGGACCTCGTGGACAAGCTGCTCCAGGCGGCGTTGCGGCGGTCCACCGGGCTCAGGTGACGGCCGTCGCGTTCAGTTGGCGATCCCCGTGGGGATCGCCTTCTTGACGGCTGCCGCCAGGTCGATCAGCACACTCGAACTGTCCCGGCCCTTTTCCACGGTGACCTCGACATAGGCGCGGCGCAGCGCGGAGGTGAACCGGTAACCCCCGTCGTCCTGCTTCTCCATCAGCCACCTGACGCCGTTCACGCCGCCGGCCACCGCGTCCGGATCGCGGCCTTCCGCCACCTTGGGATCGAGCATCTTGGGCGGCCTCGCGACACCGCACCGCAGTATGATCGCCGAGTCCCCCCACCCGGCGGTCAGCGTGGACGCGGGCGAGGGGTCCGTACGGCTCTCACCGTCCACCTCGGCCGGCAGTACCTTGTCCAGGTTCTGGCACAACTTCGTGGTCTTCGCGTCGGCGCTGGGAACCGCCGCCGACGCGCTGCCGTCTGCTGATGAGCAGCCCGCCGCGGTGATCAGCAGGACGAGCGCGGGCAGCCCGAGGACGGAAACGTGCCGGTGACGGAAAGAGTTCACCGGCCAAGGGTAGACGGGGGCTACAGATGCACGACCGGGCAGGTCAGGGTGCGGGTGATGCCGTCCACTTGCTGGACCTTCGCGACCACCATGCGACCCAGGTCGTCGACTGTGTCGGCTTGGGCGCGCACGATGACGTCGTACGGTCCCGTCACGTCCTCGGCCTGGATGACTCCAGGGATCTTGCTGATCGTCTCGGCGACGGTCGACGCCTTGCCGACCTCCGTCTGGATCAGGATGTACGCCTGTACCACGGAACCTCCAGGGCGGCCACGAGGATCATGTGGGGAAAAGGAACGCCACGGTATCGCGTCGCCGCTCGCCGCGGGGAGACCCACGGGGGCCGGGGCTTGCGCGCCGGGGCTGAGAGCCTGTCCGCAAACCCCCGCCTGCGCCGCGGCGTCCGGCACGCACGCTCGCCGCGTTGCCGAAACGCCCACGTGGCTCCGCCACGAGGGCGCTCCGGCGCCTTGCGATCGCACGCACCGGACGCCGCGGCGCCCGCCCTGCGGGCGGACGACGGGGGTTTGCGGACAGGCTCTCGGGCACGACAGAAGTTGACGTACACCTCGACCGTAGCGAGGACAGTAGTGACGCGCGACCGGGTGCGGACAGGGACAGAAGGGGCGTAAGGGCAATGAAGGGCACTGTTGGTGAGCTCGGCGAGTTCGGGCTCATCAGGGAGCTCACCTCCCGTCTCACCACCACCCCGGCGGTCCGGGTCGGTCCCGGCGACGACGCCGCGGTGGTGGCCGCGCCCGACCGCAGGGTGGTCGCCAGCACCGACATCCTGCTGGAGGGGCGGCACTTCCGCCGCGACTGGTCCACGGCCTACGACGTCGGCCGCAAGGCAGCCGCGCAGAACCTCGCGGACATCGCCGCCATGGGCGCCGTACCGACGGCGCTGCTGCTCGGCCTGGTCGTGCCGGCCGAACTCCCGGTGACCTGGCCGAGCGAGCTGATGGACGGCCTGCGCGACGAGTGCCAGGTCGCGGGCGCCTCGGTGGTCGGCGGGGACGTCGTACGCGGCGACACGATCATGGTGTCGATCACCGCGCTCGGCGATCTGCGCAACCAGGAGCCCGTGACGCGGGCGGGCGCGCAGCCCGGTGACCTCGTCGCGGTGACCGGCTGGCTGGGCTGGTCCGCCGCCGGATACGCCGTGCTCGCCCGCGGTTTCCGCTCGCCGCGGGCCTTCGTGGAGGCGCACCGGCGCCCCGAGCCGCCGTATCACGCGGGTCCTGCGGCGGCGGGGCTCGGCGCGACCGCCATGTGCGACGTCAGCGACGGGCTCATCGCCGATCTCGGGCACATCGCCGAGGCCAGCAAGGTCCGCATCGACATCCGCTCGGGCGCGATCGACATCCCGTCCCAGATGAACGACATCGGGCAGGCCGTCGGCGTCGACCCCATGCAGTGGGTGCTGACCGGGGGAGAGGACCACGCGATCGTGGCGACCTTCCCCCCGGACGTGAAGCTCCCGGCCCGCTGGAAGGTCATCGGCGAGGTCCTCAATCCCTCGGCGCTGCCGCAGGTGACGGTGGACGGGGCGCCGTGGACCAGCAAGGGCGGCTGGGACCACTTCGGCGGGGACATCGAGTCATGATCCCGGGCGTCCTTACGGTGGCGGGCTCCGACTCCGGCGGGGGTGCGGGCATCCAGGCCGACCTGAAGACGATGCTCGCGCTCGGCGTGCACGGCATGAGTGTGATCACGGCCGTCACGGCTCAGAACTCCCTCGGTGTGCAGGGGGCCTGGGAGCTGCCGGTGGAGGCGGTGCGGGCCCAGTACCGCAGTGTCGTCGACGACATCGGCGTACAGGCGATCAAGACGGGGATGCTCGCGTCGGCCGAACTCGTCGAGGTGGTGGCCGAGTTGATCGGCGGGACGGACGTGCCCGCGGTGGTCGACCCGGTCGGCGTCTCCAAGCACGGGGACTCGCTGCTGGCGTCCTCCGCGCTCGACTCGGTGCGCACCAAGCTGCTGCCGGTGGCGACCGTCGCGACGCCGAACCTCGACGAGGTGGCCCAACTCACCGGCGTCCATGTGGAGTCGGAGGACGACCTGCGGCGAGCCGCGGAAGCCGTGCTGGCGTACGGGCCCCGTTGGGTCGTGGTCAAGGGCGGCCATCTCGCGGGCGATGCCGTGGACCTGCTCACCGACGGCACCGAGGAGCACTGGCTGCGCGCCCCGCGCCACGACAACCGGCACACGCACGGCACGGGCTGCACCCTCGCCTCCGCGATCGCGGCGCAGCTGGCCAAGGGCCGGTCCGTGCCGGAGGCGGTGGCGGCGGCCAAGGAGTACGTCACCGGGGCGATCGCGGCCGGATTCGCGCTGGGCGGGGGGATCGGGCCCGTGGATCACGGCTGGGCCCTCACGCGGCGCGGTGGCCCGGCAGCCTGACGCGCGGCCGCGGCCTGCCCGGCCTCGATCTGCGTGCGCGGGTCGGGAGCGTGGATCAGAACAGCAAAAAGCCGGCCCACCGTGAGGTGGACCGGCTCAGTGCAGCGAACCAGCAGTGGCCGCGCGCTTAGCTGTGCGTCAGCGCGAGACCTTGCCGGCCTTGATGCACGAGGTGCAAGCGTTCACGCGCTTCGGCGTCCCGCCGACCACGGTACGGACGCGCTGGATGTTCGGGTTCCAGCGACGGGACGTACGGCGGTGCGAGTGCGAGATGTTGTTGCCGAAGCCCGGCCCCTTGCCGCAGACGTCGCAGTTGGCAGCCACGGGTCACTCCAAAGACTTCAGATGCACTTACGGTTGGATCCCGGCGGGCCGGGATCGAGATCGTAGGATCAGAGATCTGAGTGGCACTGCCAGGGGAATGGCCCGATCGGATCGGGCAACCGGAGCAGCATACAACGACTGCGCCAGTGAAACGAAACTACCATGGCTGCTCAGGGCCCCGCTCCCGGCCCTCTTCCGCCGTACACCGGCCCTGGGTCTACGCTGCGTGCCACGTCCAGCAGCTCAAGGAGGCGCAGGTGGCGCACGTGCCGCAGACATTCCTCGATGCTCTCGCGGTGCGCACCTGGTGCGGCCTGGCGTTGGAGTCGCTGGGGCGCGCGCGCGAGGAGATCGACGCGATCAACGTCTATCCGGTGGCCGACGGTGACACCGGGACGAACCTGTATCTGACCGTGGAGTCGGCCGTGGCCGCGGTCGAGGCGGTGTTCGCCGGGCACGAGGTGGAGCCCGCGCGGACCGGGAGCCCCTCGCTCGCCGACGCCGTGCGGGCGATGGCGCACGGGGCGCTGATCGGGGCCCGGGGGAACTCCGGGACGATCCTCGCGCAGCTGCTGCGCGGCATGGCGCAGGTGCTCGCCGCCGACGGTGAGACGGCTCACACCGACGGGCCGGGCCTGCGGCTGGCCCTGCGGCGCGCCGCCGACTCCGCGCGCGAGGCCGTCGCCCATCCCGTCGAGGGCACGGTCCTCTCGGTCGCCTCGGCCGCCGCCGACGCGGCCACCGGGGCGGAGGGCGACTGCGGGACGGTCGCGCAGGCGGCCTACGAGGGGGCGCGTGCCGCCCTCGCCGCGACGCCCGGCCAGCTGGCCGTCCTGGAGCGCGCCGGGGTCGTCGACGCGGGTGGACGGGGATTGGTGGCGGTGCTCGCGGCGCTGGTGGAGACGTTCACCGGGGAGGCGCCGCGGGGGGTCGGGGCGTTGGCCACGGGTTCCGGCTCCGGCTCCGGCTTCGGTCTCGGCTCCGGTTCCGGCACGTATGCGCGTGGGAGGCAGGGGCCCCGGGACGGCGGGTTCGGTGGCACGCACGCACGCGTGGAGACCGCGGAGGGCGGAGCCGCGCGCACGCGTGGGGAGAGCGCGGAGGGCGGCACCCCGCACGCGCGCGTGGAGCCCGGCGAGATCGGGGTGCCGCTCATGGACTCGGGGGCGGGCGCGTTTCCTGGGACGGACTTGGAGAGGGGTGCCTCTCCAAGGGACGACGGCTCACCGCTCGTGTCCCCTGTGCCGGGGGAAACGGCGGTCCCGGCACACGCGCGCGACGGCTCCGCAGTCCCAGGGGGCCTCGATGACTGCGCCGACGGTCCGGCCGACCATGGCGGAGGCGGCCCCGCCTTCGAGGTGATCTACCTCCTGGAGGCCGATGACGCGGCCGTCGCGCGACTGCGGGCCCGGCTCGACGCCCTCGGGGACTCCCTTGTCGTGGTCGGCGGCGACGGGCTGTGGAACGTCCATGTGCACGTCGACGACGCGGGTGCCGCCGTGGAGGCGGGCGTCGAGGCCGGTCGGCCGTACCGGATCCGGATCACCCACTTCGGGCTCGGCGACGTCCACACCACCGGCGGCGAGCGGCCGATGCGGGAGCGGGTTCAGCGCGCCGTGGTGGCCGTCGTGCCGGGCGAGGGCCTGGCCGGGCTGTACACCGAGGCCGGCGCGACCGCCGTGCTCGCGCGCCCCGGGGAGCCGCCCGCCAGTGGGGAGCTCGTCGACGCCGTACGGCGGGCCCACGCGCGCGAGGTCGTGCTGCTGCCGAATGACCCCGAGCTGCGCCACACCGCGGCCGCCGCGGCCGAGCAGGCCCGCGCGGAGGGCATCCGCGTGGCGCTGATCCCGACCCGCTCCGCGGTCCAGGGCATCGCGGCGCTCGCCGTGCACGAGCCGGAGCGCCGCTTCGACGAGGACGTCGTGTCGATGACCTCGGCGGCCGGCGCGACCCGGTACGGCGAGGTCGTCGTCGCGGAGCGCCAGTCCTGGACCATGGCCGGCATCTGCCAGGCCGGCGACGTCCTCGGCCTCATCGACGGCGACGTGGCCGTGATCGGCTCGGACGTCACGGCCACCGCGCAGACCGTCCTCGACCGCATGATCGCGGCCGGCGGTGAACTCGTCACGATCGTCCTCGGCGACGAGGCGCCGGAGGCGATCGCCGAGCACCTCGAAGCACGCGTGCGTGAGTCGTATCTCGCCGTCGACACGGTGGTGTACCGGGGCGGACGGCAAGGGGCGCTGTTGCTCATCGGCGTGGAATAGCCCTGCCGCGCGCCGCCGCTCCGCGCCGCTACTCCGTGCCCTGCTCCTCCACCACCTGAAGCATCTGCTGGGCCTCGGCCCGTCGCTCCCGTGCCGCCTCGTCGCCCTCGTCGGAGCCCGCGTACGCCGACAGCACCGCACGCGCGCGTGCCGCCGCCTGTGCCGGGCGGCTCAGGTCCGCCTCCAGCCAGCCCGCGGCGAGTTCGGCACCGGTGCGGCTGTGCAGGGCGTCGTCGCCGAGGGAGGCGAACACCGCGGCGGCCCGCGTCACCTGGGACAGGGCCTCCTCCAGTGCGGCCCGGATCGACTCGTCCTCGGCGTCCTCCGTGGCGGAACGGGCGAGCAGGTCGCCGAACTGCCGGTGGGTGTGGCCGAGTTCGGCGGTGAGCCGCTGCCGCGCCTCCGCGTCGTCCGTGGCGTCCAGCGCCGCCACGCACTCGCCGACCGCGCTCGCCATCAACTCGGACGCCGTGCCGCCCCTGCCCGCGTCCTCGCCCGCCTCGTCCTCCACCCGCAGCGCCAGCCACGCGCGGGCGCGCAGGGAGCGGACGAGGCCGTGGACATTGCCGAGAGAGCGCCACAGCGCGCCCGCGCGCGCGTACGCCTCGTCGGCCTCGGCGTGCAGGCCCGCGTGGCCGAGGGACTCGGCGGCGAGGTGGGCGAGCGTGGCGTGGTCGTGCTGCTCGGGCCAGTTCCGGGCGATCTCGGCGGCCTGCAACCGGCGTTCGGCAGCCGCGCGGTGTTCGCCGAGCTCGCTCAGGCAGTCGCCGAGCCACCACTGCGTCTGGACGACCGCGCCGTCGCCGTGCGTCTCGGCGTTCAGGTCGGGCAGCGCCGACTCCAGCACCTCGGCGGCCTCGGCCCACCGTCCCTGCCGCAGCAGGAACCCGCCGAGCTGTTGCCGCGCCCAGGCGCCCAGCGTGCGGCTCTCGCCCGCCTCGTCGGCCCAGTGCGCCGCCTGAAGGGCGTGCTCGGCGGCCTCCTCGGTCAGCCCCCGCCCGCCGAGCACCTCGGCCAGCTGGAGGTTCAGCTGGGCCCGTCCGGTCGCCTCGAGGTGCGGTCCGCCGTGCTCGAGGGCCGCCCGCAGCGCCCGCTCTGCCTCCGCCGTGTCGCCGAGATGGTGCGCGAGTCCGGCCAGCCGGGCCTCGTACTCCACCGCGAACCACGGCAGCCCCGCCCCGACGAACGCCTCCGAGGCCCGCGCGAACAGCTCCGCGGCCCCCTCCACGTCCCCGGTGAGCGCCGCCAGCTCCGCGAGCATCGCCTGCGCCTCCGCGGCCCGCGAGGTGAGGCGTACGTCGTCCCCGGCCCGCCCGTCGACGAGCGCGAGCACCTCCCGCGCGGCGGTCTCGGCGTCGGCCAGGACGGCGCCGTGCACCGCGCCCTCCGCCTCGTGCACCCGGCGCATCAGAATCCGCGCCCGGCTCATCAGTACGGCCGCCGTCTGACGCACCTCCGTGCCGTCCTCGGCGTACAGGGCGAGGATCCGGTCGTACAGGCGGGCGATCGTGGTGAGGGCCTGCGACACCTCGCCCGAGAGAGCGCGTACGTACGCTCCACGCGCGCGTGCCGCCAAAGCCTCCCCCGGGTCGCCCGCCTCCGCGTACAGACCGGCCGCCTCCTCGAACAGGGCGACGCCCTCGGGGCCCAGGTCCATCGCCTGGTGATCGGCGATCTCCGCGCGGTCGCGGGCGGCGAGTTCGACGCCCTCGGCGGCCCGGGAGACGGCCGCCCAGGCCTCGACGGCGTTCGGCTGCAGAGTGTCCGACAGGCGCCGTGCCTCGGCGAGCAGCGCGGCCAGGTCGGGCCGCGCGTCCGGGTTCTCCGGCACGCTCACCGTGGCCGGGCCGGGCAACGTCACCGTCGTGGGCCGGGCCGGCGTACGCACCCCCAACGGCAGCCGCTCCACCAGGGGCCGCTGGTCCATACGCGCGCGTGCCCGTTCGCTGATGTGCGCCGTGCCGTTGCGCTCGTCGAAGCGCGCCGCCAGCGCCAGGGCCTCCCCGCGCGTGTGGACGGCGAGTTCGCGAGCGGTCCAGGTACGGCCCGCCGGACCTGGCACCCGCTGATCACCGAGCCCGAGCTCGGTCAGACGGTCCATGAGCAGGGCCACCACCGCCATGAACTCCAGCTTGCTGCGCGGATGCCCGTCGTCGGTGAAGTACGCGGGCCGCTCGGCGAGCAACTCCAGGCCGCGTGCCTCGTTGCCGGTCAGCGCACAGAACTCCACGTGGTCCGCGTAGGCCCCGCGCATGCTCTCCATGGTCCGCACGAGCCTGAAGCCCCGCAGATGGTTGGCGCGGGCCTCGTCCACGCGTCCCAGGCGCAGCAGCGGCGTCAGGGAGGACGCGAGGACCGTGTGCGGCTCATGGGCGCACGTGAACTCGCCCTCCAGGACCGGGCCCCACAGCTGGAGCCCCTCCGCGTCCCGGCCCCGTTCCGTCTGCCACCACCCCTGCCCGTGCAGCTCGCACGCGTGGCAGTCGGCCATGCTGTCCCGCTCGGCGGCCAGCCACGCGGCGTAGGCCCGCTCGGCCCGCGCCACGTTCCCGACATGCGCGGCCACGCTGAACTCGGCGCTGCGCACGGCCCGTTCGGAGTGCCCGGCGAGCCGGTAGCGGTGCTCCATCTCGCCGAGCCACTTCTCGATCGAGGCGAGCGGGATGTGCGGCTGGTCGAGCATGCCGGACGACATCCACTTGAAGACCCAGTGCAGTGTGTGCGTCTCGTACTCGTCGAAGTCCTCGGGCCGCTCGTCCCACATGCGCAGCAGACGCGCGAAGGGGACGAACATCTTGTCCTTCTCGGAGCTGTAGTTGTAGACCTTCAGCTGGTGCCCGAGCGCCTCGATCACGGCGAGCGGGATGTTCAGCTTCTCGGCTTCGGCGAGCAGCTGCTCCGCGCGCGCGTTGCGGGCGGGGCCCTCCGGCTGTTCGCCGTTGTCCGCCATCGCCCGGCGCAGTGAGTCGAAGTCCGTGATCCCGCTCATCGGCGGCCCTCCTCGCCGTTCGTGGCCCACTCCAGCAGACCGATGAAGGCCCGGTTCAGCAGCGCCGAGTCCGCGGGCCTGAGCGGGCGCTGCGCCATCAGCAGCGCCTGCCCGTAGAGGGACTCGGTGGCGGTGCCGATCAGCTCCGGATCGCCCAGGGAACTGATCTTCCGGATCAGCGGGTTGAGGTGGTTGAGCACGAGACGCGCGCGTGGCGTGCTGCCGCGCAGCGAGCCCAGGATGCCCGCCCACAGGTCGTCCGCCTGTTCCTCCGCCTCCGCACGCGCCTGCTCGTGCCGGGCTTCCCGGTCGTCGAGGTGCAGTGCGGGCACGGACAGGGGATGGAAGGCGCGCAGGACGACGTCACAGCCCAGCGGGTCCAGCTTCGCCCGCGCGGCCGCCAGGAAGCCCGCCAGGGCCAGCTCCTCGGCCGGGTCGACCGAGTCCAGATGGGCGGTCACGGTGTCCGCGTCCAGCTCGGCGACGACCGTCCCCGGCCGCACCGACGGCAGCGCCTCGACGAGCTCGCTGTCGTACGTGTAACCGCCGTTGATCACCCCGACGCCCTGCGCGGACGCGATCGGCGCGACCTGCCGGTACTCCTCGACGGTCCGCGTGAAGTGCACCACCGGGTGCCGCTGCGCGAACTCCTCCAGGGACAGCCGCCCGTCGGTCGTCTCGAAGGGCAGCCACGGCAGCATCGTGCGCAGCATCTCCTTGTCGTGCCGCGCGAGGGACTTCACGCCCAGGTGGTGCACGGACAGGAAGGCCGCCAGCCGCTCCGGATCACCGGCCGCCAGACCGGTCAGCCAGGACCGAATCCTTTCGCCGAGCGCCTCCCGTACGGCCGCCAGCGTCTCGTCCTCGTACAGCGACTCCCGCGAGGCCGTGGGCCGCAGGCTGTCCGTGTCGAGCACGCACCGCACGAAGAACGCCCAGTCCGGCAGCAGCTGTTCGGCCCGCTCGGTCAGCAGCATGCCCTTGAGGTGGACGCGATGACCGGCCCGCTGGGCGGGGCTGACCGCCGAGGGAAGGACGTGAGCCACGCCCCGGATCCCCGCGAGCGGCACGTCCAGGTCGATCGAGTCCAGCGGTGTGAAGCCGAACAGGTCGTGACAGTGCCGCGCCAGGGCAACCCGCCGGTTGGCGGGGGAGGGGTACGGCCGGTCCCAGGGCGCGGGCAGGTCGGTGACCGCCTCGTGACCGACCCGGACGTCGTACGGCAGCAGCGAGCCGAAGTCCCGCGCCAGCGCCAGCACCCGGTCCTCGGCGAGCCATTCGGCGGCACCCGCCCGTGCCACCAGGTGCACGGTGGTCCCCGGTTCGGCGCGGGCGTCGTCCGGCAGCGTCCGCACCGTGTACGAACCGTCGTCCGTGGCCGTCCACTCCACGGGCGCCGCGTCCGGCGTACGGGCGCTGCGGCTGACCACCCGGATGCGCTCGGCGACCACGAAACAGGCCAGCAGACCGATGCCGAACTGCCCCAGGAAGTCGGAGCGGGCCTCCTGCAGCCCCTCGGCGCGCTTGGAGCTGCGTCCGATGGTCGCGAGGAGGTTGTGCACGTCCGCCTCGGTGAGCCCGACCCCGGAGTCCTCGACCCGCAGGGCGCCCGACTCGGCGTACAGCCGCACCACGGCGGGCGCGCCCGGCTCCTCGGCGCGTCTGGCGGTGATCGCGTCGACCGCGTTCTGCAGCAGCTCGCGCAGGTAGACCTTGGGACTGGAGTAGAGGTGATGGGAGAGCAGGTCCACCAGACCACGCAGGTCGACCTGGAACGTATGAGGTGACTGGGGCGGCTGAGGGGCCTGGGATGACTGTGAGGTCTGGGAGTCCATCGTCACGGCGCCGTTGGGGGGACTTGGCGACGGCGCGGGGTCGGGCGGTCCCGGTGAGGCGGTGACCGCGAAAGGATGGCCGGAGCGCGCCATCCTAGGGCCGGAACGAGCCGCCTGACCAGGGGTTTCCGGGACGTTTACCAACACGGCCGCCGCGACCGCTACGGCATTGTCAGTGCCGTGGTGTGGAATGGATCTCGTGCCCGCACTGGAAGAACCACTGAAGAAAGTGCTCGGCCCTCCCACCGCGAAGGTGATGGCCGAGCACCTCGGCCTGCACACCGTCGGCGACCTCCTGCACCACTACCCCCGCAGATACGAGGAGCGCGGCCAGCTCACCCACCTCGCCGACCTCCCCATGGACGAGCACGTCACGGTGGTCGCGATGGTCGCCGACGCCCGCCTGCACACCTTCGCCTCCAGCAGGGCCCCCCGGGGCAAGGGCCAGCGCCTCGAAGTCACGATCACGGACGGCAGCGGCCGCCTCCAACTCGTCTTCTTCGGCAACGGCGTTCACAAGCCCCACAAGGAGCTCCTGCCGGGCACACGCGCGATGTTCGCGGGCAAGGTCTCCGTCTTCAACCGCCGCCTCCAACTGGCCCACCCCGCGTACGAGTTGCTGCGCGGTGCCGACGGCGAGGCGGAGGAGACGGTCGAGACCTGGGCCGGCGCCCTCATCCCCCTCTACCCCGCCACCGCCAAACTGGAGTCCTGGAAGATCGGCAAGGCGATCCAGACGGTCCTGCCCAGCGCCCAGGAAGCGATCGACCCCCTGCCGGACTCCCTCCGCGAGGGCCGCGGCCTGGTCTCCCTCCCCGAGGCCCTCCTGAAGATCCACCGCCCGCACACCAAGGCGGACATCGAGGACGCCCGCTCCCGCCTGAAGTGGGACGAGGCCTTCGTCCTCCAGGTCGCCCTGGCCCGCCGCCGTCACGCCGACGCCCAACTCCCGGCGGTCGCCCGCAAACCCAAGCCGGACGGCCTCCTCACGGCCTTCGACGACCGCCTCCCCTTCACCCTCACCGAAGGTCAGCAGAAGGTCTCGAAGGAGATCTTCGACGACCTGGCGACGGAGCACCCGATGCACCGGCTGCTCCAGGGAGAGGTGGGCTCAGGGAAGGCTCAGCCGCTGGACTCACTTGTGCTCACGCCCAGCGGTTTCCGGCGGATGGGCGACCTGGGGGTGGGGGACGAAGTTGTCGTGCCCGCAGGAGAGATCGCTCTGATCGACGGGGTCTTTCCACAAGGCGAGCGAGATGTGTGGCGCATCGTGCTCTCCGACGGAAGTTCGGTGGAATGCGATGACGAACACCTTTGGATCGTCGGCACGAGTTGCGGCTGGGATCGTGGTCAGTCCCCCAAAGTGCTGACCACCCGGGAAATCCGGCATGACCTGTTCAAGGCCAACGGATCGTCGAAGTGGTACATCCCGGCGGCAACGCCCGTGGACCTCGGCGACGACTCCGGGCCTCCCTTGGATCCCTATCTGTTCGGGCTCCTGTTGGGTGACGGCTCGTTCCGGCACAACCTGCGGTTCTCCACGGTCGACGAGGAAATGCGCGATGCCTTGGAGGCCTCGGTGGCTCCGGAATGTCGCGTCGTCCCTGTCACAGGCTCGCGGTGCGACTACACGATTCAGCTGACCCGACGCTCGGGCGGCGTCCGTAATCCGGTTATCCAGACACTGCGTGACCTGGGCCTTTGGGGACTGACGTCACACGACAAGTTCATTCCCGCCGAATTCAAGAACACGTCGATCAAGAACCGCCTCGCTCTCCTGCAGGGGCTCATGGACACCGTCGGCACGGTTGATCAAAACGGTATGAGCATTTCCCTGTGCTCGGCCTCGCCAACGTTGGCGGACGACGTGGCCTGGCTTGTGCGCTCCTTGGGCGGCCGGGCGCGTGTTCTGTCCAAGAAGGCGGCTTTCAACGTCTCGGTGGCGTTGCCGGATGGCTACCCCCCGTTCCGGCTCACCCGCAAAGCCGAACGTGTACGCCCACGCCCGAGGTACAACACCTTCCGCCGCGGCATCCGCGCTGTGGAGTACGTGGGGCGGAAGCCGGTCCAATGCATCAGTGTCGGCCACCCCAGCCACGCCTACGTGACGGATCACTTCACGGTGACCCACAACACGATGGTGGCGCTGCGCGCCATGCTCGCCGTCGTCGATGCGGGTGGGCAGGCCGCCATGCTCGCGCCCACAGAAGTGCTCGCCCAGCAGCACCACCGCTCCATCGTCGAGATGATGGGCGAGCTGGCCGAGGGCGGAATGCTGGGTGGGGCCGAGCAGGCCACGAAGGTGGTCCTGCTGACCGGCTCCATGGGCGCCGCCGCCCGCCGCCAGGCCCTGCTCGACCTGGTCACGGCGGAGGCCGGGATCGTGATCGGCACGCACGCGCTGATCGAGGACAAGGTGCAGTTCCACGACCTCGGTCTGGTCGTCGTCGACGAGCAGCACCGCTTCGGCGTCGAGCAGCGCGACGCCCTGCGCGGCAAGGGCAAGCAGCCCCCGCACCTGCTGGTCATGACCGCGACCCCCATCCCGCGCACGGTCGCCATGACCGTCTTCGGCGACCTGGAGACCTCGGTCCTCGACCAGCTCCCGGCCGGCCGCTCCCCGATCGCCAGCCATGTCGTCCCGGCCGCCGACAAGCCCCACTTCCTGGCCCGCGCCTGGGAGCGGGTGCGGGAGGAGGTGGAGAACGGCCACCAGGCGTACGTCGTCTGCCCCCGCATCGGCGACGAGGAGGACGACCCGAAGAAGGCCGGCAAGAAGAAGTCCCCCGAGGACGAGGCGGACAAGCGCCCGCCGCTCGCGGTCCTCGACGTGGCGGACCAGCTCTCCAAGGGGCCTCTCCGAGGCCTCGAGGTCGAGGTCCTGCACGGCAGGATGCACCCCGACGACAAGGACGCCGTCATGCGCCGCTTCGCCGCAGGCGAGACGGACGTCCTGGTCGCCACGACGGTCATCGAGGTCGGCGTGAACGTCCCGAACGCCACCGCGATGGTGATCATGGACGCCGACCGCTTCGGCGTCTCCCAGCTCCACCAGCTGCGCGGCCGAGTGGGCCGGGGCTCGGCACCCGGCCTCTGCCTCCTGGTCACCGAGATGCCGGAGGCCAGCGCGGCCCGCCAGCGCCTCAACGCCGTCGCGTCCACCCTCGACGGCTTCGAGCTCTCCCGCATCGACCTGGAACAGCGCCGCGAGGGCGACGTCCTGGGCCAGGCCCAGTCGGGCGCGCGGTCCAGCCTGAGAGTCCTCGCCGTCATCGAGGACGAGGAGATCATCGCCGAGGCACGGGACGAGGCGGCGGCGCTGGTGGCGGCGGACCCGGAACTGACCGGACTTCCGGGCTTGCGAACAGCCTTGGACGCACTCTTGGACGAGGAAAGGGAGCAGTACCTGGAAAAGGGGTGAGGATGAGCGCCCCTTCAGGAGCGCAGGGCTGTAATCCGTATGCGGCTACCGCCGCGCAGGCGCGACCAGCCACACTGAACCTAACGCTCCCCACAACCAAGGACCGAAGATGACCCGCGTGATCGCCGGTGCGGCCGGCGGACGTCGCCTGGCCGTCCCGCCAGGGACCGGTACCCGCCCCACCTCCGACCGCGCACGCGAAGGTCTCTTCTCGACCTGGCAGTCACTCCTCGGCGGCCCCCTGGAGGGAGAGCGGGTCCTCGACCTCTACGCCGGCTCCGGCGCCGTAGGCCTGGAGGCACTGTCCCGTGGCGCGAGTCACACCCTCCTCGTCGAGGCTGACGCAAGAGCCGCCCGCGTGATCCGCGAGAACGTGAAGAATCTCGGCCTCCCCGGCGCCGAGGTGAGGTCGGGCAAAGCCGAACAGATCATCCAGACACCAGCGCCGGCCGAGCCGTACGACATCGTCTTCCTCGACCCCCCGTACCGAGTCACAGATCACGATCTTCGCGAGATTCTGCTCACACTCCGCTCTGGGGGCTGGCTCGCGCCGGACGCTCTCGTCACCGTGGAGCGCAGCACCAGAGGCGGGGAATTCCGATGGCCGGACGGCTTCGAAGCGCTCCGGGCCCGTCGCTACGGCGAGGGAACGTTTTGGTACGGTCGCGCCGCCTCTACGTGCGAAGACGCACGATGACCGGACCGGAGAGCGAGGGATCACAAGTGCGCCGCGCCGTCTGTCCCGGGTCGTTCGACCCCATCACCAACGGACACCTCGACATCATTTCCCGCGCCTCCAGGCTGTACGACGAGGTCTACGTCGCAGTCATGATCAACAAGGCCAAGAAGGGCCTGTTCGAGGTCGACGAACGGCTCGACCTGATCCGCCAGGTCACGGCCGAGTACGGAAACGTCCGGATCGAGGCCTTCCACGGCCTCCTCGTCGACTTCTGCAAGCAGCGCGACATCCCGGCCATCGTGAAGGGCCTGCGCGCGGTCAGCGACTTCGACTACGAACTGCAGATGGCCCAGATGAACAACGGCCTGTCCGGCGTCGAGACACTGTTCGTGCCGACCAACCCGACCTACAGCTTCCTGTCCTCCTCGCTCGTGAAGGAAGTCGCCACCTGGGGCGGAGACGTCTCACACCTGGTGCCCCCGGTGGTCCTGGAAGCCCTGAACAAGCGCCTGCGCAGGGACTGATGGGGCTACAGTCGTCCCGTCGGTCTCCATCACAGCTGTAGAGAGTGGCGAGCACACGGTGGACGTACAGAAGAAGCTCGACGAGATCGTCGCGGCCGTCTCGGGTGCCCGGTCGATGCCCATGTCGGCCTCGTGCGTGGTCAACCGAGCCGAACTGCTCTCGATGCTCGAAGAGGTCCGCGCGGCCCTGCCCGGCTCCCTCGCCCAGGCCCAGGAGCTGATCGGCGACCGCGAGCAGATGGTCGAGCAGGCCCGTCAGGAGGCCGAGCGGATCATCCACTCCGCGCACGCCGAGCGCGGCTCCCTGATCTCCGACACCGAGGTCGCCCGCCGCTCCCAGGCCGAGGCCGACCGCATCCTCGCCGAGGCCCGCAAGGAGGCCGAGGACATCCGCGCCGAGGCCGACGACTACGTCGACTCCAAGCTCGCCAACTTCGAGGTCGTCCTCACCAAGACCCTCGGCTCCGTCGGCCGCGGCCGCGAGAAGCTCCTCGGCACCGGCCCCGGCACCGACGAGAACGGCTACCAGGACGAGGACGCCCCCGAGCGCAGCCACGACCCCGAGACCCTGCGCCGCACCGCCGACGAGTACGTCGACGTCAAGCTCGGCGCCTTCGAGGCGGTCCTCGCCAAGACCCTGGAGGCGGTCGGCCGCGGCCGCCAGAAGCTGCACGGCCGGATCGCCACCGACGACCTCGGCGCCCTCGCCGACGACACCAGCACCGTCCAGCACTCCAGCGACGCCGACTACCTCGCCGACCTCGCCGCCCTCGCGGAGCAGGACGCCCCGGCAGCCCCCGCCGAGCAGCCCGCACAGCAACAGCAGCAGTACGACCAGCAGGCGGCCGTGCAGCCGGCGTACGGCTACCAGCAGCAGAACGCGGATCCGTACGGCGGCTACCAGCAGGGCTACGGCGGCCAGCAGGACCCGTACGGCTACCAGCAGGCCGACCCCTACGCCTACCAGGGCTACGCCCCCCAGCAGGCCGCCTACGACCCGAACCAGGCCCAGCAGCAGGCCGCGCAGCAGACCTCGCAGGGCAACGACGGCTACGCCCTCGACGAGACCAGCCTCTTCGACACCAGCATGATCAGCGCGGAGCAGCTGCGGGCCTACGAGCAGGGGCGAGGCCAGTAAGGGGCCACCGGATTGGGCCGTGAGCGAAAGGTCCAGTATCCTGGCTCTTCGGTCGCGCGTACGTCCGCGATCACCGCTGCCCGGGAACACCGCGGGGCAGCAACCCTCTGAGCTCAGCAGATCGAAAGCAGGAATGGCGTGACAGCCCGCCTCGACCACCGCAACCCTCTCGTGTTCGACACACACGAGCTGGGCCGGCGGCCCGGTGCGCTGCAGCGCGTGACCCGCACGGTCGACGCCCCGAAGGACCTCGGTCTCAAGGACGTCATCGGAGTGCCGGAAGGCGCCCCGGTGGAGCTCGAACTCCGGCTCGAGTCGGTCATGGAAGGGGTGCTTGTCACAGGCACCGGCCGTGCACAGGCCGAGGGGGAGTGCGTAAGGTGTCTGGAGCCGCTTCAGCTCGACGTCGAAGCGGACTTCCAGGAGATGTTCTCGTACCCTGACGCCGATGACCGAGGCCGCGTCCACCACGCGGAACCCGGCGACGACGCCGAGGACGACGAGGACAGGCTCTTTCTCGAGGACGGCCTGTTCGACCTCGAACCCGTGCTGCGCGATGCGGTGGTGCTCGCACTGCCGATGCAGCCGGTGTGCCAGGAAGACTGCCCAGGACTGTGCGCCGAGTGCGGCGCACGCCTCGCGGACGACCCGGACCACCACCATGACGCCGTCGACATCCGTTGGGCGGCACTGCAGGGACTCGCCGGTTCACTCGAAGACGGCGAGAAGGACGAGATGAGCGGCGCCGAACCGGGCGTCGACGAGAAGCAGGAGAAGTAGCCGTGGCTGTTCCGAAGCGGAAGATGTCGCGCAGCAACACGCGCCACCGCCGGTCGCAGTGGAAGGCTGCGGTCACCCCCCTGGTTGCGTGCGAGCGCTGCCACGAGCCCAAGCAGCAGCACATCGCGTGCCCGTCTTGCGGCACCTACAACAAGCGCCAGGTCCTCGAGGTCTGAGCGGCTGGTGAGAGGCACTGTGTCCACGCCGAAGAAGAACGCAGCGGACAACACGGCCTCGTCCCACACGCTGTTGGAAGGGCGGCTCGGGTACAAGCTCGAGTCCGCCCTTCTGGTGCGTGCGCTGACCCACCGCTCCTACGCATACGAGAACGGCGGTCTGCCCACCAACGAGCGCCTGGAGTTCCTCGGGGACTCCGTCCTCGGCCTCGTGGTGACGGACACGCTGTACCGCACCCACCCCGACCTGCCCGAAGGCCAGCTGGCCAAGCTGCGGGCCGCGGTGGTCAACTCGCGTGCGCTGGCGGAGGTCGGCCGTGGGCTCGACCTGGGCTCCTTCATTCGGCTCGGCCGCGGTGAAGAGGGCACGGGCGGCCGGGACAAGGCATCCATCCTCGCCGACACCCTGGAAGCGGTGATCGGCGCGGTCTATCTCGACCAGGGCCTGGACTCGGCGGCGGAGCTGGTGCACCGCCTGTTCGACCCCCTGATCGAGAAGTCCTCGAACCTCGGAGCCGGCCTGGACTGGAAGACCAGTCTCCAGGAGCTCACCGCGACCGAAGGCCTCGGAGTCCCCGAGTACCTGGTCACGGAGACCGGCCCCGACCACGAGAAGACCTTCACTGCTGCCGCCCGCGTCGGAGGCGTCTCGTACGGCACCGGCACCGGCCGCAGCAAGAAGGAGGCGGAGCAGCAGGCCGCGGAATCCGCGTGGCGGTCCATTCGGGCCGCGGCGGACGAGCGCGTCAAGAAGGCGAAGGCGGCAGCGGATGCCGCCGAGCCGGATACCGCTGCGCCGGACGCCGACGCGTCATCGGCCTCCGCCTGACCGAACAGCGCGATCCGAGCGCCCGTCCCGGCCCCGGGACGGGCGCTCGGCCCATACCCGCAAGTACCCGCAAGGTGTGTACGGGGGATCCCATGCCCGAGTTGCCCGAGGTCGAGGTGGTACGGCGCGGTCTGGAGCGGTGGGTCGCCCATCGCACCGTCGCCGACGCCGAGGTGCTGCACCCGCGTGCCGTACGCCGGCACATCGCCGGTGCGGACGACTTCGCGCACCGCCTCAAGGGCCACCGGATCGGCATGCCGAGCCGTCGCGGCAAGTACCTGTGGCTGCCCCTGGAGGACACGCACCAGTCGATCCTGGCGCACCTCGGGATGAGCGGTCAGCTGCTGGTGCAGCCGCAGAGCGCGCACGACGAGAAGCACCTCAGGATCCGCGTGCGGTTCGCGGACGCCCTCGGCACCGAACTGCGCTTCGTCGACCAACGCACCTTCGGCGGCCTGTCGTTGCACGACAACACCCCCGACGGCCTGCCCGACGTCATCGCGCACATCGCCCGCGATCCGCTGGACCCGCTCTTCGACGACGAGGCCTTCCACCAGGCCCTGCGCCGCAAGCGCACGACCATCAAACGGGCCCTGCTCGACCAGTCGTTGATCAGCGGAGTCGGCAACATCTACGCGGACGAGGCCCTTTGGCGCACCCGCCTCCACTACGACCGCCCGACCGCGACCTTCACCCGCCCGCGCAGCCTCGAACTCCTGGGCCACGTAAGGGACGTCATGAACGCCGCCCTCGCGGTGGGCGGCACGAGCTTCGACAGTCTGTATGTCAACGTCAACGGTGAGTCGGGCTACTTCGACCGGTCACTGGACGCGTACGGCCGTGAAGGGCTGCCGTGCAAGCGGTGCGGTACGCCGATGCGCAGGCGGCCCTGGATGAACCGGTCCAGTTACTTCTGCCCGAAGTGTCAGAGGGCGCCGCGCGTCTCGTCGTAACGTCGGCGTGCTTCGAGTACGTCGTCCATCTCCCCCTCCACGAAGTGGATGAGGTTCAGCAGCCGCTCGGCGATCCCGCGCCCCAGCGGCGTCAGCTCGTAGTCGACCCGGGGCGGATTGGTCGGCTGGGCCTCGCGGTGCACCAGGCCGTCGCGCTCCAGGGCGTGCAGCGTCTGGGACAGCATCTTCTCGCTGACGCCGTCGACCCGGCGGCGCAGCTCGTTGAAGCGCAGCGAGCCCTCGTGCAGAGCGCCCAGGGTGAGTCCGCCCCAGCGGCCCGTGACGTGCTCCAGCGTGCCGCGCGAGGGGCAGGCCTTGGCGAACACGTTGTACGGGAGGTCCTGCGCCTCCGTGCGCTCCTGCGTGGTGTCCATATCGCAAGCGTACGCGAATGCAGCGCTAACCGGGAGGTTGCACTAACCAGAAGTTAGTGCTTTCCTTTCGTCATCGCCAGTGAGCTGCCTATCAGCTGCCTACCTCAGGAGTACGTACGTGACCACCCCTGTTGTCTCCATCGCCTACCACTCCGGCTACGGCCACACCGCTGTCGTCGCCGAGGCCGTCCGTTCCGGTGCCGTCGAGGCCGGTGCCGAGGTGCACCTGATCAAGGTGGACGAGATCACTGAGGAGCAGTGGGCGACCCTCGACGCTTCGGACGCCATCGTGTTCGGTTCGCCGACCTACATGGGCACCGCGTCCGGCGCCTTCCATGTCTTCGCGGAGGCCACCTCGAAGCGCTGGGCCGAGCAGGCCTGGACCGACAAGCTGGCCGCCGGCTTCACCAACTCCGCCTCCAAGAGCGGCGACAAGCTGCACACCCTGCAGTTCTTCCAGATCCTCGCCGCCCAGCTCGGCATGCACTGGGTCAACCTCGGACTGCTCCCCGGCTGGAACAGCAGCGCCGGCTCCGAGAACGACCTCAACCGCCTCGGCGTCTTCACCGGCGCCGCCGCCCAGACCAACGCAGACCAGGGCCCGGAGGCCGTTCACAAGGCCGACGTCGCGACGGCCGAGCACCTCGGGCGCCGGGTGGCCGAGACGGCGAAGGTCTTCGCGCGAGGGCGCGCAGCGGTCGCCGCGTAGGCGCTGACGCACGAAGGGGCTCCCAGCCGGTCACCTCACCGGATGGGAGCCCTCGTCGTACGTGCTCGTACCCTGCTCGTACCTGCTCTCAGTACCCGAAGTCCTGCGTCCACCAGGGCCCGCCGGAGCCGAAGTGCACGCCGACCCCGAGCGTCTTGAAGTCGCAGTTCAGGATGTTGGCCTTGTGGCCGGGGCTGTTCATCCAGGCGTCCATCACCGCAGCCGCGTCGGCCTGGCCGCGGGCTATGTTCTCGCCGCCGAGGTCGGTGATGCCCGCCTTCGCGGCCCGGTCCCACGGCGAGGCCCCGCTGGGGTCGGTGTGGTCGAAGAAGCCCCGCGCGGCCATGTCCTCGCTGAAGTCCTGGGCCAGATCGGCAAGCGAGCTGTTGGCGGCGACCGCGCTGCAGCCCACCTGGGCGCGCTCGTCGTTGACGAGTCTCAGCACCTCGGCAGCGGCGGCGGCCTCCGCGGACACCGTCACCGGGGCGCTGGTCTTCTCCTTCTCCGGTGCCTTCTCGGGCGCCTTCGTGGCCGTACGCGAAGGGGTCTCCTTCGGCTTCTGGCTGGGCGTGGCCGAGGGCTTCTTCGACGGGGTCTTCGTCGGTGCGGCCGACGAGGTCGACGGGGACGGCGAGGTGGGCCGCTGGGCGTCGCGGCTCGTCGAGCCGCCGTCGCCCTGGCTCTCGGCGCTGCCGGAGGTGCCGCCCTGCTCGCTCGGGGAGTTGGTCGGGGTGTCGGCGGCCTGCACCTTGTCCGCGCCCGAACCGCCGAGCTGGTAGTTGTCGATGCCGGGCACCACACCGGTGGCGACCGCGACGGTGCCGAGCGCGACCGCGGCGGAGACGCCGAGCAGCCCGGTCTTCACCGGGGCCCCGGCCCGCTTCTTGCGGCGGCGGTGCGAGCCGCCCGCGGGCCGCCGGGAGTCGCCGGTGGGCGTGAAGCCGTCACTGCGGAGGACCGCGGTGGTCGCGCCCGCGGCGGAGCCGGCGGCGGAAGCGGCGTCGCCCGGGAAGGTCGTGGTGCCCGTGACCAGGTCGAAGTCGTCGTCCGTGGCGAACAGGTAGGCGTCGCTCTTCGCGTAGGCCTCGGCGTACGCCTCCGGGTTCAGGTAGGGCGCGATGCCCATCTTCGGAGGGTGGTCGCTCGTGTACGAGTCCCGCGGGGCGTGGCCCTCCGTATAAGAGCCGTCCGTATGCGTGACCCCCGTGGCGCGGCCCGTGGCGGCGCGGCCGGCGGCGGAGCGTCGGTGGCGTCCCATGTCCTGGCCTTCCTCGTCCGTGCGGTCTCAACGTCCTCACAGAACTCACACGATCGAGTGAGTTTCATATGAGATTCATTGGGTGGGGACGGTACCCCATGGCGCCAGGGGAGGAAGTGCTCGGAGAGGTATTGGCCCGTTAGGTTGCACTCATGAGCGAGGATGTACGACTGGTCGCCTGGGTGCGTGGACGCGTCCAAGGCGTGGGTTTTCGCTGGTTCACGCGGGCCAAGGCGCTCGAGATCGGCGGCCTGAGTGGTTTTGCTCTCAATTTGGACGACGGACGGGTCCAGGTCGTCGCGGAGGGAGCCCGGGACGGCTGTGAAGGACTCCTGGACTGGCTCCAGGGTGACGACACGCCCGGGCGTGTGGACGGTGTCACCGAGATCTGGGACACACCTCGCGGGGGTTACGACGGCTTCGCCATCCGCTGAGCCGGATCTGTGAAACGGCCCTGGTGCAAGCGGAAGGACGTGCCACCGGCAACTGCCCCGAGCAGAAAGGAGCAGGTGGTTGCCAAGAATCGCTTGCACTGGCAGGCTCCGCACGCAAGGGTGATCGCCACGCCCCGAGGGGCCCGCAGGAGTCGCCGCGCAGCCGCCATTCGGCCGTGTGCCCCCGGGTTTGCCCCCCAATACGGGGCGTGATCGTGTTGACCGTCAAACTTTTTGGTGAGACGCTGAAAGCCCCGCGCACCTTAGCTGTTTGGCGTGGCTGAACGGCAGCACAACTCCAGGCCTGCCAAGCAACCGCGGGTGCGAATCCCTCACGACCCACACCGCATCGGTCGGTCACTCAGTGTGGAGGACCATCCATCATGGCAAAGGCGCTTCTCGGTTACGTCGGCGGCTCCGACCCTCGACTCCTCGCCGAGATGCGACGGCTCCAGCAGCGTGTCCAGGACCTGGAATCCGAACTCGGACGAATCCAGGCGGAGAACGACGCTCTGCAGGCTGCCGCTTCTCACGACAGGATCATGGAGAGCATCGACGCACACCAGGCGGAGCCTGCGCTCACCTGATCACTGCACCGCTCCACAACAGCACAAGCAGTGGTTGGGCGGCCCGTATCCAACCGCTAGGTAGTTGTCAGACGACTGGCTCGCCGGCCGTCAGAAGTTGCAAGGGACGCTTCGGCGTCCCTTCTTTCTTGCCCCCGGCTTACTGGCCCGCGCATCCTTTCACCTTCTTTAACGTCTGGTGTGCCCTGCACGTTCACCGGTGAAACCGTGGGTTCATGGAGTGACATCCGGGCGGAAGGTAGAGTCCAGCGGCGTGCACCTCAAGGCCCTGACCCTCCGCGGGTTCAAGTCGTTCGCCTCGGCGACCACGCTCCGGTTCGAGCCGGGGATCACGTGCGTCGTCGGTCCGAACGGCTCGGGCAAGTCCAATGTGGTGGACGCGCTCAGCTGGGTCATGGGTGAGCAGGGCGCCAAGTCGCTGCGCGGCGGCAAGATGGAGGACGTCATCTTCGCCGGCACGACCGGCCGCCCGCCACTTGGCCGTGCCGAGGTTTCGCTGACCATCGACAACTCCGATGGCGCACTGCCCATCGAGTACGCCGAGGTCACCATCACGCGGATCATGTTCCGCAACGGCGGCAGCGAGTACCAGATCAACGGCGACACCTGCCGCCTCCTCGACATCCAGGAGCTCCTCTCCGACTCCGGCATCGGCCGTGAGATGCACGTCATCGTCGGCCAGGGCCAGCTCGACTCCGTCCTGCACGCCGACCCCATGGGCCGCCGCGCCTTCATCGAGGAGGCCGCGGGCGTCCTCAAGCACCGCAAGCGCAAGGAAAAGGCGCTCAGGAAGCTGGACGCGATGCAGGCCAACCTCGCGCGCGTGCAGGACCTGACGGACGAGCTGCGCCGGCAGTTGAAGCCGCTGGGCCGCCAGGCGGCGGTGGCGCGCAGGGCCGCTGTCATCCAGGCGGATCTGCGCGACGCCCGCCTCCGCCTCCTCGCCGACGATCTCGTACGGCTGCGTGAGGCGCTGCAGGCCGAGGTCGCCGACGAGGCCGCGCTGAAGGAACGCAAAGAGGCCGCCGAGCAGCAGCTGAAGAAGGCCTTGCAACGCGAGGCGCTCCTGGAGGACGAGGTACGGCAGCTCACGCCGCGCCTCCAGCGGGCCCAGCAGACCTGGTACGAGCTGTCCCAGCTCGCCGAACGGGTACGTGGCACGATCTCGCTGGCCGACGCGCGCGTGAAGAGCGCGACGTCCGCGCCGCCGGAGGAACGTCGGGGCCGTGACCCCGAGGACATGGAGCGCGAGGCCGCTCGCATCCGCGAACAGGAGGCCGAACTCGAAGCGGCCCTGGAGGCGGCCGAGCGGGCCCTGGAGGACACGGTCGCCCACCGTGCCGAACTGGAACGGGAGCTCACGCAGGAAGAACGGCGCCTGAAGGACGTTGCCCGCGCCATCGCGGATCGCCGCGAGGGCCTGGCCCGGCTGAGCGGGCAGGTCAACGCGGCCCGTTCGCGTGCGGCCTCCGCCCAGGCCGAGATCGACCGCCTGGCCGCGGCCCGGGACGAGGCCCAGGAGCGGGCCTTCGCCGCGCAGGAGGAGTACGAGGCCCTGAAGGCCGAGGTCGACGGCCTGGACGCCGGCGACGCGGAACTCGGCGAGCAGCACGAGGCGGCGAAGCGGCAGCTCGCGGAGGCGGAGGCCGCGCTCACCGCAGCCCGCGAGGCGGCCACGGCGGCGGAACGAGCGCGCGCCGCGACCCAGGCCCGGCACGAGGCGCTGGCGCTCGGCCTGCGCCGCAAGGACGGCACCGGGATACTGCTTGATGCCCGCGACCGACTGACCGGGCTCCTCGGCCCGGCGGCGGAGATGCTGACGGTGACACCCGGCTACGAGGTGGCCCTGGCGGCCGCCTTCGGCGCGGCGGCGGACGCGATCGCGGTGACGTCACCGTCCGCCGCGGCGGAGGCGATCCGTTTGCTGCGCAAGCAGGACGGCGGTCGAGCGGCGCTGCTGCTGGCGGGGGAGCCGGGGGTGCCGACAGAGGCGGGGACGGAGGCGGGGACGGCAGCGCCCCAAAGGGGCGCGGGGAACTGCGCGACCAGCCACGATGAACCCGCAGACGCCCGACATGCTCACGCGGCACATTTCGTCCGCGGCCCTTCCGAGCTCATGCCCGCCCTACGCCGCCTCCTGCACGGCATCGTCGTCGTCCCCACCCTCGAAGACGCCGAGGAGCTCGTCTACGCCCACCCCGACCTCACCGCCGTAACCGCCGAAGGCGACCTGCTGGGCGCGCACTTCGCGCACGGCGGCTCCGCCGGGGCGCCGAGCCTCCTCGAAGTACAGGCCTCCGTGGACGAGGCCGCCGCAGAACTGGAGGAGCTGGCCGTCCGCTGCGAGGAACTGGCCGAGACCCAGGACGCGGCGGCCGAACGCCGTAAGGCATCCGCCGCGCTTGTCGAAGAGCTGGGGGAGCGGCGCCGTGCCGCCGACCGGGAGAAGTCGACGGTCGCCCAGCAGCTCGGCCGGCTCGCAGGCCAGGCAAGGGGCGCGGCGGGCGAAGCGGAGCGTTCCGTCGCCGCCGCCGCGCGGGCGCAGGAGGCGCTCGACAAGGCCCTCCAGGACGTCGAGGAGCTGGCCGAACGGCTCGCTGTCGCCGAGGAGATGCCGGTCGAGGAGGAACCCGACACGTCGGTACGGGACCGTCTCGCCGCCGATGGCGCCAACGCGCGCCAGACCGAGATGGAGGCCCGCCTCCAGGTCCGTACGCACGAAGAACGTGTGAAGGGACTCGCCGGCCGAGCCGATTCCCTCGACCGCGCCGCCCGAGCTGAGCGGGACGCACGCGCGCGTGCCGAGCAGCGGCGGGCCCGGCTGCGCCACGAGGCGGCCGTCGCCGAAGCCGTCGCCTCCGGTGCGCGCCAACTCCTCGCCCACGTCGAGGTCTCCCTCGCCCGCGCCGACGAGGAGCGCACCGCCGCCGAGGCCGCCAAGGCCCGGCGGGAGCAGGAGCTGGCCGCCGCCCGGAACGAAGGCCGCGACCTCAAGGCCGAACTGGACAAGCTGACCGACTCCGTCCACCGCGGCGAGGTCCTCGGCGCCGAGAAGCGGATGCGGATCGAGCAGCTGGAGACCAAGGCCCTGGAGGAACTGGGCGTCGAACCGGCCGGGCTCGTCTCCGAGTACGGCCCCCACCAGCTCGTACCGCCCTCCCCGGCCGCCGAGGGCGAGCAGCTCCCCGAGGACCCCGAGCATCCCCGCAACCAGCCCAAGCCCTTCGTCCGGGCCGAGCAGGAGAAGCGGCTCAAGGCGGCCGAGCGGGCCTACCAGCAGCTCGGCAAAGTCAACCCACTCGCGCTTGAGGAGTTCGCGGCGCTGGAGGAACGGCACAAGTTCCTCAGCGAGCAGCTCGAGGACCTGAAGAAGACCCGCGCCGACCTGCTCCAGGTCGTCAAGGAGGTCGACGAGCGCGTCGAGCAGGTCTTCACCGAGGCCTACCGGGACACGGCCCGGGAGTTCGAGGGCGTCTTCAGCCGGCTGTTCCCCGGTGGCGAGGGACGGCTGATCCTGACCGATCCCGACAACATGCTCACCACGGGAGTCGACGTCGAGGCCCGTCCGCCCGGCAAGAAGGTCAAGCGGCTGTCCCTGCTCTCGGGCGGTGAGCGCTCACTCACCGCGGTCGCCCTGCTCGTGTCGATCTTCAAGGCCCGGCCGAGCCCGTTCTACGTCATGGACGAGGTCGAGGCCGCCCTCGACGACACCAACCTGCAGCGGCTGATCCGCATCATGCAGGAGCTGCAGGAAGCCTCGCAGCTGATCGTGATCACCCACCAGAAGCGCACGATGGAGGTCGCCGACGCGCTGTACGGCGTCTCCATGCAGGGCGACGGCGTGTCGAAGGTCATCAGCCAGCGGCTGCGCTGACGCCGCCGGCCGTTCCCGATCGCGAGCTCTTCAAACCCATCACTTCAAGAAGTGAACACATCTCAGCTAGTCACGTCTCGAAAGTCACAGCAGCGCGACTATTGACTTCGAAACTTGAAGGAATAGTCTCTGCAACGTTCCTTTTACCTTCAGGTATCACTACTTGGAGCGGCTGACCCCCACCCGGCAGCGTTGCCGGTGGCCCGAGGAGTACACGTGACCAGCACAGCGCAGGCACCCACGTCAGGAGCCAGGACGGCTCATCCCGAGCACCTCGGGCACGTCGTCTTCATCACCGCGGCGGCCGCCATGGGCGGCTTCCTCTTCGGCTACGACAGCTCCGTCATCAACGGAGCCAACGGCGGTATCCAGGCCCGGTTCGACCTCAGCTCCGGTGTCACCGGAACCGTCGCCGCCAGCGCCCTGCTCGGCAGCGCACTGGGCGCCGCGATCGCCGGCCGCATAGCCGACCGCATCGGCCGCATCCGCGTCATGCAGATCGCGGCGGTGCTGTTCGCCGTGAGCGCCGTCGGTTCCGGCCTCCCGTTCGCCGCGTGGGACCTCGCTGCCTGGCGTGTCCTCGGCGGCATCGCCATCGGTATGGCCTCGGTCATCGGCCCGGCCTACATAGCCGAGGTCGCCCCGCCCGCGTACCGAGGCCGGCTCGCCTCCTTCCAGCAGGCCGCCATTGTCATCGGCATCGCCGTCTCCCAGCTGGTCAACTGGGCCATCCTCAACATGGCCGACGGCGAGGAGCGCGGCACGGTCGCGGGCCTGGAGGCCTGGCAGTGGATGCTCGGCGTGATGCTGGTCCCCGCCGTGATCTACGGCCTGCTGTCCTTCGCCATCCCCGAGTCCCCGCGCTACCTGATCAGCGTCGGCCGCGTCGACGATGCGAAGAAGGTCCTCGCCGACGTCGAGGGCGGCGTGGACCTGGACGCCCGGGTCGCCGAGATCGACCAGGCCATGCGCAGCGACCACAAGTCCACGTTCAAGGACCTGCTGGGCGGCAAGTTCGGCCTGCTGCCGATCGTGTGGATCGGTATCGGCCTCTCCGTCTTCCAGCAGCTGGTCGGCATCAACGTCATCTTCTACTACTCGAACCTGCTGTGGCAGTCCGTGGGCGTCGACCCGTCGAGCTCGTTCTTCTACTCGTTCGAGACCTCGATCATCAACATCGTCGGCACCGTGATCGCGATGATCTTCGTCGACCGCATCGGCCGCAAGCCGCTCGCCCTCATCGGCTCCGTCGGCATGGGCCTCTCGCTCGCGGCGGCGGCCTGGGCCTTCTCCTTCCAGAACGGCAACGACCCGCTGCCGACCGCGCAGGGCTACGTGGCGCTGATCGCCGCCAACGCGTTCGTCCTCTTCTTCGCCCTGTCCTGGGGTGTGGTCGTCTGGGTCATGCTCGGTGAGGTCTTCCCGAACAAGATCCGCGCCGCCGCCCTGGGTGTGGCCGCCTCGGCCCAGTGGATCGCCAACTGGGTCATCACGATCACCTTCCCGGACCTGTCGGACTGGAACCTGTCGCTGACGTACGTCATGTACGCGGTGTTCGCCTTCCTCTCCATCCCGTTCATCCTCAAGTTCGTGCCCGAGACCAAGGGCAAGAAGCTGGAGGAGATGGGCTGACCGGCCCCCGAACTCGGGGAGAAGGGCCAAGTCCCCGCTGCCCCTCTCCCCGTCATCCGCCGCCGCCCCGGCTCGGCCACTGCCCGAGCCGGGGCGGCGGTTTCGTGTACGAGCGGTCAGTCACCGAGCCCGGGCAGCACCCGCTCGCAGAACAGCCTGAGGCTGCGCCACCCCTCTTCCACCGGCATCCCGCCGGACAGCGGGTGCAGTACGTAGTTCTCGTGGCCCAGCGCCACACACTCCTGCGGCGTCACGATCCGGTACACGCCCTCGGCGCGCAGCTCCGCCACCGTCGTGGCCGCCGACTTCACGGCGGACCGTACGTCCCCGGACTGCCAGGAGGCGTACGTCCGCGCCTCGTGCAGGAAATGCCCGCCGTACCGGGCCCACGCCCGGTCCGGATCCTCGGCGATGTGCAGCAGCGGTGTCTCGGCGGCCGGCATCATCGTCCAGCCCTCGGTGCCGTACTCGACGAGCCGCTCCTTGTAGTACGCCTCCAGCTCCGGCAGATGCGCGCTGGGGAAGAACGGCAGGCCCAGCCGGGCGGCCCGGCGGGCGGCGGCCTTCGAGGAGCCGCCGACCAGGAGCAGCGGGTGCGGGTCGGTGTACGGGCGCGGGGTGACCCGTACCGTACGGCCCCGGTACTCGAAGGGATCGCCGCTCCAGGCCTTGAGCAGGGTGTCGAGGAGCTCGTCCTGAAGCCTGCCGCGCCGCTTCCAGTCCACGTCGAACAGGGCGTACTCCTCGGGCCGATACCCGATGCCGGCGACCGTCACCAGCCGCCCGCCGCTCAGCAGATCCAGTACGGCGATCTCCTCCGCCAGCCGCAGCGGGTCGTGCAGCGGGCCGATGATCGCCGAGACGGTGACCGCGATCCGGCGCGTCGCGCCGAACACCGCGGCCGCGAAGGAGAAGGGGGAGGGGAGCCAGTTGTTGTCGGCGCCGTGGTGCTCCTCGGTCTGCACGGTGGTGATGCCGTGCTCGTCGGCGTACGCGGCCATCTCCAGGGCCGCCCGATAGCGGGCGGCGAGCGAGGCGGGGGTGGCGTCGGGCTCGACGAGGTTGAAGCGTACGACCGTGACGGGCATGGGGGTCCCCCTTCACCGGGCGGGTGTGAAGGCGGACGTTAGCTGACGGTGTGTCAGACATCCAGAGGGGTGTCGCCGGACTCCATGGCCGATACTGGACGCGTTATGGACATCCTCATCCTTGCTGTAGTCATCGCCGTGGTCGTGCTCGGCGCGCTCGGCGGGCTGATCGTCGGCAGCCGACGCAAGAAGCAGCTGCCTCCGCCGCCCCCAGCCGCCCCCGACATCACCGCCCCTCCGGCCGAGCCGCACGTCGGCGACGAGGCCGAAACGCCGCGCGACGAACCGCGCCGGACCATAGAGGAGGTGGACCTTCCCGGCGGCGGCGCACCGACCGCCGTCGAGGAACCGCCCGTCGTCGAAGGGCTCCCGCCCGTCGAGATCGAGGTCCCGGAGCCCACCGCCGGCCGCCTGATCCGCCTGCGCGCCCGGCTCTCCCGCTCCCAGAACGCCCTCGGCAAGGGGCTGCTCACGCTCCTGTCGCGCGAGCACCTCGACGAGGACACCTGGGAGGAGATCGAGGACACGCTGCTCACCGCCGACGTCGGCGTGCTGCCCACCCAGGAGCTGGTCGACGGGCTGCGCGAGCGCGTGAAGGTCCTCGGCACCCGCACCCCCGAGGAGCTGCGCGGCCTGCTGCGCGAGGAGCTCCTCAAGCTGGTCGGCACCGACTTCGACCGCACGGTCAGGACCGAGCCGGAGACCAGCAAGCCCGGCATCGTGATGGTCGTCGGCGTCAACGGCACCGGCAAGACCACCACCACCGGCAAGCTCGCCCGCGTCCTCGTGGCCGACGGGCGCTCCGTCGTCCTGGGCGCCGCCGACACCTTCCGTGCCGCCGCCGCCGACCAGCTCCAGACCTGGGGCGAGCGCGTCGGCGCCTACACCGTGCGCGGGCCGGAGGGCGGCGACCCCGCCTCCGTCGCCTTCGACGCGGTGAAGGAGGGCAAGGAGATGGGCTCCGACGTCGTCCTCATCGACACCGCCGGGCGCCTGCACACCAAGACCGGCCTCATGGACGAGCTCGGCAAGGTCAAGCGGGTCGTCGAGAAGCACGCTCCGCTGGACGAGATCCTGCTCGTGCTGGACGCGACGACCGGGCAGAACGGCCTGGTCCAGGCCCGCGTCTTCGCCGAGGTCGTCGACATCACCGGCATCGTGCTCACCAAGCTGGACGGCACGGCCAAGGGCGGCATCGTCATCGCGGTCCAGCGCGAGCTGGGCGTGCCGGTGAAGCTGGTCGGCCTGGGCGAGGGCGCCGACGACCTGGCGCCGTTCGAGCCGGAGGCGTTCGTTGACGCCCTTATCGGGGAGTGACCCACCTCACCTGCGAACTTTCGTATGTGCTCGGCCGGAGAAGCGCCCGCCCCCAAGGTGCAGTTGGGGACGGGCGCTTCGCTGTGTACGACTGTGACGATCGGGACGTGAGCGCTGACCTGTGACGGTCGGGCCCTGCGCTACACCCGCGACCGATGCGCCACGTACGCCAGCGTCCCCAGCAGCAGCCGTGCGGCCGGCGGCCTCGTCGCCGAGTCCAGCTCGGGTGGCCGCAGCCACCGCACCGGACCCAGGCCGCCCCGGTCGGACGGCGGTGCCGTGATGTGCGCGCCGGGGCCGAGGCCGCGCAGGTCGAGGTGGGTCGGGTCGTCCCAGCCCATGCGGTAGAGGAGTTCGGGGAGTTCCGCGGCGGCGCCGGGGGCGACGAAGAAGTGGGCGCGGCCCTCGGGGGTGGCGGCGACCGGCCCCAGGGGGAGGCCCATGCGTTCGAGCCGGGTCAGCGCGCGGCGTCCGGCGGGCTCGGCCACCTCGATCACGTCGAAGGCCCGCCCGACCGGCAGCATCACTGCGGCGCCCGGCACCTCCGCCCAGGCCTTGCCGACCTCGTCGAGCGTGGCCCCGGCCGGGACCTCGGGCGCGAAGTCGAGGGGGTGGGCGCCGGGGGCGTGGCAGTCGGAGCGGCCGCACGAGCAGGTGCCCGCCGCGGCTCGCGCGCCGGGCACCACGTCCCAGCCCCACAGTCCGGTGAACTCGGCGACGGTGGTGCACTCCGAGGAGCGGCCGCGTCGTCGCGAGCCGGAGCGGATCTCCCGGATGCCGCCGATCGTGAAGCCCATGCCCCCTCCAACGGGTCCAGCGCGCCGGTGGTTACGACGCGGATTCGGATCGTGACCCTGTGTGTTCCTGGATCGCCGGTTACCCACTGTCGCCGCTCGGTCCACGCGGCGCCTGGAAGTGCTCAGGGTTGTGGGCCCGGCGACACGCGCCCCTGAGTGCTCCGCTGCGCCCACTTCCGGCCGTCCTATGTCAAGTGAATCGCGTAGAGGCCACCGTAGGTTCATTCGAAGGGGTGGCGAATGGTGGCGTTTCCGGGATCGCCATGGCTGGGGGCGTGATCGTAGGATTACCGTGTGTGCACGGCCTGTTGGGGCACATGCACACGTGGGTATGCCGGAGGCAAGTCGGCTTTCCGTTCGAAGGGTGACAACCGCCGGACGGGCGACCGTATTTACCGGCATTCTGATAGGGCTTGGCGCACTCGGTGACAAGTGGTCCAAGGGATGGGGGCATTCCAGTGAGCGGCAACAGCGGAAGCGGTACGAGTGCCGGTAGCGCATCGCACGCTGACAAGCGCCCGAACGAGCTGCTCACGTCCTGGTTCGTGCGCAGCGGCTGGTCGAAGGGCGAGCTCGCCCGCCAAGTGAACCGCCGCGCACGCCAGTTGGGCGCCAACCACATCTCCACCGACACCTCCCGGGTACGCCGCTGGCTGGACGGCGAGAACCCCCGCGAGCCGATCCCGCGGATCCTGTCCGAGCTGTTCTCCGAGCGCTTCGGCTGCGTCGTCTCCGTCGAGGATCTCGGCCTGCGCGCCGCCCGTCAGTCACCCTCCGTGTCCGGCGTCGACCTGCCCTGGACGGGCCCGCAGACGGTGGCCCTGCTCAGCGAGTTCTCGCGCAGCGACCTGATGCTGGCGCGGCGCGGCTTCCTCGGGAGTTCGCTGGCCCTGTCCGCGGGCCCGGCCCTCATCGAACCGATGCAGCGCTGGCTGGTCCCCGCGCCCCAGGCGCCGTACCAGGAGCCCCGGCCCCTCCCGTCCTCACGCGCGCGTGGCCGCCTGTCCAGGCCCGAGCTGGACCTGCTGGAGTCCACCACCGTGATGTTCCGGCAGTGGGACGCCCAGTGCGGCGGCGGTCTGCGCCGCAAGGCGGTCGTCGGCCAGCTGCACGAGGTGACCGACCTGCTCCAGGAGCCCCACCCCGAGCCCACCGCCAGGAAGCTGTTCAAGGTCGCCGCCGAGCTGGCGGAGCTGGCCGGCTGGATGTCGTACGACGTGGGGCTCCAGCCCACCGCGCAGAAGTACTTCGTCCTCGCGCTGCACGCCGCCAAGGAGGCGGGCGACCGGCCGCTCGGCTCGTACATCCTCTCCAGCATGAGCCGCCAGATGATCCACCTCGGCCGGCCCGACGACGCCCTGGAGCTGATCCATCTCGCGCAGTACGGCAGCCGGGACTGCGCGAGCCCGCGCACCCAGTCGATGCTGTATGCGATGGAGGCCCGCGCCTACGCCAACATGGGGCAGCCCGGCAAGTGCAAGCGGGCGGTGCGGATGGCCGAGGACACCTTCGCCGAGGCCGACGAGTGGGATGATCCGGACCCCGACTGGATCCGCTTCTTCTCCGAGGCCGAGCTGTACGGCGAGAACTCCCACTCCTACCGTGACCTGGCCTATGTCGCCGGCCGCAGCCCGACTTACGCCTCGCTGGCCGAGCCGGTGATGCAGCGGGCCGTGGACCTGTTCGCGAAGGACGGCGAGCACCAGCGGTCGTATGCGCTGAACCTCATCGGCATGGCCACGGTCCATCTGCTGCGGCGCGAGCCCGAGCAGAGCGCGGTCTACGCCGAACAGGCCATGCAGGTCGCCAAGAAGGTGCGCTCGGAGCGCGTCAACACTCGTATTCGAAAGACGGTCGACACGGCTGTACGCGATTTCGGGGATCTCGCCGAGGTCGTGGACCTCACCGACAAGCTCGCCGTGGAGCTGCCGGAGACCGCGGAGGCGGTCTGACCGATCCGGGCGGAAACCCGGAAACCCCAGAACCCCGGCCGCGGCCGGCCCTCCCGAACTGCCCGACTCGGCTCCCCCATGCCAGGTCATCGGAAGGCCGGCCGCGGCCGGTTCTCTTACCTCCAGTGAAGGTTGCGCCACGATAACGATCGTGCAGCGCAACATCTCGGAGTTCATCAACGCGTAACACGCAGGGCGCCTTCGTCACGGCGGCGAAACAACGAGGGGCTTCCATCGAAACTCCGCTGCGTCAATCTCGTGGCGCATAACCGGCCCACCCCTCAATCCGCTCAGGCTTCGCCCGCACGGGGCCGTACCAAACGACGAGGAGACGCCGATGGCACCAGCCATCACGCTTGCCGCAGAGACGGAGCTCTCTGCCGCCAACACAGGTTTCATGCTCATCTGCTCCGCCCTGGTGATGCTCATGACGCCGGGACTGGCCTTCTTCTACGGAGGCATGGTCCGCGTAAAGAGCACCCTGAACATGCTGATGATGAGCTTCATCAGTCTGGGGATCGTCACCATCCTGTGGGTGCTGTACGGCTTCTCCGTCGCCTTCGGTACCGACTCCGGCAGCCTCATCGGCTGGAACTCGGACTGGGTCGGCCTCAGCGGGGTCGACAAGGGCGAACTCTGGGGCTCGTACAACATCCCGCTGCTCGCCTTCATGGTCTTCCAGCTGATGTTCGCGATCATCACGCCCGCGCTGATCAGCGGTGCGCTCGCGGACCGCGTGAAGTTCTCCGCCTGGGCGCTGTTCATCGCGCTGTGGGCCACGATCGTCTACTTCCCCGTCGCCCACTGGGTCTGGGGTGAGGGCGGCTGGGCGTTCGACATGGGCGTGATCGACTTCGCCGGTGGTACGGCTGTCCACATCAACGCCGGTGCCGCGGCGCTCGGCGTGATCCTGGTCATCGGCAAGCGGGTCGGCTTCAAGAAGGACCCGATGCGTCCGCACAGCCTGCCGCTGGTCATGCTCGGCGCCGGTCTGCTGTGGTTCGGCTGGTTCGGCTTCAACGCCGGCTCGTGGCTCGGCAACGACGACGGCGTCGGCTCGCTGATGTTCGTCAACACGCAGGTCGCCACCGCCGCCGCCATGCTGGCCTGGCTCATCTACGAGAAGATCCGCCACGGCGCGTTCACCACGCTGGGTGCCGCCTCCGGTGCGGTCGCGGGTCTGGTCGCGATCACCCCGGCCGGTGGCGCGGTCACCCCGATGGGTGCGATCGCCGTCGGCGCCATCGCCGGTGTCCTGTGCGCCATGGCTGTCGGCCTGAAGTACAAGTTCGGCTACGACGACTCGCTCGACGTCGTCGGCGTCCACCTGGTCGGCGGTATCGTCGGCTCGATCCTGATCGGCTTCTTCGCCAGCGGCAAGGGCCAGTCCGAGGCGACGGGTGTCTTCTACGGCAAGCACACGTTCGACCAGCTGTGGAAGCAGCTCGCCGGTGTCGGCGGTGTCCTCGCCTACTCCCTGATCGTCTCCGCGCTTCTCGCCTTCATCCTCCACAAGACCATCGGTATGCGGGTCTCCGAGGACGAGGAGGTCGCGGGCATCGACCAGGCCGAGCACGCCGAGACCGCATACGACTTCAGTGGCGCCGGTGGCGGTGCCGCCAAGGCCGCGGTCACGGCCCCGGTCGCCGCAGCTGCGAGCAAGAAGGTGGACGCATGAAGCTCATCACCGCCGTCGTGAAGCCGCACCGGCTCGACGAGATCAAGGAGGCCCTCCAGGCCTTCGGCGTGCACGGCCTGACGGTCACCGAGGCGAGCGGCTACGGTCGTCAGCGGGGCCACACCGAGGTCTACCGCGGTGCCGAGTACACCGTCGACCTGGTCCCGAAGATCCGCATCGAGGTGCTGGCCGAGGACGACGACGCCGAACAGCTGATCGACGTCATCGTCAAGGCCGCCCGCACCGGCAAGATCGGTGACGGCAAGGTCTGGTCCCTGCCGGTCGAGACGGCCGTACGGGTGCGGACCGGCGAGCGCGGACCGGACGCGCTCTGAGGAACGCTCTGTACGAAGTACGCGCTCTGAGAGAAGAAGAAGGACAGGAGTCGCTGGGTGTCGAGTACGGACGTTCGTAAGGATGCAGAGGACTCGGGACCCAGCGGCTACGCGGCGGCCCGGCTGCACCTCCTCACCGAGGGGGCGCAGTCCGGGCCGCCGCGCCGTTCGGCGCTCGCGGAGCTGACCGACGACTGGCTGACCGGCCTGTTCGCCGCGGGCGCCGAGGGGCTGCGCGGCGTGTCCCTGGTCGCCGTCGGCGGATACGGCCGCGGCGAGCTGTCCCCGCGCAGCGACCTGGACCTGCTCCTGCTGCACGACGGCAGCGACTCCGGCGCGGTGGCCGCCCTGGCCGACCGCATCTGGTACCCCGTCTGGGACCTCGGTCTCGCCCTCGACCACTCCGTGCGGACGCCGGCCGAGGCCCGCAAGACCGCGGGCGAGGACCTCAAGGTCCAGCTGGGCCTGCTGGACGCCCGGCACATCGCGGGCGACCTCGGCCTCACGGCCGGACTGCGGACGGCGGTCCTGGCCGACTGGCGCAACCAGGCGCCCAAGCGCCTGCCCGAACTCCAGGAGCTGTCCGCCGAGCGCGCCGAGCGCCAGGGCGAGCTGCAGTACCTCCTGGAACCCGACCTGAAGGAAGCGCGCGGCGGGCTGCGCGACGCCACCATCCTGCGCGCCGTCGCCGCCTCCTGGCTGGCCGACGCCCCGCGCGAGGGCCTCGCCGACGCCCGGCGCCGACTGCTCGACGCGCGTGACGCCCTGCACCTGGCGACGGGGCGCGCGACGGACCGGCTCGCGCTCCAGGAGCAGGACCAGGTCGCGGCCGAGCTGGGCCTGCTCGACGCGGACACGCTGCTGCGGCAGGTGTACGAGGCGGCGCGGGTCATCTCGTACGCCAGTGATGTCACGTGGCGCGAGGTGGGGCGTGTGCTGCGCTCGCGCGCTGTGCGGCCGCGTCTGCGCGCCATGCTGGGCGGCGGCAAGCCCACTGCTGAAAGGTCCCCGCTCGCCGAGGGCGTGGTGGAGCAGGACGGCGAGGTGGTGCTCGCCCGCGCCGCGCGCCCCGAACGCGACCCCGTGCTGCCCTTGCGTGCCGCGGCCGCCGCCGCGCAGGCCGGACTCCCGCTCTCCCTGCATGCCGTACGGCGCATGGCGGCCGCCGTGCGCCCGCTGCCCACGCCCTGGCCCGCCGAGGCGCGTGAGCAGCTCGTGACCCTGCTGGGCTCCGGGCGGCCGACGGTCGAGGTCTGGGAGGCCCTGGAGGCCGAAGGGCTGATCACTCGCTTCCTCCCGGACTGGGAGCGGGTGCGCTGCCGTCCGCAGCGCAACGCCGTGCACATCTGGACCGTCGACCGGCACCTCATCGAGACGGCCGTCCGCGCGTCCGAGTTCACCCGCCGCGTCCACCGCCCCGACCTCCTCCTGGTCGCCGCGCTGCTGCACGACATCGGCAAGGGCTGGCCCGGCGACCACTCGGTGGCCGGCGAGATCATCGTCAAGGACGTGGCCGCCCGCATCGGCTTCGACCGCGACGACGTGACGGTGCTCTCCACCCTCGTACGCCATCACCTGCTGCTCGTCGAGACGGCCACCCGGCGTGACCTGGAGGACCCGGCCACCGTGCGCGCGGTCGCCGAGGCGGTCGGCTCCCAGGGCACCCTGGAGCTGCTGCACGCCCTGACCGAGGCGGACGCGCTGGCCACCGGCCCGGCGGCCTGGTCGTCGTGGCGGGGCTCGCTCGTGGCCGACCTGGTGAAACGGGTCGCCGCCGTGCTCGCCGGGGACGACCTCGACGAGCCCGAGGCCGCCGCGCCCACCGCCGAGCAGGAGCGGCTCGCCATCGAGGCGGTCGCGACGGGCAGCCCGGTGCTGTCGCTGCGCGCGCAGACCGAGCCGCCGACCGAGGAGCAGCCCTCGGGCGACCCGGAGCCGCTCGGGGTGGAGCTCCTCATCGCCGTACCGGACCAGCCGGGCGTGCTGCCCGCGGTGGCCGGCGTCCTGGTGATGCACCGCCTGACCGTGCGCACCGCCGAACTGCGCGCCCTGGATCTGCCGGACGGCGTCGAGGGCACCGTCCTGCTGCTGGACTGGCGGGTCGCCGCCGAGTACGGCTCCCTGCCGCAGGCCGCCCGGCTCCGTGCCGACCTGGTACGGGCCCTGGACGGCTCCCTGGACATCGCGGGCCGCCTCGCCGAGCGGGACGCCGCGTATCCGCGCCGCCGGGGCGTCGTGCCACCGGCGGCGAGGGTCTCGGTCCACCCGGCCGCCTCCCGGCTGGCCACGGTGATCGAGGTGCGCGCACAGGACGCGCCGGGGCTGCTGTTCCGGATCGGGCGGGCGCTGGAGGACGCGAGCGTGCGGGTGCGCAGTGCGCATGTCAGCACCCTGGGTGCGAACGCCGTCGACGCGTTCTATGTCACAGGGCCCGAAGGGGCGCCGCTGCCCAGCGAGGAAGCGGCCTCCGTGGCGCGCAAGCTGGAGGAGACGTTGCGGGGCTGAGACCCCGTTCAAAGGCTCTGCACCCAGGGATCCCGGCAACCTGCGCCGCCGGGATACCCTGGAGGGCGATTCCCAGCTGCCACCGACCCCGAGGACCGCGAGCGCCGTGTTCGATACTCTCTCCGATCGCCTCTCAGCGACTTTCAAGAACCTGCGCGGCAAGGGACGGCTCTCCGAGGCGGACATCGACGCCACCGCGCGCGAGATCCGCATCGCGCTCCTCGAAGCGGACGTGGCGCTGCCCGTCGTCCGGACGTTCATCAAGAACGTCAAGGAGCGTGCCCTCGGCGCCGAAGTCTCCAAGGCGCTGAACCCGGCCCAGCAGGTCCTGAAGATCGTCAACGACGAGCTCGTGACGATCCTGGGTGGCGAGACCCGGCGCCTGCGCTTCGCCAAGCAGCCCCCGACCGTGATCATGCTGGCGGGTCTGCAGGGTGCCGGTAAGACGACCCTCGCGGGCAAGCTCGGCCGCTGGCTGAAGGAGCAGGGCCACTCGCCGCTCCTGGTCGCCGCCGACCTCCAGCGCCCGAACGCCGTCAACCAGCTCAGCGTGGTCGCCGACCGCGCCGGCGTGGCCGTCTTCGCGCCGGAGCCGGGCAACGGCGTCGGTGACCCCATCAAGGTCGCCAAGGACTCCATCGAGCACGCCAAGGCCAAGGTCCACGACATCGTGATCGTGGACACCGCCGGCCGCCTCGGCATCGACCAGGAGATGATGCAGCAGGCCGCGGACATCCGCGACGCCGTCTCCCCGGACGAGATCCTCTTCGTCGTCGACGCGATGATCGGTCAGGACGCGGTCAACACCGCCGAGGCCTTCCGCGACGGCGTCGGCTTCGACGGCGTGGTGCTCTCCAAGCTCGACGGTGACGCCCGCGGTGGTGCGGCCCTGTCGATCCGCCAGATCACCGGCAAGCCCATCATGTTCGCGTCGAACGGCGAGAAGCTCGACGACTTCGACGCCTTCCACCCGGACCGGATGGCCTCCCGCATCCTCGACATGGGTGACCTGCTCACCCTGATCGAGCAGGCGGAGAAGACCTTCGACCAGGCCGAAGCCCAGAAGATGGCCGAGAAGCTGGCCTCCAAGAAGGGCCAGGACTTCACCCTCGACGACTTCCTGGCCCAGATGGAGCAGGTCAGGAAGATGGGCTCCATCTCCAAGCTGCTCGGGATGCTCCCGGGCATGGGCCAGATCAAGGACCAGATCAACAACCTCGACGAGCGCGACGTCGACCGCACGGCCGCGATCATCAAGTCGATGACCCCGGCCGAGCGCCAGGAGCCGACGATCATCAACGGCTCGCGGCGCGCCCGTATCGCCCGCGGTTCCGGTGTCGAGGTCAGCGCGGTCAAGAACCTGGTCGAGCGGTTCTTCGAGGCCCGCAAGATGATGTCCCGCATGGCCCAGGGCGGCGGCATGCCCGGTATGCCGGGGATGCCCGGCATGGGTGGCGGTCCGGGCCGTACGAAGAAGCAGCCGAAGAAGGCCAAGGGCAAGCAGCGCTCCGGCAACCCGATGAAGCGCAAGCAGCAGGAGCAGGAGGAGGCCGCCCGCAGGGCCGCCGCCGCGCAGGCCGGAGGCGCCTTCGGCGTGCCGGGCCAGCAGGCTCCGCAGGACTTCGAGCTGCCGGACGAGTTCAAGAAGTTCATGGGCTGACGGTTCGTCTCGTACGGACTTCCCGTCCCATCTCGTACGATCGTCTCGTCGCGTACGTCGCTGAGGGCGCCCCTTCCATAGGGGCGCCCTCAGCGCGTGCCGGGGCCCGGCATCTGCCGTAACGTCCAGATATGAGCAATGCCGCGCCACCACGCAAGGCCCCTGACCAGCCGTGGCGCACCGAGGGCACACCGGACGAGCCGTCCGGGCGGCCCGGCGGGCGACGGATGCGCGGCCGCTGGTGGAGCCTGCTGCTCACCGCGGTGATCGTGTTCCTGCTCGCCTATGTGGGACTGACGTACCTCGACCGGGGCGACGAGCCGACGATCTCCTACACGGAGTTCAGCAGGCAGGTCGATGCCGGCAATGTCGACAAGATCTACTCCAAGGGCGACGCGATCCAGGGGGAGCTCAAGAGCGCCCGGGACAACCCCGAGGGTGACGGCGACTACACCCGGTTCAAGACACAGCGGCCGGCCTTCGCGGACGACGACCTCTGGCGGCAACTGGACAGCCACGACGTGACGGTGACCGCCCAGCCGGTGGTGCGGGAGCGCGGTGTCCTGTCCAACCTGCTGATCTCGCTGGCGCCGATCGTGATCATCGTCGCGGTGTGGATCTTCTTCGCCCGGCGGCTCGGCGCGGGCCGAGGTGGCGCGGGGGGCATGTTCGGGCGCAAGGCGCCGCCCAAGCCGGTCGAGCTGCGGCCGGGGACCCAGCGCACGACGTTCGCCGATGTGGCCGGCATCGACGAGGTCAAGGGCGAGCTGGACGACGTCGTCGACTTCCTGGAGCACCCCGACGCCTATCGCAGGATGGGCGCCAAGATGCCGCGCGGCGTGCTGCTGGCCGGCTCGCCCGGCACCGGCAAGACGCTGCTGGCGCGTGCGGTGGCGGGCGAGGCGGGGGTGCCGTTCTTCTCCGCGTCCGCGTCCGAGTTCATCGAGATGATCGTCGGTGTGGGCGCGTCCCGCGTCCGGGAACTGTTCGCCGAGGCCCGCAAGGTCGCGCCGTCGATCATCTTCATCGACGAGATCGACACCATCGGACGGGTGCGCAGCGGCGGCGCGTCGGTGAGCGGCCACGACGAGCGTGAGCAGACGCTGAACCAGATCCTCACGGAGATGGACGGCTTCTCCGGCTCGGAGGGCGTGATCGTCATCGCGGCCACGAACCGCGCCGACATCCTGGACCCGGCGCTGACCCGGCCCGGCCGCTTCGACCGGGTGGTCAACGTCTCCCCGCCGGACCGCGGCGGACGCGAGGCGATCCTGCGGATCCACACCCGCGGGATCCCGCTCGCCGTGGACGTGGACCTGACCCGGCTGGCCCGCACCACCCCCGGTATGACGGGTGCGGATCTGGCCAATCTCGCCAACGAGGCCGCTCTGCTCGCGGTCAAACGGAAGCGGGAGCAGGTGACCGCCGCGGACTTGTCCGAGGCCCTGGAGAAGGTGCAACTGGGCGCCGAGCGCACCCTCGTGATGCCCGAGGAGGACCGCCGCCGCACGGCCTACCACGAGAGCGGGCACGCCCTCCTCGGCATGCTGCAGCCGGGCGCCGACCCCGTCCGCAAGGTCACCATCGTGCCGCGCGGCCGGGCGCTCGGAGTGACGATGTCGACGCCCGAGGTGGAGCGGTACGCGCACTCGGAGGAGTACCTGCGCGGCCGCATCATCGGCGCACTGGGCGGCATGGCGGCCGAGCAGGTGGTCTACGGCGTCGTCACCACGGGCGCGGAGAGCGACCTGGAACAGGTCACCAACATCGCGCGCGGCATGGTCGCCCGCTGGGGCATGAGCGCACGGGTCGGCCGACTGTCCGCGCTGCCCAGCGACACCCAGCAGGCGTACGGCCTCGCGGCCGCCCCGCAGACCCTCGACGTGATCGACGCGGAGATGCGCCGGATCGTGGACGAGTGCTACGAGGAGGCCTGCCGCAAACTCCGCGAACACTACCGGCAGTTGGAGGCGCTGGCGGAGGCCCTGCTGGAGAACGAGACGCTGGAGGAGGCGGACGCCTACCGGATCGCGGGCATCACCCGGCTGACCAAGGAGGCGGACGCGTAGCGGGCCCCGCTTCAGGCCCGCATGCGCATCACGGCACGCGCGCGATCAGGTACCGGAAGACATTCGGCATCCACACCGTCCCGTCCGGCCGCAGATACGGATGCAGCGCCTCCGCCAACTCCTTGTCCACCTGCACCTGATCGGTCGCCGCGATCGCCGAGTCGAACAACCCGGTCGACAGCAGCCCCCGTACGGCACTGTCGACGTCCGCGTACCCGAAGGGGCAGGCCACCCGCCCGGAACCGTCGGGCCTGAGGCCCGCGCGCTGGGCGACCTCCTCCAGGTCGTCGCGCAGGGCGACGCGCCAACTGCCCGTACTGCGCAAGGGGTCGGCCAGCTTGGTGGCCACGCGCAGCACGGACGACGTGGCGCAGCGCTCAGGCGGCCCCCAGCCGGCCAGCACCACGGGCGCCCCCCGCTCGGCGAGCGGCGTCGCGGCCGCGAGCATCTCACCGAGCCCCTCCGAGTCGCCCGCGAGGCACCCGATGGGCTCGAAGGCGGTCACCAGCGTGTACGCGGCCGTCTCCGAGCGCTCCTCGGCGTCGGCCGCGGCCGCCAGGTCGTCGGGTGAGCCGTCGACGAGCCGGGTCCCTGCACGCGCGTCCGTGCCCCACCCCTCGGGCAGCAACCGCTGCCGTGCGAGGGCCAGTCGTTCGGCGGAGGAGGACTCGACACCGGTGACGGCCGCGCCTCTGGACGCCGCCATCACCAGCGCGAGCCCGCTGCCGCAGCCGAGGCCCAACAGCCGGGTGCCCGGGCCCGCTTCCAGTCGTTCGTAGACGGCTTCGTAGAGCGGAACCAGCATCCGCTCCTGGATCTCGGACCAGTCACGCGCGCGTGCACACAGGTCCACGCGAGGCACCGCCCCCGCGTGAGGCAGGTGCTGTCGCACGAGCGTAGGTGTCATGTAAAGCGCCCCAATCCGCCGAGAGTTACCGCTGAGTCCGATTCCGTCGCCCCCGTGGCATGCGCTCGCGCTCCCCCCGTATGCCAGGAAACTCCGCCAGGGACCGTGCGTCCAGTGGGAAGCGGCCGCTGCTGGGAAGTTGCATGTGCCACTGGCGAGAATTCACGTGCCGGCAATGTGAACCGCATGGGCTGTAGGAGCGCATGCAGGCCGAGATGGACGCCCGGATCAAGGAGACGGACCCCCAGAAGACGTACTTCCCGTTGCGGTAGGTAGGCCACACGGCGCACTTGCGTACGAGGAGGCGCGTGACTTCGCCGCGCACATCCGCCTCGGCTGGCGCAGCCGCAGGTCGTGTGCTCGCGATCAAGGGCGACGACGCGGTTCTGGCCAAGGTCCACGAACTCGGCGACAAGCTGAAGGCGGCCGGCCTCCGCGTCCAGGTCGACGACCGCAACGGCACCTCGTTCGGGCGCGCTGGAGAAACGCACGGCGATGCGTCCGAGGTGTCGACGATCGGGCAGGCCGTCGAGGCGGCCGGCACCGGCGGCACGGCGCGCGTCCCGTGGGCGACGCTCCGCGAAGAAGGCGAGGTCGGGCCGGTCGAGCGCGCGGTGACCGTACGGCGTCTGGTCGCCGAGGACGGGGCGGTGCCGGGCGCCGGCGAGGCGCCAGGTAACGTCGCGGTCGTGGCGCGCGCTTCCTGACATGACGCCCGTGTGGAACGAGAGCGGCCGAATCGCCTCTTGCGCATCCGCGAACCACAGCCGCACCGGCGCGTGGACGGGGCGTACGCGCCGGCGCGTACGTCAGACTACGCACCAGCTTGGTACGAGCTGTGAGGCTTCTCCGCAGATCGGCGCACCCGCCCTCGTCGGGGCGCATCATTCGCAACTGACGGGTACGTGCAAATTATTTGGGATGCCCCGGAATCGGAACACAGCGGCACTCCGGCTCGTTGTCATTACGTGAGCACGACACAGACACCACCTGTTCTCGCCGCAGAGCTGGCACAGGCGTGGGCCGACATTCAGCGGTACCACCCCGAGCTGCCGGATCTCGCCGCGCCAGAGTCCCTGATCGGGGAGTCGTCGTCCGCGTGCGGTCACGAGCTCTCCTTCGAGCGACTGCTTCACGAGGCAGTCCATGGCATCGCCGCCGCGCGCGGCGTCCGCGACACCTCCCGGGCCGGCCGCTACCACAACCGCAGATTCCTCTCCATCGCCGAGGAGCTGGGCCTCGACCACCCTGAGGAGCCGCACCCGAGCAGCGGCTTCTCCCTGGTCACGCTCAACCCCGAGGCCAAGCGCCGCTACCGCCCGACCATCGAACGCCTCCAGCGCGCCCTGAAGGCCCACACCGCGGCGACCTCCGCCGACACCAGCCGGACCTTCCGCGGCCCGGCAGCCCGCCACGGCTCCTCCGGGGGCGGCGTCCGCGTCAAGGCGGTCTGCGACTGCGGCCGCAACGTCCGGGTCGTCCCGTCGGTGCTGGCGCAGGCGCCGATCGTGTGCGGCGGGTGCGGGAAGCCGTTCCGGATTCCCGAGGTGGTCGGAGCGGCGTAACGGCGCCTCGTCGGGCACCGGCATCTCGTGGCTGCCGGTCAGGACGTATGGCTTACGGGACGCTGACGCGTGGGGGTGCCGCTGTGGCCCATGCGGCCTACGGGCAGCCGTGCCGCTGGGGTGGCACGGCTGGTCGCGGGCGGCACCCCGTAGCGCCGGGCTGCGCAACGCCGGACGGCACCGAAGCACCCGGCGCCGCTCAGGCATGCCCAGGCACCCTCACCGCCCCTCGGCCAAAGGTGACCCGCAGGGTGTGGCACAATGGCTAGCTGTACTCGACAGCCGCACAGGACCCCTCTCTCCTCCGGCTGACGCGTCCATCGGGCACTCGGGTACCGCAACCCCACGCGGCTTCTCTCGCCGTGCCCAACCACGTCAAATCCAGGAGAACCCACTCCCGTGGCAGTCAAGATCAAGCTGAAGCGTCTGGGCAAGATCCGTTCGCCTCACTACCGCATCGTCGTCGCCGACTCCCGTACCCGTCGTGACGGTCGTGCGATCGAGGAGATCGGCAAGTACCACCCGACGTACAACCCGTCGGTCATCGAGGTCGACGCGGACCGTGTCGCGTACTGGCTGGGTGTCGGCGCGCAGCCGACCGAGCCCGTGCTCGCCATCCTGAAGAAGACCGGCGACTGGCAGAAGTTCAAGGGCGAGCCCGCCCCGGCTCCGCTGCTCGTGGCCGAGCCGAAGAAGGCGCGCCCGTCGTTCGAGGCCCTCGGTGGCGACGACGAGGGCAAGGGTGAGGCCATCACCCAGAAGAAGAAGGCGGAGAAGAAGGACGAGGCTGCCGCCGAGTCCGAGTCGGCCGAGGCCTGAGCATGCTCGAGGAGGCTCTCGAGCACCTCGTGAAGGGCATCGTCGACAACCCTGACGATGTGCAGGTCGCCTCGCGCAACCTGCGTCGCGGGCGTGTGCTGGAGGTCCGGGTGCACCCCGACGACCTCGGCAAGGTGATCGGCCGCAACGGCCGCACCGCACGCGCTCTGCGCACCGTCGTGGGTGCCATCGGCGGCCGCGGTGTCCGCGTCGACCTCGTCGACGTGGACCACGTCCGCTGACGCCGAACGCAGCACCGGCTCGGGCCGGGGAGGGCCACTGGGCCGTCCCCGGCCCGTAGTCGTATGAGCCTCGCGGCTCGTAGTCGTTCCGACAGGAGATTTCCGAAAGTGCAGCTCGTAGTCGCACGGATCGGCCGCGCCCACGGCATCAAGGGCGAGGTCACCGTGGAGGTCCGCACCGACGAGCCGGAACTGCGGCTCGCGCCCGGCGCGGTGCTCCTCACCGATCCCGCCTCGGCAGGCCCACTCACCATCGAGACCGGCAAGGTGCACAGCGGCCGGCTGCTGCTGCGCTTCGAAGGGGTCAAGGACCGCAACGCCGCCGAGGCGCTGCGCAACACCCTTCTGATCGCCGAGGTGGACCCGGACGAGCTGCCCGAGGAGGAGGACGAGTACTACGACCACCAGCTGATGGACCTGGACGTGGTCACCGCTGATGGCGTGGAGGTCGGCCGAATCACCGAGATCTCGCACCTGCCCTCCCAGGACCTCTTCATCGTGGAGCGTCCCGACGGCAGCGAGGTCATGATCCCGTTCGTCGAGGAGATCGTCACCGAGATCGACCTGGCGGAGCAGAAGGCCGTCATCACGCCACCTCCGGGCCTGATCGACGACAAGGCGGAGATCGACTCCGCCAGGGACGACTCCACCAGGGACGACAGCGCATGAGGCTCGACGTCGTCACGATCTTCCCCGAGTACCTGGAGCCCCTGAACGTCTCCCTGGTCGGCAAGGCACGCGCGCGTGGGCAGCTGAACGTCCATGTGCACGACCTCCGCGGCTGGACGTACGACCGCCACAACACGGTCGACGACACGCCGTACGGCGGCGGCCCCGGCATGGTCATGAAGACCGAGCCCTGGGGAGACGCGCTGGATTCCGTGCTGGCGGACGGCTACGAGACCGGCGCCGGCGCGCCCACCCTGATCGTCCCCACCCCCAGCGGCCGCCCCTTCACCCAGGAACTCGCCGTCGAGCTCTCCGAGCGACCCTGGTTGATCTTCACACCGGCCCGCTACGAGGGCATCGACCGCCGCGTCATCGACGAGTACGCGACCCGTATGCCCGTCCATGAGGTGTCCATCGGTGACTACGTCCTCGCCGGCGGCGAGGCGGCCGTACTGGTCATCACTGAGGCCGTGGCCCGTCTGCTGCCCGGCGTCCTCGGGAACGTGGAGTCCCACCGGGACGACTCCTTCGCGCCCGGCGCGATGGCCAACCTCCTGGAAGGCCCCGTCTACACCAAGCCGCCCGAGTGGCGCGGCCGCGACATCCCCGACGTGCTGCTCAGCGGCCACCACGGCAAGATCGCCCGCTGGCGCCGCGACGAGGCGCTGAGGCGTACGACGGTCAACCGGCCCGACCTCATCGAGCGCTGCGACCCCAAGACCTTCGACAAGAAGGACCGCGAGATGCTCTCCATCCTGGGCTGGATGCCCGACCCGGAGGGGGAGCGGTTCGGTCGATTTTGGCGCAGGACAGAGGGCGTGGAAGAATAGGTCGCTGTTGTGCGTCGTCCGGCGTGCGCCCCTGCCACAGGGGGACACGACGCCCGCCCCGACACGGACAGCATCCTCACGAAACACCTAGCTCCCGCCTATGACCTGTGGCATGGGCGAAGAAAGCAGACGAAATGTCTCACCTGCTCGACTCCGTCGACGCCGCGTCGCTGCGCAGCGACGTCCCGGCCTTCCGCCCGGGCGACACCGTCAACGTCCACGTCCGCGTCATCGAGGGCAACCGCTCCCGTGTGCAGCAGTTCAAGGGCGTTGTGATCCGCCGCCAGGGCGCCGGCGTGCGCGAGACCTTCACGGTCCGCAAGGTCTCCTTCTCCGTCGGCGTCGAGCGCACCTTCCCGGTGCACACCCCGATCGTCGAGAAGATCGAGCTCGTCACCAAGGGTGACGTGCGTCGCGCCAAGCTGTACTACCTGCGCGAGCTGCGCGGCAAGGCGGCGAAGATCAAGGAGAAGCGCGAGAACTGAGCGCTTCAGGGGGCTCGCCCCCGCGGGGTCCAAAGCGGGGCCGGATAACATCTGGCCCCGATGGACACCGAAGCACAGCCGACGGAGCGCGACCGCTCCTCCCGCCCTTCCGCTTCCGAGGAGATCTCGGACACAGAGGGTCAGGAGGAACGGTCGCGCTTCGCGTTGGTGTCGCGGATCACCCAAGGGCTCCCGGGTGGGCGCATCAGTCTGACCCTGCTCGTTCTCCTGGCGTTTCTGCTGCTTCTCAACACGTTCGTGCTGCGGCCGTTCGAGATTCCCAGCGGATCCATGGAGTCCGGATTGAGGATCGGCGACCGCGTTCTCGTAAATAAGTTGGCGTACCGTTTCGGTGCCGAGCCGCGACGCGGTGATGTTGTCGTGTTCGATGGAACTGGGTATTTCGGGGATGCCGACTACATCAAACGCGTTGTGGGTGTGGGGGGAGACCACGTGGTCTGCTGCGACAAGGAGGGGAGGATCCGGGTGAACGGCCGGTCGGTCGACGAGTCGACATTCCTGTACCCCGGTGACAGCCCGTCCACGGTGCCGTTCGACGTCGTCGTGCCCGACGGCACCCTGTTCGTCCTCGGCGACCACCGCAGTGACTCCAGCGACTCCCGCGACCATCTGGGCTCGCCCGGCGGCGGCATGGTCCCCGTCGGCGACGTCATCGGCCGTGCCGACTGGATCGTATGGCCGACCGCCCACTGGACCCGCCTGCACCGACCGGACGCCTACGCGCGCGTGCCCGCAGCGGAGGGCGCGCATGGGTAACCGTGGCAAGCCGCGTGGAGTGCCCACCAGCGCCGCCGACAATCTGCTGCCCACCGGTGCCCGGCGCGCCGCCAGCCCCGCCGGCGGTCGCACGCGCGCGGAGCGGCGCAAGCTCCAGCGCAAGGTCAAGCGGCGCCGCAGGCGCTCGGCGATGAAGGAGATACCCCTCCTCGTCGGCGTCGCCGTCCTCATAGCGCTCGTCCTGAAGACCTTCCTCGTCCAGGCCTTCGTGATCCCCTCCGGCTCCATGGAACAGACGATCCAGATCGGCGACCGTGTCCTGGTCGACAAGCTCACGCCCTGGTTCGGTTCCAAGCCGCAGCGCGGGGACGTCGTCGTCTTCAAGGACCCCGGCGGCTGGCTCCAGGACGAGCAGACGACGGTGCAGAAGGAGGACCCCGTCGTCGTCAAGCAGGTCAAGGAGGCGCTCACCTTCATCGGCCTGCTGCCGTCCGACAACGAGAAGGACCTCATCAAGCGGGTCGTCGGCGTCGGCGGCGACCGCGTCAAGTGCTGTGACACGCAAGGGCGGGTCACCGTCAACGGCGTTCCCCTGAACGAGGACTATCTGTATCCCGGCAACGTCCCCTCGAAGACGGCGTTCGACATCACCGTCCCACAGGGCCGACTGTGGGTCATGGGCGACCACCGGGCCAACTCCGCGGACTCCCGCTCCCACCAGGACAGGAACTACGGGGGCACGGTCTCCGAGGACGAGGTGGTGGGGCGGGCCATGGTCATCGCCTGGCCCCTCGGTCACTGGACCTCCCTCGAGGAACCGAAAACCTACGCCTCCGTGTCCGACTCGGCGACCGGGTCGACCGCGTCCGTCCAGCTGTCGCATAGGGTTGCTCACGACGATTCGAACGGAACGATCCAGCTCCCGAGCCCTGCGGAACTCCCGCTCGTTATGGGAGTGGTGGGCCTGCGCCGCGCATGGGGCAGGCAGCGGCACAGAGTAAGGAGTTGGCGTGGGGGATGTGGCGGTTGGCGCACGATCCGGGCACGACGGCGAGGAGCACCGCGGACACCCCGTGGGAGCAGCCGACCCGGCCGCGGACGGCGCCGTGACCTCCGGGAATGACCCCGGAGCGGCCGGCGACGGCGAAGGGTCGGGCGGACAGCCCCCGACCGACGAGCAGGGGTCGGGCGGGGCTTCCCCCAAGCCGAAGAAGCAGCGCTCCTTCTGGAAGGAGCTGCCCATCCTGATCGGCATCGCGCTCGTCCTCGCGCTGCTGATCAAGACGTTCCTGGTGCAGGCGTTCTCGATTCCTTCCGATTCGATGCAGAACACCCTCCAGCAGGGTGACCGTGTCCTGGTCGACAAGCTCACCCCCTGGTTCGGCTCCGAGCCGGAGCGCGGCGAGGTCGTCGTCTTCCACGACCCCGACAACTGGCTGGCGGGCGAGCCCACCCCCGACCCCAACGCGCTGCAGACCTTCCTCAGCTGGATCGGCCTGATGCCGTCCGCCGAGGAGAAGGACCTGATCAAGCGCGTGATCGGCGTCGGCGGCGACACGATCGAGTGCAAGGGCACCGGCCCGCTGACGGTCAACGGCAAGGCGCTGAGCGAGTCCTCCTACGTCTACGAGGGCAACACCCCCTGCAGCCAGGACGACCAGGGCGGCCAGTTCAAGGTGAAGGTCCCCAAGGGCTCCATCTGGGTCATGGGCGACCACCGGCAGAACTCCCGCGACTCGCGCTACAACCAGGCCGACAAGAACCACGGCATGGTCCCCGTCGACGAGGTCGTCGGCCGCGCCATCGTGATCGCCTGGCCGATCAACCGATGGGACAACCTGCCGGTCCCGGACACCTTCGAGCAGAACCTGGACGCCCGGTCCGCCGCTCTGACGGTCGCGCCGCAGGGGCTCGCCCTGGCCGGTGCGGTGCCGCTGGTGCTGTGGCGCCGGCAGCGGATCAAGGCGGCCGAGACGCGTTGACCGCTCGACGCCCTTCCTGCTGCCGCCCCTGGCGTACCCCCTTCCGGGGCGGCGAGCTTGGGAAAGCTTTGCCGAGCGGGTGACCTCGGGGGCTCAGGAGGGGCTGCCCGGTGTCGGTACCGCCGGGTAGGGTGCGGACCCATGGGTGGCGAGAGCACGACACGTACGGCGCCGCGCGAGAGTGGCGCGAGCAGTGGCCCGGCGGGCAGCCGGACCGGACAGCGGTTGTCCGGGCTGGCCGTGGCGCTGGGCCTGTTGCTGTTCCTCGGCGGGTTCGCCTGGGGAGCGGTCCTCTACCGGCCGTACACCGTGCCCACCAGTTCGATGGCGCCGACGATCGGTGCGGGCGACCGGGTGCTGGCCCAGCGCGTCGACGGCGGTGAGGTACGCCGCGGTGACGTCGTCGTCTTCACCGACAAGACGTGGGTGTCCAACGCGCCCGTCGTCAAGCGTGTGGTCGCCGTCGGCGGGGACACGGTCGCCTGCTGCACCGACGGAAAGCTGACCGTCAACGGCAAGCAGATCGACGAGCCCTATCTGGCCAAGGACAGTCTGGCCGAGATTCAGAACTTCCCGACCGTGACGGTCCCGAAGGGCAGGCTCTTCCTGCTCGGTGACGAGCGCAGCGGCTCCCTGGACTCCACCGCCCACCTCACGGACGCCGCCAGCGGCACCGTGGCGCGCAGTGCCGTGTCGGCCCGGGTGGACGCCGTCGTGTGGCCCATGGGCGGCATGCTGGAGCGCCCCACGGGCTTCGAACAGCTGGGGGCCCTGTCGTCGCCGGGGCCGCTGCGGACGGTTGTCGCGCTGATCGTCGTGGGTGGTGTGCTGGTCCTGGGCGGCGGGGCGTACGGGCCGATCGCGAACAGGCTGGGCAAGCGCGCCGGCCCCCGGCCGGAGCCCGCCGGTGCCCGCTGAGGCGATGGGTGTGGGGGAGAGCCCGTACGGGGACTCTTACGACGGCGGGTTGCGCAAGGTCGCCCGGGTCGTGCTGCTCGACCCGCAGGACCGCATTCTGCTGCTGCACGGCCATGAGCCGGAGGATCCGGCCGACGACTGGTGGTTCACCCCGGGCGGCGGCGTCGAGGGCGACGAGAGCCGTGCGGAAGCCGCGTTGCGGGAACTCGTCGAGGAGACCGGCATCACGGACGTCGAACTCGGTCCCGTGCTGTGGCGGCGCAGGTGCTCCTTCCCGTTCGCGGGACGCCGCTGGGACCAGGACGAGTGGTACTTCCTGGCCCGGACGACGCAGACGGCGACCCGACCGGTGGGGCTCACCGAGCTGGAGCGGCGCAGCGTCGCCGGAGCGCGCTGGTGGACGTGTCGGGAACTTGCCCGGGCACATGAGACGGTGTATCCGACCAGACTCGCCGAGCTGCTGCGCACACTGCTCGACGAAGGTCCCCCCGCCGGGCCCGTGACCCTTGACCCCGAAATCGTCTAGGCGCTGACGGGACTGACGCACAATGGTGGGATCGCACGGCTGAAGGGGAACATGCCATGAGCGCCGAGGACCTCGAGAAGTACGAGACCGAGATGGAGCTCAAGCTCTATCGGGAGTACCGCGATGTCGTCGGTCTGTTCAAGTATGTGATCGAGACTGAGCGGCGTTTCTATCTGACCAACGACTACGAGATGCAGGTGCACTCCGTCCAGGGTGAGGTGTTCTTCGAGGTGTCCATGGCGGATGCCTGGGTGTGGGACATGTACCGGCCGGCGCGGTTCGTGAAGCAGGTTCGCGTGCTCACGTTCAAGGACGTGAACATTGAGGAGCTGAACAAGAGCGATCTGGAGCTTCCGGGCGGGTGACCTGCGGTGGCCGTCCGTGCGGGGATGTCCGGTGCGGGACGTTCGGCGGTGTTCACCCGCAGGGGTGAGGAAGTTATCCACAGTCGCGGACTTGTCCACCAAGATCCAATAGCTCGCTGAGCCTGCCTCATCGTTGGCGCCGGAGGTGGTGCCGACATGAACGCACGCAGTGCACTCGGCAGGTACGGCGAGGAACTGGCCGCGCGGCGGCTGGTCGAGGCCGGGATGACCGTTCTGCAGCGCAACTGGCGCTGTGGCAGGACCGGAGAGATCGACATCGTCGCCAGGGACGGCGACGTGGTGGTCGTCTGTGAGGTGAAGACCCGCAGGACCAGCGGCTACGAGCATCCGATGGCAGCGGTCACGCCCGAGAAGGCACAGCGGCTGCGAGGCCTCGCGGAACGCTGGATCCACGCACATGGAGGGGTTCCACCCGGAGGCGTCCGCATCGACCTGGTCGGCATCGTGCTGCCCGACCGCGGCGCGCCCGTCGTCGAACACGCGCGGGGGGTGGCCTGACATGGGGTTCGCGCGAACGTGCTCGGTGGCCCTGGTGGGCGTCGAGGGTGTGGTGGTCGAGGTTCAGGCCGACCTGGAACCGGGGGTGGCGGCGTTCACCTTGGTGGGGCTGCCGGACAAGAGCCTGTCGGAGAGCCGGGACAGGGTTCGGGCGGCCGTCGTCAACTCGGGCGGCGAGTGGCCGCAGAAGAAGCTCACCGTCGGGCTCAGCCCGGCATCGGTGCCCAAGGCGGGCAGCGGTTTCGATCTGGCCGTCGCGTGCGCCGTCCTCGGCGCCTCCGAGCGAATCGATCCGCGGGTCCTCGCCGACATCGTGATGATCGGTGAGCTGGGCCTGGACGGACGGGTGCGGCCCGTGCGGGGCATCCTGCCCGCGGTGCTGGCCGCGGCGGACGCCGGCTATGAGCAGGTGGTCGTCCCGGAGTGCGCCGCGGCCGAGGCCTCGCTGGTGCCGGGTGTGTCCGTGCTGGGAGTGCGCAGCCTGCGCCAGCTGATCGCCGTCCTCGCGGACGAACCCGTACCCGACGAGGAACCCGACGACCTGGGCCGCCCGGATCCGCTGCTCGCCGGACTGCGCGTGCCGGGGACGGGAGCGGCCACGGGCATCCACAGCATGGGAGCCGGCCAGCCCGACCATGGCCACGACCTCGCCGATGTGGTGGGCCAGATGTCGGCGCGTACGGCCGTGGAGGTCGCCGCGGCCGGCGGGCATCACCTGTTCCTGGAAGGTCCGCCCGGCGCAGGCAAGACGATGCTCGCGGAGCGGCTGCCGGCCATCCTGCCCCGGCTCGGCAGGGAGGAGTCGCTGGAGGTCACGGCGGTGCACTCGGTGGCCGGGCTGCTGCCGCCGGGCAAGCCCATGATCGACGTGGCCCCCTACTGCGCCCCGCACCATTCGGCGACGATGCAGGCGCTCGTCGGCGGGGGCCAGGGCATCGCGCGGCCCGGCGCGGTGTCGCTGTCCCACCGGGGTGTCCTGTTCCTGGACGAGACGCCGGAGTTCAGCAGTCAGGCCCTCGACGCCCTGCGGCAGCCCCTGGAAGCCGGGCACGTCGTCATCGCGCGCAGCGCGGGCGTGGTGCGCTTCCCGGCGAAGTTCCTGATGGTGCTGGCGGCCAACCCCTGCCCCTGCGGCCGCTTCTCCCAGACGGACGACATGTGCGAGTGCCCGCCTTCGGCGATCCGCCGCTATCAGGCGCGGCTGTCCGGGCCGCTGCTCGACCGGGTCGACCTCCGGGTCGAGGTGGACCGTGTCACCCGCGCCCAGCTGACCGAGCGCGGAGCTCGCGGAGAGTCCACCGCGACGGTCGCCGACCGGGTGCGCGCGGCCCGTGAGCGGGCGTCGGCCCGGCTCTCCGGTACGCCGTGGCGGACCAACAGCGAGGTGCCCGGACGTGAGCTGCGCAGCCGTTGGTACGCCTCGGCCGGTGCCATGGACGAGGCGGAACGGAACCTGGAGCGCGGCGTACTGACCGCTCGCGGGCTCGACCGCGTCCTGCGCGTCGCCTGGACCGTCGCCGACCTCGTCGGTCACGACCGGCCCGACGCCACGGACGTCGCCCTGGCACTGCAACTGCGCACCGGTGTGCCGCGGGGCGTACCCATGGCCATCGGGGCGCTGACGTGAACGGCAGCGAGGAGCCGGACGACGAAGTGCTCGCCCGGGTGTTCCTCAGCCGGGTCGTCGAGCCCGGTGACGAGGTGGCCGGGCGGTGGGTGCGGGAGTACGGGGTCGGGGAAGTGGTGCGGCGGCTGCAGGAAGGGACGGAGACCTTGCCGGGGGTGAGTTACAAGCGGTGGGACGGGCTACGGGCGCGGGCGGTGCGGGCCGAGCCCGGACGGGACCTTGCCGTCGCCCGGGAGGCCGGGGTGCGGTTCCTGTGCCCGGGACATGTCGAGTGGCCGGGGCAGCTCGACGATCTCGGGGACGCGCGGCCCATCGGGCTGTGGGTGCGAGGGCGGGCCAGTCTGCGGATGTGGGCGTTGCGGTCCGTGGCGCTCGTCGGGGCGCGGGCCTGTACCGAGTACGGCGCCCACATGGCGGCCACCCTCGCCGGCGGGCTCGCCGAGCGGGGGTGGGTGGTGGTCTCCGGAGGTGCCTATGGGGTCGACGGCGCCGCTCACCGGGGTGCCCTCGGCGCCGGTGGGGCCACCGTCGCCGTGCTCGCCTGCGGAGTCGACCGGCCCTATCCACGCGGGCACACCCAGCTGATCAACAGGATCGCGGAACAGGGGCTCGTGATCGGGGAGCTGCCGCCGGGGGACCATCCGACGCCCAGCAGGTTCATCGTGCGGAACCGGGTGATCGCGGCGCTGACGCGCGGCACGGTCGTCGTGGAGGCCGCCCACCGCAGCGGGTCGCTGGTCACCGCCCGGGCGGCCCAGCGGCTGGGGCGTCACACGATGGGCGTGCCCGGCCCGGCCACCAGCGGGCTCTCCGCGGGCGTGCACGAGCTGCTGCGCGGGGACGCCGTGCTGGTCACCGATGCCGCCGAGGTCGTCGAGCTCGTGGGGGACATGGGAGAGCTGGCGCCCGAGCGGCGAGGGCCCGTCCTGCCGCGCGATCTGCTGGAGCCGGGGGCGCGCAGAGTCCTGGCCGCGCTGCCCGGCTCTCGCGCCGCGCGGGCGGACGAGATCGCACGGGGCGCACAGACCACCGAGGACGACGCGATCGCGAGACTGTACGAACTCCGCTCACTTGGTTACGTCGAACGACACGGCGACGGCTGGAAGTTGACACGCCAGGCGATGATCTCTGTCCGCGCCGGTCGGAGCCGATGTTGACCGAGCGTGTTCGGCCGTACGGGGGAACACGGATGCCCTTGTGAATTCCCCCAGTTGGGGTGTTCGGGTGATCACGTAGAGCGAACGATATGACCTGGCGGGGCGTCCAGCGGAACGTATCTGCGTACGGCTTGTGCTCCGCCCTTCGCGCACCGCGACGTGTCAGTCACGCTACGCTCACGAGGATTCCGGCGCAGACCGCACCTCGACATCGGAAGGTCCCCAGAACGGCACCAGCGCGACCACAGACCGACAGCTCCCCCCAAAGCACCCCCACTTCACGGCAGAACGGCACAAGGCAACGAATGCCCCAGCACACCTCCGGGTCCGACCGGGCGGCGATCCCCCCAGCCGCCCGTGACGGTGGCAGCGTGCGACCGCCCGCTCCCTCGACGCTCGACGAGCTGTGGCGGTCGTACAAGGCGACGGGGGACGAGCGGCTGCGCGAGCAGCTGATCCTGCACTACTCGCCGCTCGTGAAGTACGTGGCGGGCCGGGTGAGCGTCGGGCTGCCGCCCAATGTGGAGCAGGCGGACTTCGTGTCCTCGGGCGTGTTCGGGCTGATCGACGCGATCGAGAAGTTCGACATCGACCGGGAGATCAAGTTCGAGACGTACGCGATCACGCGGATCCGGGGCGCGATGATCGACGAGCTCAGGGCGCTCGACTGGATTCCGCGGTCGGTGCGGCAGAAGGCGCGGAACGTGGAGCGCGCGTACGCGACGCTGGAGGCGCGGCTGCGGCGGACGCCGACGGAGGCGGAGGTGGCCGTCGAGATGGGGATCGCGGTGGACGAACTCCACGCGGTCTTCAGCCAGTTGTCGCTGGCGAACGTGGTGGCGCTGGAGGAGTTGCTGCACGGCGGGGGCGAGGGCGGCGACGGGCTGAGCGTCATGGACACGCTGGAGGACACCGCCGCGGACAATCCGGTGGAGGTGGCCGAGGACCGGGAGCTGCGGCGATTTCTGGCACGGGCGATCAACACATTGCCCGAACGGGAGAAGACCGTGGTCACGCTCTACTACTACGAGGGGCTCACGCTGGCCGAGATCGGGAACGTACTGGGGGTGACCGAGAGCCGGGTGAGCCAGATCCACACCAAGTCCGTGCTGCAGCTGCGAGCGAAACTGGCCGGCTTCGGGCGTTGACCTGGCGTGATGAGGGTGGGGTTCGGCGGAGACACTCCCGTCGGGGGTGACGCGTCCGTAAAGTGGCTGACGTGCCAAGGATTCGAGCGGCCTCCGTGGCCGAGCACCGGTCGATGCAGCGAGCCGCCCTGCTGGACGCGGCTCGTTCCCTGTTGTCCGAGGGCGGGACGGAAGCGCTGACCTTCCCGGCTCTCGCCGAGCGGACGGGGCTCGCGCGGTCGTCCGTCTACGAGTACTTCCGGTCACGGGCAGCCGTGGTCGAGGAACTGTGCGAGGTCGACTTCCCTGTGTGGGCCGCGGAGGTGTCGGCGGCCATGGAGCGGGAGTCGACGGCCGAGGGCAAGGTCGAGGCGTATGTGCGCCGGCAGCTCGCTCTGGTCGGCGACCGGCGGCACCGGGCCGTGGTGGCCATCTCCGCGAGTGAGCTGGACGCGGGGGCTCGGGAGAAGATCCGGGCGGCGCACGGCGGGCTGGTCGCGATGATCGTCGAGGCACTGCGGGAGATGGGGCACGGCGAGCCTCGGCTGGCGGCGATGCTGCTGCAGGGCGTCGTGGACGCGGCTGTCCGGCGGATCGAGCTGGGGGCGGCGGAGGAGCCTGCGGCGATCACGGAGGCGGCTGTCGCCATGGCGCTGCGGGGAGTTCGGGGCTGACGTCGGCGAGGGCCGGGCAACGGGTGCGCTGCGCGGTCCGGAGCTGACGGGCACCCGGCGCCGAGACTGCGAGACTGGGGGCGAGCGTCGCGCAGCCCGGAGCTGACGGGGCGCCGGGCTGGGCCCACCCGGGCCGGCCCAGCGGCGCGACTGCCCGCAGCTGTGTCGGCCGGTGCGGGGCTGGTTGTCTGGGTGGGCGCTGGCACAGTCGCGCGACCGCGCGTGATGCGGGGCTGTTCGACTGGAGGGGTGCTGTTCCAGGGGCCCGACCGCTCGCAGCTGGGTCAGTGATGCGGGCTGTTCGGCTGGGTGGGCGCGTTCCAGTAGTGCGGCTGCCCGCAGCTGTGTCGGCCGGTGCGGAGCTGTTGGCCCGGGTGGGCGCTGGCACAGTGGTGCGGCTGCCGCAGCTGGGGCAGTGATGCGGGCTGTTCGGCTGGGGCGAGTTCCAGCGGCGCGACTGCCCGCAGCTCTGTCGGCCGGTGCGGAGCTGCCTGTCTGGTTGATGCCGGCCCAGCGGCCTCGGCGGTCTGTGAGCGCCCCTCTGTGCGCAGCCACGTCGGCTATGAGGGCAATGGCACTCCCAGCACCGGCAGCAACCGAGACGGACCCTTGCGCAGGAGCCAGGGCGGAAGCAGCGACAGCGGGTCCAGATAGGTGTCACCTCTCCGCAGGCCCCAGTGCACGCACGCACCCGTGCAGTGCGATCCGTGAGCCTCCACCGTCCCCACCACTTCCCCCGCCTCCACCTCGTCCCCCTTCCGTGCCGATGCCCGCACCGGTTCATACGTCACCCGCAACGGTGGATCCCCCGTCCCCGCCAGCTCCACCGACACGACCCCCTTCCCCGCCACCCGGCCCGCGAAGGACACCCGCCCGGCTGCCACAGCCCGTACCGGCGCCCCGGCCGGGGCAGCGAGGTCAACACCCCGGTGGCCCCGCCCGTACCGTGTCGCCGGAGGCTCCCAACCGCGGAGGACCGGGGGACGTAACCCCACGGGCCACGCTCGGCCGACCGTGGGTACCAACGGGTCCGGGGTGGGCGCGGCGGGCGCGCTCGTGGCGGTCGGGGTCAGGCGTGGGGCCGGTGCCAACAGGGCCGTTGCCGTCAGGAGCAGCAGCAACACCAGCCGCCCGCATGCCCTTGCCGTCCTCGCGTATCGCATCTCTCGCATGCCGAAACCGTCCCGCATCCGCGCCGATCATGGCCGGGATCTGTGGACAACTCTCCGGTTGTGGACAGCGGCGTCACCCGGGGCCTCGCGGGTCCCGTACACTTCTTCTGGCGATCCGGGTCACCGGGTCGACTTCGCACGCCCCGATACGACCACCGGCAACGGTCCGTATCAGCGCCCCTCGGTCCTTCGTGGCACGGCGCATGTGGGCGTCAGGCGCGGAAGCCGTCCGGCATCCGCGGCACAACCGAGAACATTCAAGGAGATACGGCCATGGCCGTCGTCACGATGCGGGAGCTGCTGGAGAGCGGCGTCCACTTCGGTCACCAGACCCGTCGTTGGAACCCGAAGATGAAGCGCTTCATCTTCACCGAGCGCAACGGCATCTACATCATCGACCTGCTCCAGTCGCTGTCGTACATCGACCGCGCCTACGAGTTCGTCAAGGAGACCGTCGCCCACGGCGGCACGGTCATGTTCGTCGGCACGAAGAAGCAGGCGCAGGAGGCCATCGCCGAGCAGGCCACCCGCGTCGGCATGCCTTACGTCAACCAGCGCTGGCTGGGCGGCATGCTCACCAACTTCTCCACCGTCTACAAGCGTCTGCAGCGCCTCAAGGAGCTCGAGCAGATCGACTTCGAGGACGTCGCCGCTTCGGGTCTGACCAAGAAGGAGCTCCTGGTCCTCTCGCGTGAGAAGGCCAAGCTCGAGAAGACCCTCGGTGGTATCCGCGAGATGCAGAAGGTGCCCAGCGCCGTCTGGATCGTGGACACCAAGAAGGAGCACATCGCGGTCGGCGAGGCCCGGAAGCTCAACATCCCGGTCGTCGCCATCCTCGACACCAACTGCGACCCCGACGAGGTCGACTACAAGATCCCGGGCAACGACGACGCGATCCGCTCCGTCACCCTGCTCACCCGCGTGATCGCCGACGCCGTCGCCGAGGGCCTCATCGCCCGCTCCGGCGTCGCCACCGGCGACAAGGGTGAGAAGGCCGCGGGCGAGCCGCTCGCCGAGTGGGAGCGCGACCTGCTCGAGGGCGAGAAGAAGGCCGACGAGGCTCCGGCCGCCGCCGAGGCCCCTGCTGCTGAGGCCCCGGCCGCCGAGGCCCCTGCTGCTGAGGCTCCGGCTGCTGAGGCCCCCGCCGCCGAGGCTCCGGCCGCCGAGGGCGAGCAGGCCTGACACCGTCAGCGTTGACGGCGGGAGCGGTGACATGAAGTCCGCTCCCGCCGTTCACCCGTAGGTCGACGGAAGGTCAGCGGCTCCCGCCTTCATGGGGGCCGCAGACCCCGTAGATCTTCGATCTTCCAGACTTCGAGAAAGATTCACAGACTCATGGCGAACTACACCGCCGCTGACGTCAAGAAGCTCCGTGAGCTCACCGGCGCCGGCATGATGGACTGCAAGAAGGCGCTGGACGAGGCCGAGGGCAACGTCGAGAAGGCCGTCGAGGCGCTCCGCATCAAGGGCCAGAAGGGCGTCGCCAAGCGCGAGGGCCGCTCCGCCGAGAACGGCGCTGTGGTCTCGATCATCGCTGACGACAACTCCTCCGGTGTCCTCGTCGAGCTGAAGTGCGAGACGGACTTCGTCGCCAAGGGCGAGAAGTTCCAGGCCGTGGCCAACGCCATCGCCGAGCACGTCGCCAAGACCTCCCCGGCCGACATCGAGGCCCTGCTCGCCTCCGAGATCGAGGCCGGCAAGACCGTCCAGGCGTTCGTGGACGAGGCCAACGCCAACCTCGGTGAGAAGATCGTCCTGGACCGCTTCGCGCAGTTCGCCGACGGCTTCGTGATCGCGTACATGCACCGCACGATGCCCGACCTGCCCCCGCAGATCGGTGTCCTCGTCGAGCTGGACAAGCCGAACGCCGAGGTCGCCAAGGGCGTCGCCCAGCACATCGCCGCCTTCGCGCCGAAGTACCTCTCCAAGGAGGACGTGCCGGCCGAGGTCGTCGAGTCCGAGCGCCGCGTCGCCGAGGAGACCACCCGCGCCGAGGGCAAGCCCGAGGCCGCCCTGCCGAAGATCGTCGAGGGTCGCCTCAACGGCTTCTTCAAGGACGCCACGCTGCTCGGCCAGCCGTACGCGCTCGACAACAAGAAGTCCGTCCAGAAGGTTCTGGACGAGGCCGGTGTCACCCTGAAGCGCTTCTCGCGCATCAAGGTCGGCATCTGAGTCCGTACCGCGATCGACGCCCGACCCCGATAGGGTCGAGGGCAAGTCGTCCGCGGACGCCGTCACCACGCACGCGCGCGTGACGGACGACAGCAGATCTGACGAGGAGGCCATTGCCGCGCATGGGATGCGAAACACGCCCCAACCGGCAATGGCCTTCTTCGTATGTGCACCACGTAACAAAGGCGGGATCTCGATGACCACCAAGGCCCAGAAGAGCGACGACGGCAAAGTACCCGGCCGGTTTCTGCTGAAGCTTTCCGGAGAGGCCTTCTCCGGCGGCGGGGGCCTCGGCGTCGACCCCGACGTGGTGCACAAGATCGCCCGCGAGATCGCCGCCGTCGTCCGCGACGGCGCGCAGATCGCGGTCGTCATCGGCGGCGGCAACTTCTTCCGCGGCGCCGAACTCCAGCAGCGCGGCATGGACCGGGCCCGCTCCGACTACATGGGCATGCTCGGCACCGTGATGAACTGCCTCGCCCTCCAGGACTTCCTGGAGAAGGAGGGCATCGACAGCCGGGTCCAGACCGCCATCACCATGGGCCAGGTCGCCGAGCCGTACATCCCGCTGCGCGCCGTACGGCACCTGGAGAAGGGCCGCGTGGTCATCTTCGGCGCCGGTATGGGCATGCCGTACTTCTCCACCGACACCACCGCCGCCCAGCGCGCCCTGGAGATCGACGCCGAGGCGCTGCTGATGGGCAAGAACGGGGTGGACGGGGTCTACGACTCCGACCCGAAGGCCAACCCGGACGCCGTCAAGTTCGACTCCCTCGGCTACGGCGAGGTCATCACCCGCGACCTCAAGGTCGCCGACATGACCGCGATCACCCTGTGCCGCGACAACAAGCTCCCGATCCTCGTCTTCGAGCTCCTGGCGGAGGGCAATATCGCCCGCGCCGTCAAGGGTGAGAAGATCGGCACGCTTGTGGGTGAGCAGGGCAGCCAGGGCTGACGCCCGAGAGCAAGCCCGTCCGGGCGACGGACGGGACGGACCCTGACCGGGGGATGGACAATGTCCTGCCGGTCGGGAACCGTGCAGGAAGAAGACGCGACGCAGCCGGCCGCCGCCCCCACGCAGGAACCGCAGCCGGGCCTTTTACTCAAGACACGCAGGAGCAAGTGGTGATCGAAGAGACCCTCCTCGAGGCCGAGGAGAAGATGGAGAAGGCCGTCGTGGTCGCCAAGGAGGACTTCGCCGCGATCCGCACCGGCCGTGCGCACCCGGCGATGTTCAACAAGATCGTGGCCGACTACTACGGCGCGCCGACGCCGATCAACCAGCTGGCTTCGTTCTCCGTGCCGGAGCCGCGCATGGCGGTCGTGACCCCGTTCGACAAGACCGCGCTGCGCAACATCGAGCAGGCGATCCGGGACTCCGACCTCGGCGTCAACCCGAGCAACGACGGCAACATCATCCGAGTGGTGTTCCCCGAGCTGACCGAGGAGCGCCGCCGCGACTACATCAAGGTCGCCAAGGGCAAGGCCGAGGACGCGCGCGTGTCCATCCGCTCCGTCCGCCGCAAGGCCAAGGACGCCATCGACAAGCTGATCAAGGACGGCGAGATCGGTGAGGACGAGGGCCGCCGTGCGGAGAAGGAGCTCGACGACACCACGCACAAGTACGTCGCCCAGGTGGACGAGCTTCTGAAGCACAAGGAAGCCGAGCTGCTCGAGGTCTGATGAACGACTCTTCCTGGGGGGCGCCGTCAGGGGCCGGGCAAGCCGGGTACTGGGGGGCCGCCGAGCGTGGACCTGTCCAGGGGGCTGCCCCGGCGGGTCCCGCGTACGATGCGCCTGAGGCGCAGCAGACTCGCCCCATGCCCATCGTGCCCGACGTACCCGCGTATGGCGGAGACCAGGATGATGACCGGGGGGCCGCTCGGCTGAGCGGTCCCTTGTTCAGCGACCGGCCGCCGCAGACGCGGCCTTATGACACGCCGCAGGCGCGGCCCTCCGAGGCGGCGTCGCAGAATCCGGAGCCCATGCCCGACGCCTCGCAGCCGGCGCCTCAGCCGCAGAAGAAGAGCGCGGGGCGCGACCTGAGTGCGGCCATAGGGGTCGGGGTCGGGCTCGGTGTGGTGATCATCGCGTCGCTGTTCGTCGTCAAGGCCGTGTTCGTCGGTGTCGTCGCGGTCGCCGTCGTCGTGGGCCTGTGGGAACTGGCCAAGCGGCTCGACGAGCGCAAGGGCATCAAGGTGCCGCTCGTTCCGCTCGCACTCGGCGGTGCGGCCATGGTCGTCGCCGGGTACGTCCGGGGCGCCGAGGGCGCCTGGGTGTCGATGGCGCTGACCGCGCTGGCCGTGCTGGTCTGGCGGATGACGGAGCCACCGGAGGGTTACCTCAAGGACGTCACGGCGGGCGTCTTCGCGGCGTTCTACGTGCCGTTCCTGGCGACGTTCGTCGCGATGATGCTGACCGCCGATGACGGGGCGTTCCGCGTCCTGACGTTCCTGCTCCTGACGGTCGTCAGCGACACCGGGGCGTACGCCATCGGCTGGCGCTTCGGCAGGCACAAGCTCGCCCCGCGCATCAGCCCCGGCAAGACCCGCGAGGGCCTGCTCGGCGCGGTGAGCTTCGCGATGGTGGCGGGTGCGCTGTGCATGGAGTTCCTGATCGACGACGGAGCCTGGTGGCAGGGCCTGCTGCTGGGCCTCGCGGTCGCGGCCAGCGCCACGCTCGGCGACCTCGGCGAGTCGATGATCAAGCGGGACCTGGGCATCAAGGACATGGGCACGCTGCTGCCGGGGCACGGCGGGATCATGGACCGGCTGGACTCGTTGCTGCCTACGGCGCCGGTCGTATGGCTCCTGCTCGTCCTGTTTGTCGGGTCTGGGTGACCGTGGGGCATGGTGCCGCGCGGCGGTAGCCGCGGGTGGATGGCGTATGGACCGGTTGGACTCGTTGCTGCCTACGGCGCCGGTGGTGTGGTTGCTGCTGGTGCTCTTCGTGGGGTCGGGCTGACGAAGCCGTGACGGGAAGCCCTCGCTCTTGTCGGGCGGGGGCTTCTTGCGATGGTGCCGGGGGTCCGCAGGTGGGACGATTCCGGTGTACGTCATCGAAGGCATCCAAAGGGGTCATCATGACCGCCATCCGAGAAGTCATCGACATAGACCGGTCCCCGGACGAGGTCTACGCGTATGTCACGGACCCTTCCCACCTGCCGGAATGGCAGCTGAGCGCCGTCTCCGCGGACCTGCTCGACGAGGGACCCACGCACCCCGGCTCCCGGGTCCGGGTCACCCGGCGCATCGGCAGTCGCGAGATTCCGATGACCGTGGAGTTCACCGAACTCGACCCACCGCACAGCTGGGAACTGCACGGCACCGAGGGTCCCGTCAGGCCACGGGCACACGGTGAGATCGAGCCGCTCGACGACGGCCGCCGCTCCCGCGTGACGATCGAGCTCGACTTCGAAGGGCACGGCCTCGGCAAGCTCCTGGTGCCCCTGGTCGTCCGCCCTCAGGTCCGCAAGGAGCTGCCGCGGGACGAGCAGCTGCTGAAGGACAGGTTGGAGCGCACGACCGACTGACCCGTTTCTGACGCTGACAGTGAGAACTCGACCACAGGTCCTAGCTGCCGTGACGACGAAGAATCGGATCAGCACCGCCGCTGGTCAGCAGCTGCACATGCGCTGACAATTCGTCGCGCTGGCACGGGCGCGCAGTAGGTTCACCCGCCATGGCCTGCATGAGCTCACGCGCCTGATCACGGTACGGGGCGCCGAGTTCGCTGAGAGCTGCCGCTGCCGCATACCGTTCGTCGAATGAATTTGTGCTGTCGGTCGCCAGTTCCCGCAAGACCTCAGCCGCGTGCGACAGATATTCGCTGTCGAAGTCCAGAAGCGACTCCGCTGCGTGAATTCGTGTCCCAGGATCGACGTGCGGTGAGGTCATGATCTCGAACGTGTGCTGGGTCGCGTGAGCCGCCCACTCAGGTGCCATGGCATGAAGGGTGTCGATGAGGGCCATGCGGTCCACGACGGACTCAAGTCCCAGGTGGCATACGAGCGAGCAGAACAGGTAGGTGTCATCACCTGGATCCGGTGGGCGACTACAGCCGAGCGTACTGAGCAGGGACTGGATGACCGACTGCTCGCGGATGTCCAGCGGTTCGTCTGCGACCGGGGAGGGGGCGACCGTCTCGGTGCGGCTGAGGAATTGCGAGACGGGAAATTGCTCCGCGAGGTATGCGCGGGCCAGGGGATTCGGTATCTGACAGGCTGTGCTCCGGCTCGCCGCGGGCAGGCGGGGCAGGACGGACAAGAATGTCTGCAGCTGGGCGGGTGTGTAGGGGCTGCCCTCTGCCATGAGGACACCCGCGACGTGTTGATGCCCCGCGCTGCCCTCCAGCAGCCAGGTCAGCAACGCCTCCGCAGCCAGAGGGTGCCGTTGGGCGTAGTGAACGAGTGCGGCACGGTGCTCGCGCCCCTTGCGTCCTGTGAGGCGTGCGGCCTCGAATGCGAACGCCTGCCATTCCACGGAGCTTCCGTCGAAACTCTCGGGAAGATCCATGGCGCGCGCCTCTGCCGCAAGGAATTCGGCGAAGCTCGTATGCATGAACCGGATCGATCCCTCGCCGGAGGCGAGGAGCCCACTCGATATCAGCAGGGTCGCGACGTATTCACCCCAACCAGGAATGCCGGTCTGCGCGCGGGGGCCGACTTTCGGGCGCAGCCACTCCAGGGCGACCGTCAACAGGTTGAACGAGGCCCGCTGATCGGATTCGTCGGAGCGGCCCGCGGGTTCTGAAAGGTGCCGGACTGCTTCAGTGGCGACATGACGCAAGACATCGTCGAGGTTCTCCTGGAGAAACCGGATGGCTTCCAGGGCCCACGAGTCCCTGCCTGCGTGCGTACGCATCTGGCTGAAGATGCCTTCGCGCTGCGCGGCCTTCGCACTCGTCAGATAGGTGCGGTACTGGTCGAAGAGAGCGTACTGATTGTTCGGCAGCCTCTGTTCCGGCCACGCTTCGAACACGGCGGCGGCCACCGCCGCCAGCAACGGAACTGCCACCAGATCGCGCAGTTCCGGGGTGTCGACCTGTTGAAGGAACTCCTGGGCCTGACGACGCCCGGGATCACGGCTCCCGAACCAGCGGTCGGCGAACGTCTCCAGCTGTGAGCGATCGAAGGGGACCATGGTGAAGACGAGGAAGCCGCTCTCGAGGAAGCGGTCCCGTTCCACCGGGTGCAGCGGACGGCACGATGCGATGATCTTGATACGACCGACCCGGCCTGCCTCGCTTCTGGCGATGGTGGTGAGGTGCAGGGCCAGCCGGTTACGTGCCTCCATAGGGATCTCGTCGAACCCGTCCACCAGGAGCAGCCAGGAGTAATCCTCCGGGACCAGTGCCTCGGTGGCGTCATCGAACCGCCGCTCATCGTGCTCAGTCCCGGCGAAGACGAGCCGGGACAAGGTGCGGTCCACCCCGCCCGGGCCGGCGGTCAGTTGCTCGGCCGTCGCCCAGACCGGGACGCAGGCGTTCCGCGTGAGCGTCGCGTCGAGGAGCTCGGCGGACAGATGCCCGGCAAGTCTGGCGAGCAAGGTCGACTTGCCGCTGCCCGGACCGGACTCCAGGAGGAGATGGCAGCCGGCGGGATCATCGAGGATGTCCTCGATGTGCCCTCGCTTCAGTTCTGCCCCCGGTTCCTCGGCAGTACGGGATTCGTCCAACTGCTGCTGAACGTGTACGGCCGACAGCGGTCGTCGCGCGCCCGTGCCACCGCGAACGACATAGGGCCACGCCTCGCCTCGTTCCCTCTGTTCCATCAGCAGCGGGAGCAGGAAAGAGGGAACCGGCGCTGACGAAGCCCTGACGGCATGCCGGACGGGCTGGGCCGACTCGAGAAGTTCGTTGAGATACCGACGGCTGGGCTGCTCCCCGGCCCAGCGCGACCAGAGCTGTACCAGGGCCCATAGTTTCGGCTCATTGGCCAAGGTGGGTGCCTGGCGGCTTCGCGGCTCGTCCGTCAGCCAGTTACTCAGCCGGCGAGCATCCAGCTCGACCTGGAACTCCTTGCTGAGGATCTTCGCGGTCTCGCGACGGGAGTACGGAATCCTGTGCCGAAGCCGATTCGCTTTGGCTCTGCGTTCCAGGTCGCGCAGGTATGCGTGGAGCGCGCGGTCCGGATGCTCCACGTCCTCCCGTCCCCCCTTGACGACCCTTGCGGTGCCCGCTGCGGGCACCGCCGGGCAACCCCTGACCTGCAGGGTAAGAGGGTGGCCGCCCGGTCCGCCCGCACTTCCCCAGGATTCGGTCCACGAGCGCCCACCGTGTGGAGGCGAAACGTACGACGCCACCAGGGAGGGATCATGAGGCGTAACAAACGCCCCACCATCGAGCGCCTGTATCGAGCCGCGCTGTTCGCAGCGGTCCGCGGAGCAGCCGCCGCAGCCGGGTCGTCCGTGGTGGCCATCGCGGTGTGGGCATTCCAACGCTGACCGTACGGCCGCGGGTCACAGGAATTGATCTGCGACACTGGTTGAGCCATGCCTAAGCCCGGAGAACTCACATTCGTCGCCCCGCGCGGAGCCAAGAAGCCGCCGCGGCATCTTGCCGACCTCACGCCCGGTGAGCGCAAGGACGCCGTCGCTGCGATCGGTGAGAAGCCGTTTCGCGCCAAACAGCTCTCACAGCACTACTTCGCGCGGTACGCGCACGACCCGGAGCAGTGGACCGACATCCCGGCCGGTTCGCGCGCCAAGCTGCGGGAGGAGCTGTTCCCGGAGCTGATGACCGTCGTACGGCATCTGTCGACCGACCAGGGCGACACGCGCAAGACGCTGTGGCGGCTGTTCGACGGGACGCTCGTCGAGTCGGTGCTGATGCGGTACCCGGACCGGGTGACCATGTGCATCAGTTCGCAGGCGGGATGCGGGATGAACTGCCCGTTCTGTGCGACCGGGCAGGCGGGCCTCGACCGGAATCTGTCCACCGCCGAGATCGTGCATCAGATCGTGGACGGGATGCGGGCGCTCAGGGACGGAGAGGTTCCTGGGGGGTCCGCGCGGCTTTCCAACATCGTCTTCATGGGCATGGGGGAGCCGCTCGCCAACTACAACCGGGTCGTGGGGGCCATTCGGCGGCTCACCGATCCCGAGCCCGACGGGCTGGGGCTCTCCCAGCGCGGGATCACCGTGTCGACGGTCGGGCTCGTGCCGGCCATCCACCGGTTCGCCGACGAGGGCTTCAAGTGCCGGCTCGCGATCTCGCTGCACGCGCCCGACGACGAGCTGCGCGACACCCTGGTGCCGGTCAATACACGGTGGAAGGTGCGTGAGGTGCTCGACGCCGGGTTCGAGTACGTCGCCAAGTCGGGCCGTCGGCTGTCCATCGAGTACGCCCTCATCCGGGACATCAACGACCAGGCCTGGCGTGGTGACCGGCTCGGGCGGCTGCTCAAGGGCAAGCCGGTGCATGTGAACCTGATTCCGCTGAACCCGACGCCCGGGTCGAAGTGGACCGCTTCGCGGCCCGAGGACGAGAAGGCGTTCGTCGAGGCCATCGCCGCCCATGGTGTGCCGGTGACCATTCGGGACACCCGTGGGCAGGAGATCGACGGGGCGTGTGGGCAGCTCGCGGCGACCGAGCGGTAGTCTGGCCGCCGTAAGTACATCTTCATATTCCGACAGGGGAGCGCCACAGCGCTGAGAGTGCGGCACCGGCCGCAGACCCTCCGAACCTGGCCCAGGTCATTCTGGGTAGGGAGATCGGTCACCACTCGAGCTGTTGCGCCCTGCCCGGAGCCCCCAGAGGTTCCGGGCAGGGCCGCGTCTTCTCCTGGTCAACCCCAGGAGGAATTCAGTGAGCATCACCAAGAAGGCCACGGTTTTCGCCGTCGGGTTCGGTCTCGTCGCGCTGCCCGCCCTGGCCGCGTGCGGATCGTCCGACAGTGACGGCGGCAGCGGCAGCGGCGGCGGTTCCAAGACCGTCACGCTCGTCAGCCACAACTCGTGGGCCGTCTCCAAGCCGGTCCTCGGCGCCTTCGAGAAGCAGTCCGGCTACAAGGTCAAGGTCCTGGAGGACGGCGACGCCGGGCAGGCCGTCAACAAGGCGATCCTGACCAAGGACAACCCGCAGGGCGACGTCTTCTTCGGCGTCGACAACACCCTGCTCTCGCGGGCGCTCGACAACGATCTGTTCCAGTCGTACGAGGCGAAGGGCGCCGGCACCATCAAGCCCGAGTACCTCGCGGACAAGGACGAGCACCGGGTCACGCCCATCGACACCGGCGACATCTGCGTCAACTACGACAAGGCGTACTTCAGCGAGCACAAGCTGACGCCGCCGACGTCGTACGACGACCTGATCAAGCCGGAGTACAAGAACCTCCTCGTCACCGAGAACGCCTCCACCTCCTCGCCCGGCCTCGGCTTCCTGCTCGGCACCGCCGCGAAGTACGGCGACGACGGCTGGGAGGGCTACTGGAAGAAGCTGAAGGCCAACGGCGTGAAGGTCGTCGACGGCTGGGAGCAGGCCTACAACGAGGAGTTCTCCGGGTCCGCCGGCGGGAAGAAGGCGAAGGCCGACCGGCCGCTCGTCGTGTCGTACGCCTCCTCGCCGCCCGCCGAGGTGATCTACGCCGACCCGAAGCCGACCACCGCGCCCACCGGTGTCGCGACCGGAACCTGCTTCCGTCAGGTCGAGTACGCGGGCCTGCTCAGCAACGCCGAGAACACCGAGGGCGGCAAGGCGCTGATCGACTTCCTGCTGACGAGGACGTTCCAGGAGGACATGCCGCTCAACATGTTCGTCTACCCCGTGGTCGAGGGCGCCCAGGTGCCCGAGGAGTTCACCGAGTACGGCCCTCAGGCCGAGAACCCCGAGACCATGGACCCGGCGAAGATCGCCGACAACCGTGACGACTGGGTCAAGTCGTGGACCTCGCTCGTACTGAAGTAGAGGCACCCCGCAAGAGGGCCACGCGGAGCGCGGCGATGCGGCTCGGCCTCGTCGCCGTGCCCGTCGCGTTCTTCGCGGTCTTCTTCGCCTATCCCGTCGCCGCGATCGTCGCGCGAGGTCTGAAGGCGGACGGGGTGTGGCAGTTCGGGCGGCTGGCGGACGTGCTGGGGGAGCCCGACATCCGGCACGTCCTGTGGTTCACCACCTGGCAGGCGCTCGCCTCCACCGCGCTGACCCTGCTGATCGCGCTGCCCGGCGCCTACGTCTTCGCCCGCTTCGACTTCCCCGGAAAGCAGATCCTGCGGGCCGTGGTGACCGTCCCCTTCGTGCTGCCGACGGTCGTCGTCGGTACGGCGTTCCTCGCGCTGGTCGGCCGCGGCGGACTCCTCGACGAACTCTGGGGCGTACGGCTGGACACCACCGTGTGGGCCATCCTGCTCGCGCACGTCTTCTTCAACTACGCCGTCGTCGTACGGACGGTCGGCGGGCTCTGGGCGCAGCTGGACCCGCGGCAGGAGGAGGCCGCGCGGATGCTGGGGGCGTCGCGCCTCACCGCCTGGCGGACCGTCACCCTGCCGGCCCTCGCGCCCGCCGTGGCCGCCGCCGCGCTCATGGTCTTCCTGTTCACCTTCACCTCCTTCGGTGTCGTCCAGATCCTCGGCGGGCCGACCTTCTCGACGCTCGAAGTGGAGATCTACCGGCAGACGTCCGAGATCTTCGATCTGTCCACGGCCGCCGTCCTGACGATCATCCAGTTCCTCGCGGTGGGCGCGATCCTCGCCGTGCACGCCTGGACGGTACGGCGACGCGAGAGCGCCCTGCGTCTGGTGGACGCGTCGGTGACCGCGCGGCGGCCGCGCGGGGCGGGGCAGTGGGCGCTGCTGGCCGGTGTCCTGGCCGTCATCGTCGTACTCCTGCTGCTGCCGCTCGCCGTGCTGGTGCAGCGGTCGCTGGACGCGCCCGACTTCGGCTACTACCGGGCGCTGACCAGCGCCGACGGTGGGGTCTTCCTCGTCGCGCCGATCGAGGCGATCGGTAATTCGCTGCAGTACGCCGTCGTCGCCACGCTCATCGCCGTGGTGATCGGCGGGCTGGCCGCGGCCGCGTTGACCCGACGGGACGCGGGCCGGTTCGTGCGGGGCTTCGACGCGCTGTTGATGCTGCCGCTCGGAGTGTCCGCGGTGACGGTCGGCTTCGGGTTCCTGATCGCCCTGGACGAGCCGCCGCTCGACCTCCGCAGCACGTGGATTCTGGTGCCGCTGGCCCAGGCGCTGGTCGGGGTGCCCTTCGTCGTACGGACCATGCTGCCCGTGCTGCGGGCCGTGGACCAGCGGCTGCGGGAGGCGGCATCGGTGCTGGGGGCGTCGCCGTGGCGGGTCTGGCGTGAGGTGGATCTGCCGATGGTGCGAAGGGCGCTGCTGATCGCGGCCGGGTTCGCCTTCGCGGTGTCGCTCGGGGAGTTCGGCGCGACCGTGTTCATCGCCCGGCCCGACAATCCGACCCTGCCGGTGGCCGTGGCGCGGCTGCTGGGGCGGGCCGGCGAGCTCAACTACGGCCAGGCGATGGCACTTTCGACGGTACTGATGGTGGTGTGCGCGGTGGCGCTGCTGGTGCTGGAGCGGCTCCGTACGGATCGGACGGGGGAGTTCTGAATGACGGCGAGTCTGCCAAGCCGAGTGAGCCTGCTGAGTCTTGAGGGCGCGACCGTACGGTTCGGTGGGCGGCCCGTGCTGGACGGCGTCGATCTCGATGTCGCCGAGCACGAGATCGTGTGCGTGCTCGGGCCGAGCGGCAGCGGCAAGTCGACGCTGCTGCGGGCGGTGGCGGGCCTGCAACCGCTCGACGCCGGGCGGGTGTCGCTGGACGGGCGGGATCAGTCCGGGGTGCCCGCGCACAAGCGGGGCGTCGGGCTGATGTTCCAGGACCATCAGCTGTTTCCGCAGCGGGACGTCGGCGGCAACGTGGCCTTCGGGGCGCGGATGCACGGTGCCTCCAAGGGTGAACAGGCCGAGCGCGTACGGGAGTTGCTCGACCTGGTCGGACTGCCGGGGGCCGCCCGTCGGGCCGTCGCCTCGCTCTCCGGTGGGGAGCAGCAGCGGGTGGCGCTGGCCCGTGCGCTCGCGCCCCGTCCCCGGCTGCTGATGCTGGACGAGCCGTTGGGCCAGCTCGACCGCTCCCTGCGGGAGCGCCTTGTCGTCGAACTCCGGGAGCTGTTCGGGCGGTTGGGCACCACCGTGCTCGCCGTGACGCACGACCAGGGCGAGGCCTTCGCGCTCGCCGACCGGGTCGTGGTGATGCGGGACGGGCGGATCGCCCAGTCCGGGTCGCCGTTGGAGGTATGGCAGCGGCCCGTGGACGAGTTCGTGGCGCGCTTCCTCGGGTTCGACAACGTGGTCGAGGGCACGGTCGCCGGGGAGGCCGCGGACACGCCCTGGGGCAAGCTGCCGGTGAGCGAGGGCGCCGCGCAGGGGCCGCGGACGCTGCTCGTACGGCCGGCCGGCGTACGGCTCGTGGCCGCCGACGCGGGGCTGCGCTGCACGGTCACGGCACGCACGTTCAAGGGCACGCACGTGGCCGTGCACCTTCAGCCGGAGGACGCGCCGCGCCTGGAAGCGGCGTGTGCGCTGCGGGACGCGCCCGAGGTCGGGGACACCGTCGGGGTGGAGTTCGAAGCGGCGGAAATTGTGCTGCTGGGCTGATCGTCCGGCGCATAGGGTGCGGGGCATGACGCCACTCCCGCACGATCGCTACTGTGACGAAATATCCCACCAGGTCGGCCTGTTGAGGGCCGTGGTGACCTCCGGGGCCGATCTGTCGGTCACCGTGCCGACCTGCCCGGACTGGTCGCTGGAGGAGCTCGTACGGCACATCGGCGGCGCCCTGCGCTGGGTGGAGCTGACGGTGCGCACGCGCGCCGAGGACGAGGTCCCGGAGGAGCGGGTGCCCGGCTTCGAGGGCCCCGAGGGCGAGGGGGACGCCGCCGCGCTGGACGCCTGGCTGGCGGAGACCGGTGAGATGCTCGTCGGCACGCTGCGGGAGGCCGGGCCGGACGCCAAGGTGTGGGGATGGGCGGGGATCCTCAACGCCGGGTTCTGGGCCCGCCGTATGACGCACGAGATCACCGTCCACCGCGCGGACGCGACGCTCGCCGCCGGACTGCCCTACGAAGTCGCGCCGGACGTGGCCGCCGACGCGATCGACGAGTGGCTGGAGATCGTGGAGTGGGCGCAGCGGACGCTGCCGGACGACCCGGCGCGGGAACTGCGTCGGCCGGGGAGCAGCATCCATCTGCACGCCACCGACAGCGCCCCCGATGTGAATGCGGAGTGGAGCGTCGACCTGTCCGGGGAGGTTCTCGCCTGGCGGCGCGGCCACGAGAAGGCGACCGTCGCGCTGCGGGGACCGCTCACCGCCGTACTCCTCGCCTTCTACCGTCGACTGCCGCTGGACAGCCCGGAGTTGGAGGTCCTCGGCGAGCGGGAGTTGCTGGAGTTCTGGCTGGAGCGGGCGACCTTCGGCTGACAGGTTGTCGCGGGTCGTACGACAGCGAATGGCCCGCCCCCGGGAAGGGGACGGGCCACAAGGGTGTTGCCGTGCGGGCGTGTCAGCGGTCGTTGCTCGCCCCGCGACGGCGCAGACCGAGGAAGACCGCGCCGCCGCCGACCGCGACCAGGGCGATCGCGATGCCGGCGATGAGGCCGGTGTTGGAGTTCGCGCCGGTCTCGGCGAGGTTGGAGTCACCGGCCGCCGGGGACGGAGCGCTGCTCCCGGTGTCCGCGGGGGCGGTGCTCTCGCTCTCCGAGGGCGTCGGGGTCGGCGTGTCGGTCTCCTCGGCCGGGGTCGAGGCGGAGTCCGACGGGGTCGGGGTGTCGGACGGAGCCGGCGGCTCCTCCTCCTTCTTGCAGGCCGTGGAGGGGGTCGTCAGGTTCGGCTTGATGTCCTCGTCGACGTAGCCGGCGGCCTTGACGTGGATCCGGTACTCCGCGTCCGGCTTCCAGTTCTCGGCGAAGGTGATGGTGACACCCTCGCGCGAGCCCTTGACCTCCTGCTCGCCGACCTTCTTCAGGTCGGCGCCGTTGTTCTGCAGGTACACGCTGACGGTCGCCGGGATACCGCTGGGGTCCACGTCGGTGACCGTGATGACACCCTTGTCGCCGTCGCACTTGGCTTCGGCTGAGAATTCACTGATGTCGCACGCGAGGGCGTTGCCCGCGAGGCCGAGCGTGAGCGCGGCCGCGGCGGAGGCGACACCAAGAGCGCGCGCGGAACGCACGACAGTACGGCGGTTTATGGACACTTTTGTCCTTACGAGTTGCACAACTGAGGGGGGTTGAACGAGGCGGTGATGTGTCATCACCGTCCCCAGGAGTCTCACAGGTTTATAAGCGTGGCATAAGCAGTGTCAACGCATATGCAGTCCACGGGCGTTGGCTTTGCCCTCTTATTAATCGCTGAGACGTTTCAACGCCGCCGGAGCCTCCTCGATCCGGTCAACCAGGGCGATACGGGACTCCATCGAGCGGTCCCGTGCCAGGGACTTCAGCAGCGGCCACGTCGGCAGCTTCTCGGTCCAGTGGGCGCGGTCGACCAGCACCATGGGGGTCGGCTCACCGCGCGACTCGTAGTAGTTCGGCGTCGCGTTGTCGAAGATCTCCTGTACGGTGCCGGCGGCGCCCGCCAGGAAGACGACACCCGCGTTCGAGCGGGCCAGGAGGCCGTCCTCGCGGGTGGCGTTGGCGAAGTACTTGGCGATGTGGGAGGCGAACGGGTTCGGCGGCTCGTGGCCGTAGAACCAGGTCGGGATGCCGACGGAACGGCCACCCTTCGGCCAACGGGAGCGCACCTCGAAGGCCGCCATGGCCCACTCGGTGATGGAGGGGGTGAACCCGGGCGCCTTCGCGAGGAGCTGGAGGGCGTCGGCGAGCATCTCGTCGCCGTACGGGGCGGCGTACGCGCCGAGGTTCGCCGCCTCCATCGCTCCCGGGCCGCCGCCGGTGGCCACGGTGAAGCCCGCGCGGGCCAGCTCCCGGCCGAGTCGCGCCGCACCCTCGTAGGCCTCCGTGCCGCGGCGCATCGCGTGGCCGCCCATGACGCCCACCACCCGGGTGCCGGACAGGAGTTCGTCGAGGGCGTCGGAGACGGAGTCGTCGTGGACCGCGCGGAGCATGGAGGCGTAGATGTCGCCGTCCGCCTTGGTCTGCTGGAACCAGGCGTACGCGCGGGCGTCGGGGGTGTTCTCGTAGCCGTCGGCCAGGGAGGCGAAGAGTTCGTCGGGCGAGTAGACCAGGGCCCGGTACGGGTCGAAGGGCAGGCCGGGGAGCGGCGGGAAGACCAGGGCGCCGTCCGTGCGGATCTTCGCGGCCGCGTCCTCGCGCATCGGGCAGCCGAGGAAGACGGCGCCGGCCGTGTCCGTGGTGAGCAGTTCGCGCGTACGGTCCGTCAGATCGACGGCTTGGACACGGAATCCGGCGAGGGTGCCGCGCGCCGCGACGGTGGCGTCGAACTCCTCGAGCGTCTCTATCTCACGGTCGTTGTGGTGGGCCGCATGGGCGGGCATCGTCTGCACCCGCCCATGCTAGGCACCGTCGATGGGGCGGCCGGCCTCAGCCCTCGATGGCCGACGGGTCCATCCACACGACCTCCCAGGTGTGGCCGTCGAGGTCGTCGAAGGAGCGGCCGTACATGAAGCCCGGGTCCTGGACCTGGTCCGAGGCCGTGCCGCCCGCGGCGACCGCCTTCTCGACCAGCTCGTCGACCTTCTCGCGGCTCTCGGCGCTCAGACAGATCAGCACCTCGCTGGTCCTCGTGGCGTCCGCGATCTCCTTCTTGGTGAAGGTCGAGTAGAACGGCTTGGTGAGCAGCATCGCGACGATGGTGTCGCTGATCACGACGGACGCCGCGTTCTCGTCGCTGAACTGCGGGTTGATCGAGTAACCGAGCTCCGTGAAGAACTTCTTCGAGGCGTCGAGGTCGTTCACGGGCAGGTTCAGGAAGATCATCTGCTGGTACGCGGGGGCGGTCATCGTGGTCTCTCCCATCGGGGTGGCTGCTGTTCGATGGGGTAGACCGCGGGGCCGGGCGGAACTCATCGCCGCGCGGAGACTTTTTTTCTACGAGTTTTTCGCCGGGCGGCGGGGCCCGCTCGGCGGCTTCACCGTGCCAGGGGCAGCGCGGCCAGCTCGGCCACGATCAGGGTGAGCGGGCCGAAGAAGGCCAGCAGGATGCCGGCGCGCAGCGCGGCGGCGCTGCGGAGCATCGCGGTGGGGGCGCCGAGCCGCAGCAGCGCGGCCGTGGTGTCGGCGCGGGCGTGTTTGGCCTCCACGGCGGCCGTGAGGAGGGTGGCCACCGTGCAGCCGGTGACCAGGGTGACGCCGAGGGTGGTGAGGGCGCCGAACGGCGGGGTGGCCGCGTTGCCCGGGAAGGGCGCCAGGGCGTAGACGGCGGAGGTGACGGCGCAGACGATGCCGAGCGGGCGGCCGATGCGGACGGCTTCCTCCATCAGGACACGGCCGGCCAGGAGGCGCAGGGCGCCCGGTCGCGCGCTCTGCAGGAGGCGGCCGCAGAGGTGGGTGAGGCCGGGGGCGGCCAGGGCGAGCCCGAGGGCGGTGAGCAGCCAGCCGACCACGACTCCGGCGGGGCCGGTGGGGAGGGCGGCGGCCATGGCGACGGCGGTGCCGGTCGTCGTACGGCCGGCATAGGCCTCGACGGCGAGGCCCCCGGCGAGGACCGCGATGCCCCAGGGGAGGCCGGCGGGGGGTTTGCGGGGGGCGAGGGGGCGTGCGCGGCCCGAGTCGGTCGCGGGTGCGGGGTCGGCCACCGCTTCGGTCCAGTCGGCCGGTGGGTTGTCCGTGGTGGGGGTCGGCGTCCGGGCCGGGTCGGCTGTCTGCGGGGTGCCGCCCTCGGGCTGACGGGGCCCGTCCGTGTGGGCGTCGCCACGCTCGCCTCGCCGCAGGTGGGCGCCGAACCGCCCGTACGCCCCGAACGTCTCCCGCGCGCCTGGCCTGCCGTACGCCCCGAAGCGGACGTCCGCCCTTCCCGTGCCCTGGGCGGCGGTGGGGCCGAGTTCCCTCGGGCGCAGGGTCAGCGCCACCATCAGCGACGCGATCGCCGGTACCAGGGTCAGCAGCGTCAGCGTGGCGGGCACCGGCAGGGGGCTGCCCGCCGCCAGGAACTCCGCGGCCGCGCCGTCGAAGGGCATGCCCGTCAGGTCGCCCCTCAGATGGAGGAAGACCAGCAGGGCCACCGTGGAGCCGAGGGTGCAGGACAGGGCCGTGGTGGTGGCAGATACGGCCATCAGACGGGCCGGGCCCAGGCCGATGGCCGCGAGGCCGGGGCGGGGTCTGGTGCCGGGGTCGGTCCGGGCCACGGCCACGGCGAAGTGGACCGTCGCCGCCAGCGGGGGTGCGCACCAGGCAAGACGCAGGAGCGACGCGGCGGGGGAGTCGTGGGACATCGCGTAGCCCAGGGCGCACAGCAGGAGGAAGCCCGTACCGGCCGACGCCGCCGCCACCAGCAGGCGGCGCAGCTGTACGGCCGGTCGGGCACCGTGGGTCAGGCGGAGAGCGAGCACGCGGCCCGGCCTTCCGTCTCCGTGGCCGGTGGCAGGTGCACCGTGTTCACGCGCCGTCCGTCCATGAGCGTGACCGTGCGGTCGGCGAGCGTCGCCGGGTCCGCGTCGGGGCTGGCCAGGACGACCGTGATGCCGTGCGAGCGGGCCGCTGTCGTCAGGGTGCGCAGGATGTGCGCGCGGTCGGAGCGGTGCAGGGGGGCGGTCGGCTCGTCGGCGAACAGGACCGTGGGGGAGGGGGCGAGCGCGCGGGCGATGCAGACGCGCTGGCGTTCGGCGTGCACCAACTGGTGCGGGCGCTTGCGGGCCGACTCGGCGACGTCCAGGCGGTTCAGCCACTCCAGCGCGGCCGCCTTGGCGCGGCGGCGGCTGGTGCCGCGCAGCATCAGGGGGAGGGCGGTGTTCTCCCAGACGTTCAGCTCGGGGACGAGTGACGGTGCCGGGTCGATCCAGCTGAAGCGGTCGCGCCGGAGCCGTTCGCGGTCCGCCGGGCCCATCTTGTGCACCGGCACGCTGTTGAACCAGACCTCGCCCCGCCGGACCGCGGACAGGCCGGACAGACACCGCAGCAGAGTCGTCTTGCCGCTGCCGCGCGGGCCGATGACGGCTAGGACCTCGCCCTCCTGGACACCGAGCGAGACGCCGCTGAGCGCGGGCGAACCGTCGTTGTGCGTGAAGTGCAGGGCGCGTGCCCAGAGCACGTCGTTGTCCGGCGGGGCCACCATCGCGTACACCTCGGTTCTGATCCGTTTTCCCAGGCCTGATCCCTCGTGCGGGGGAACGAAGGCTGGGCTGATCGGTCACTGGCACGCTAGGCAGCCGCCGCCCGGAGCCCGGACAGCACACGGCCCCGGGCCGCCGTGTCTCACTCGAACGGGCGGCACCGGGGCCGGTGTGTTGATCATTCAGGCGGGAGATGGTCTTCCGGGCGTCACAGCTTGGTCCACGCCTCCGACAGCGTCGCCCGCAGGATCTGCTCGATCTCGTCGAACGTCTCCTGGTTGGAGATCAGCGGCGGGGCGAGCTGGACGACCGGGTCGCCACGGTCGTCGGCGCGGCAGTACAGGCCGTTGTCGTACAGGGCCTTGGAGAGGAAGCCGTAGAGGACTCGCTCGGTCTCCTCCTCGTTGAAGGACTCCTTGGTGGCCTTGTCCTTCACCAGCTCGATGCCGTAGAAGAAGCCGTTGCCGCGGACGTCGCCGACGATCGGCAGGTCGTGCAGCTTCTCCAGGGTCGCGCGGAACGCGCCCTCGTTGTCCAGCACGTGCTGGTTCAGACCCTCGCGCTCGAACAGGTCGAGGTTGGCCAGGCCCACCGCCGCGGAGACCGGGTGGCCGCCGAAGGTGTAGCCGTGCAGGAAGGTGTTGTCGCCCTTGTAGAAGGGCTCGGCCAGCCGGTCCGAGATGATGCAGGCGCCGATCGGGGAGTAGCCCGAGGTCATGCCCTTGGCGCAGGTGATCATGTCCGGGACGTAGCCGAACTTGTCGCAGGCGAACATCGTGCCCAGGCGGCCGAAGGCGCAGATGACCTCGTCCGAGACGAGCAGCACGTCGTACTGGTCGCAGATCTCGCGGACCCGCTGGAAGTAGCCGGGCGGGGGCGGGAAGCAGCCGCCCGCGTTCTGCACCGGCTCAAGGAAGACCGCGGCGACCGTGTCCGGGCCCTCGAAGAGGATCTGCTGCTCGATCTGGTCGGCGGCCCAGCGGCCGAAGGCCTCCGGGTCGTCGCCGTGGATCGGGGCGCGGTAGATGTTGGTGTTCGGGACCTTGTGCGCGCCGGGGACCAGCGGCTCGAACGGCGCCTTCAGAGCCGGCAGACCCGTGATGGACAGGGCGCCCTGCGGGGTGCCGTGGTAGGCGACCGCACGTGAGATGACCTTGTGCTTGGTGGGCTTGCCGACCAGCTTGAAGTACTGCTTGGCGAGCTTCCAGGCGGTCTCCACCGCCTCACCGCCGCCGGTGGTGAAGAAGACCTTGTTGAGGTCGCCCGGCGCGTGGTCCGCGAGGCGCTCGGCGAGCTCGATCGCCTTCGGGTGGGCGTAGGACCACACCGGGAAGAACGCCAGCTCCTGCGCCTGCTTGAAGGCGGTCTCGGCCAGCTCGACGCGGCCGTGACCCGCCTGGACCACGAACAGGCCGGCGAGACCGTCGAGGTAGCGCTTGCCCTTGTCGTCGTAGATGTAGGTGCCCTCGCCCCGGACGATGGTGGGGACGGGGGCCTTCTCGTACGAGGACATACGCGTGAAGTGCATCCACAAGTGGTCGTACGCGGTCCTGCTGAGGTCCTGAGGGGTGTCGGTGCTCACGGTTATCGGGTCCTCACGGTTATCGGGTTCCCCACATGTAGGTCTGCTTCTTGAGCTTGAGATAGACGAAGCTCTCGGTCGAGCGCACTCCGGGGACGGCCCGGATGCGTCGGTTGATGACGTCCAGGAGGTGGTCGTCGTCCTCGCAGACGATTTCCACCATCAGGTCGAAGGACCCGGCTGTCATCACCACGTACTCGCATTCGGACATGGCGGTCAGCGCGTCGGCGACCGACTCCACGTCGCCCTCGACGTTCACGCCGACCATCGCCTGGCGGCGGAAGCCCACGGTGAGCGGGTCCGTGACGGCGACGATCTGCATCACGCCTTGGTCGAGCAGCTTCTGGACGCGCTGGCGCACGGCCGCCTCGGACAGGCCCACTGCCTTGCCGATGGCGGCGTACGGCCGGCGGCCGTCCTCTTGGAGTTGTTCGATGATGGCGAGGGAGACGGCGTCCAGCTGGGGACCGCCCGTCCTGGACTCGCGGGAGTCCCTGTGCTCTGCGCTTCGACTGGCCACGACGTCACTGTGCACGACGTCTCGACAGTTCCGCAAGGCCGTGGCGATGAAATTCGTTGTTTACGCGACTGAGACTTGCGGATTTCGCAGCCTTGGCGCGATCGGGGGTGTTGAAAACGTGGGTCTGCCGACTAGGGTGGGTGTCTCAGTAACTGGACAACCAGGACTGACAGCCGCAAGCAGTGAAGACCTGACAGGAGGCCGGCAGTGAGCACCGAGCTGCGTCGTCTGCGCAATTACATCGACGGTGAGTTCCGGGACGCCGCCGACGGACGGACCACCGAGGTGGTCAACCCCGCGACGGGCGAGGCGTACGCGACCGCGCCGCTGTCCGGGCAGGCGGACGTCGACGCCGCGATGGAGGCCGCCGCCAGGGCCTTCCCGGGCTGGCGTGACACGACCCCCGCCGAGCGGCAGAAGGCCCTGCTGAAGATCGCGGACGCGTTCGAGGAGCGGGCCGAGGAGCTCATCGCGGCCGAGGTGGAGAACACCGGCAAGCCGATCGGGCTCACGCGGTCCGAGGAGATCCCGCCGATGGTGGACCAGATCCGCTTCTTCGCGGGTGCGGCGCGGATGCTCGAGGGCCGCTCGGCCGGTGAGTACATGGAGGGCCTGACCTCGATCGTCCGCCGTGAGCCGGTCGGCGTCTGCGCGCAGGTCGCGCCCTGGAACTACCCGATGATGATGGCCGTATGGAAGTTCGCGCCGGCCATCGCCGCGGGCAACACGGTGGTGCTGAAGCCGTCGGACACGACTCCGGCGTCCACCGTCCTGATGGCCGACATCATCGGCTCGATCCTGCCCAAGGGCGTCTTCAACGTCATCACCGGTGACCGCGAGACCGGCCGCATGATGGTCGAGCACCCCATCCCGGCCATGGCGTCCATCACCGGCTCGGTGCGGGCCGGTATGCAGGTCGCCGAGTCCGCGTCGAAGGACCTCAAGCGGGTCCACCTGGAGCTGGGCGGCAAGGCGCCGGTCGTCGTCTTCGAGGACACCGACATCGCCAAGGCCGTCGAGGACATCTCCGTCGCGGGGTTCTTCAACGCCGGGCAGGACTGTACGGCCGCCACCCGCGTGCTCGTCCACGAGGCCATCCACGACGAGTTCGTGCAGGCGCTCGCGAAGGCCGCCGCCGACACCAAGACGGGCCAGCCGGACGACGAGGACGTGCTGTTCGGCCCGCTCAACAACCCCAACCAGCTCAAGCAGGTCTCCGGGTTCATCGAGCGGCTGCCCGCCCACGCCAAGGTCGAGGCCGGTGGCCACCAGGTCGGTGAGAAGGGGTACTTCTACGCGCCGACCGTCGTGTCCGGGCTGAAGCAGGACGACGAGATCATCCAGAAGGAGGTCTTCGGGCCGGTCATCACCGTGCAGTCCTTCTCCGACGAGGCGCAGGCCGTCGAGTGGGCCAACGGTGTCGAGTACGCGCTCGCGTCGTCGGTGTGGACGAAGGACCACGGGCGGGCGATGCGGATGTCCAAGGCGCTGGACTTCGGGTGCGTGTGGATCAACACGCACATTCCGTTGGTCGCGGAGATGCCGCACGGTGGGTTCAAGAAGTCCGGCTACGGCAAGGACCTTTCGGCGTACGGGTTCGATGACTACACGCGGATCAAGCACGTGATGACGTCCCTGGACGCGTAGGTCGTGTTTCGGCCGCGGGTGCGTGGGGGCTGGTCGCGCACCCGCGGCGGAGCCGCATATCGGGCACAGCCCCGCGCCCCTTCAGGGCGTTGCAGCCCTGGCATGCTGCGGACATGGCCCTTCGAACGGAGAACTCCGCACTGTCACGCCGGTCCCTGCTGCGCGCCCTCGGTACGGGTGCGCTGCTGGGCGGGGTCGCCAGTTGTGGAGTGCCGGCCGCTTACGTGCCGCCCAACGAGCGAGCCGCTACTGATCTCTCCGCTACCGACAAGCGGCTCACCTGGGCGAACTGGCCGCTGTACATCGACACCGACGACGCGGACGAGACCCGGCGGCCGACGCTGGAAGCCTTCCAGCAGCGCACCGGCATCTCGGTCGACTACGTCGAGGAGATCAACGACAACGACGAGTTCTTCGGCAAGATCAGCCCCGCCCTGATGAACCACCGGCGCACCGGCCGCGACCTCGTCGTCATCAGCGACTGGATGTGCGCCCGGTTCGTACGGCTGGGCTGGGTGCAGGAGTTGGACCGGGCGCGCCAGCCCCACGTGACCAAGTACCTGGACCCGCTGCTGCGTTCACCGGCCTTCGACCCCGGACGGAAGTTCACCGTGCCGTGGCAGTCCGGCATCACCGGTATCGCGTACAACCGCCGCAGGCTGGGCCGCGAGATACGCGGCGTGTCCGAGCTGTGGGCGAGTGACCTCAGGGGCCGGGTGACCCTGCTCTCCGGCCTGGACGAGGCATTCGCCCTGCTCATGCAGGGCAACGGCGTCGACATCACGCGCTGGACGGCGGACGACTTCCACACCGTCTGCGACCAGGTGGAGGAGCAGGTGCGCAAGGGCCAGATCCGCCGCTTCACCGGCAACGACTACATCAAGGACCTCTCCAGCGGAGACGTCCTGGCCTGCCAGGCCTACTCGGGCGACGTCATCCAGCTCCGGGCCGACGACCCCGACATCCGCTTCGTCGTCCCCGAGGAGGGCGCCGAGCTGTGGTCGGAGTCCCTGATGATCCCCAACCTGGCCCGCCACAAGGCCAACGCCGAGCGGCTCATCGACTACTACTACGAGCCCGAGGTCGCCGCCGAGCTGGCCGCCTGGGTCAACTACGTCTGCCCCGTCCCGGCCGCCCAGGACGTGCTCGCCGCCGCCAAGGACGAGGAGACGGCCGCCCTGGCCGAGGACCCGCTGATCTTCCCGGACCGGGCGATGCGCGAACACCTCGCCGTCGCGCGGGACATCACGTCCGAGGAGCGGGTGGAGTTCGGGAAGCGGTGGAACGCGATCGCGGGACTGTAGGGACTACTACCGCTGGGAGGGGACAGCCACGTCGAAGGCCCCCGCCCAAGGTGCTCGAGTGGGTCGGGGGCCCCGGTGCGGGGAGCCGGTCAGCAGACCTGGATGCCGTCGACGAGAACGCCCTGTGTGAAGGCGGGGAGCTTGTCGGGCGCCGTGGAGGTGGCCACGACCTGCCGCCCGAGCGGGGTCGTCGTGTAGAACGTGGCGATCGTGCCGACGGTCTGCTTGTTGTCGTACGAGCGCATCGCGCCCGCCCAGCCCTTGTCCGCCAGATCGACGTACTGGCACTTGCCGAGATCCAGCATGTTGCCGGTGAAGAGGGCGCCGCTGTACAGGCAGATCTCCCCGCTCTCGCACGCGCCGTTCTCCTCCGCCGCACTGGCCGCCGGAGCCAGCGCGACCCCTCCTCCGACCAGCGCCGCTGTGGCCACTGCCAGGCCGATTCCTCGCATGCGAAGAACCCCGGCCCAGGGGTCACACCCGGCTCCGGTGGTGCACCGCCGTCCGCCCCACCGTCGCCGCCAGTTTGCGCAGCCGGCGCCAGTCCAGGCGGGGCCCGTGCTGTGGGACGCCGGGGCGTTTGCGGGGGACGCGGACGCGCAGGGCGCCGGGGGTGATGCGGCAGTGGACCGGGGCGGGCAGGACCAGGGCCTCGCCGTCGATGCCGGCCTCGATCTCCGCCCGGTCGGCCTCGATGACCACGTCGGGCGCGGTGAGGATGGTGAGGCCGCCCGGCGCGGGGTCGAGGAGCAGTCCGGCGGCCTCTGCCGCGCTGTCCACCCTTATGCCGAGGACGCCGAGGACGGCCGCGTCGAGACGGTCGCGACGGCCGAGTCCGAAGGGATCGTCCGTGCGGTAGGGGTTGTTGCTGACCAGCAGGGCATGCGGAGCGTCGAGCGTGGTGCCGCCCGCGCGGGCCGTCAGCCGCGGACCCTGCTGACGGGTGAGCAGGTCGGGCAGCAGCTCCAGGCTGGTGCCGATCTTGTCGTCCCGGTAGCCGGGGCTCTGCACGATGGCCGCGTACGCCCCGAAGGAGGCGTTGTTGACGAAGGGCCGGCCGTTCGCGAAGCCGAGGTCGACGCGGAGTTCCACGCCGTCGGTGAGCGCGTCGAGGCAGGTGGCGGGGTCGTCGCGGTCCAGGCCGAGGTCCATGGCGAAGTGGTTGCGGGTGCCGGCGCTGATCACCAGGAACGGGATGTCGTACGCGGCGGCGACCGCCGCGACCAGCGCCTGGGTGCCGTCACCGCCCGCGACGCCCAGCAGGTCGGCGCCGTCCGCCACGGCCTCGCGGGCCAGGGCGGTGACGTCCTGGTGCTGGTCCGGGTCGAGCAGGATGACGCGGGCACCGAGACGCTCGGCCTTCTCCTGGAGGGCGTGGCGGACCACCTTCCCGCCGCCCGAGCGCGGGTTCATGATCAGATACGGCCGCTGCGGCGGCGGCGCCTTCCGTTCCCGCATCACCCGCACCCGGGGACTGCCCGTCCCCCGCAGCGCGTACCGGCCACTCCAGACGGCCACCGACCACAGCGCCACGGACGCCAGCAGCGCCCAGAAGAGGGTGGCCGCGAACAGGGCCACGACAGCGGCCGGCACCGCCAGGGCCAGGGCGGCCGCGGCCCAGCGCACCGGTCCGCGCAGCGTCAGCGTCCACCACACGGCGACCGCGCTGAGGCCCAGCCCCGCGGCCCCGGCCACCAGCAGCAGCAGGCCGCCGACGCCGCCGTAGGCGAGCGGCACGAGCACCGCGAGCCCCGCCGCGGCCAACGCCGTCCGCGCCGCCCACCGCTGCTCGCGGTACGCCCGCGCGCTCAAGTCCAAGCCCATGACTTCTCCGTTCGCCGCGGACATCGTAGGACCGGTCGGCCGCGGACCGGACGGCAGTGGTGAGGGCCCCACGAGACCCCGCTTTCGAACGTGTTCAACTCCAGTCGTACGCTACCCCCATGAGCGACAGAGCCGCCCTGCTCAAGGGCATCCGCGTCTGGTTGGTCGTCTTTATCGTCTGCCTGGTGCTCAGCGGCGCCACGGCCTTCCCCCTCGTCCACGAACTGCGCTGGACCGAGGACCTGTTGCGCGCCCTGTCCGTGCCGGAGCACCTGCCCGGCCTCATGGACTGGATCGAGCGCGTCCGGCGGGGGCTCGACGCCGCCGACGCCGACTACCCGTTCCTGCTCTACGGCACGGACTGGCTCGCCTTCGCCCACCTCGTCATCGCGGTCGCCTTCTACGGCCCCTACCGCGACCCGGTCCGCAACATCTGGGTCGTCGAGTTCGGGATGATCGCCTGCGCCGGGATCATCCCGCTCGCCCTCATCTGCGGGCCGATCCGCGGCATTCCTTTCTGGTGGTCGGTGATCGACATGTCGTTCGGCGTCTTCGGGGTGATCCCGCTGTACGTCGTGCGGAAGAAGATCAAGCGGCTGGAGGCGCTGACCGAAGCGTCGGCGCCGCCGGCCGCCGCCGTCGCCGTCAGCGGTTGAACGCCGGGAACGCGAAGCGCTGGACGATGGACAGGCCGTCGCCCTTCGCGTCGGTCGAGTTGACGGAGTAGACCACCGTCCGGGACAGGTTGCGGGTGGCCGCGACGACGGCGTGGTAGCCGGGGCGGGCGCCCGTCTTGCCCCAGATCTCCTTGCCGTTCAGCTCGTACCGCTCCAGCGCGGCGGCCATGGTGGCCCCCTTGATCTTCGGGACGGTGAACATCTCCTTCAGCTGCGGCTCGGGCACGACCTGGCCGCGGAACAGGGCGAACAGCAGCCGCTCCAGGTCCGCCGTCGTCGAGATCATGTCGCCGGCCGCGAACCGGTCGGACATGTTCCACTCGGTCACGTCGACCAGCTTGCCGTCGATCCAGTCGTACCCGCGGTTGTGCGGGCCGTGGACACGGGGGTCCGGGCCATCGGGGAAGGACGTGTGCCGCATGCCGAGCGGGCGGAAGATCCGTACGGCCGCCTGGTGGGCGTACGAGTCGCCGGTGACCTTCTCGATCAGCATGCCCAGCACGGTGTAGTGGATGTTGCCGTACCGCTGGTGCTCGCCGGGCGCGTGGTCGGGGTCGGGGCCCTTGGCGACCGACGCGGCCACGACCTCCTCGGGGGTCAGCGTCTCGAAGCGGTGCTCGTAGCCGTCGTCGACGTCCTCGCCGAGGGACGCGCCCGGCTGGAGGCCGCTGGTGTAGTTCAGCAACTGCCGTACGGTGATGGGCTGCTGGAACTTCTCGGAAAGCAGACCCGGCAGATACTCCTGCACCGTGCCGTCGAGGGAGATCCGCTTCTCGGCGGCGAGTTGCAGCACGATCGCCGCGGTCACGATCTTCGTCGTCGAACCGGCCCGGAAGCGGGCGTTCTCCAGCGCCGGCGCACCGGTTCTCACGTCACGCACGCCGGCCACCCCGTGCCAGCTCCCCTTGCCGCCCACACGGATCAGCGCGGCCGTCGCGTCCTTGTCGGGCAGCCCCTTAAGTGCGGCACACAGGGCCTTGACGTCGGGGCCGGCCGCATCGGCGGCCTCGATCGCCTGCGCGCTGCACGACGACGACGCGGGCCGCGCGGACGCCGTCCCGGCCAGCGGCAGCACGGTCAGGGTCAGGGCGAGCGCGGAGGTGAGGAGGGCGGGAAGCGGGCGTACGGGCATCTGCTGCTCCTGATGTCGACGGGGTGTCCGTGATCATCGTCGGGGCGAGGCACCCCCGGCCGAATCGTCGGCGAGGAGGGCTCGGACCCTGGGGGAGCCCGGACCAAGTGCCGTATGGAACAAGGGTGTTGTAAGGGACCGCCCCTACGGGCCCCGGGTCGTCGAAAAAGTGTTATCGCCGCCCCCTTCACCGCGTCTCCACTCGCGTCCCCCCGCCCCCACACCCGGGAGACCTCCCCATGGCTCGCCCGCACCGCAAGCGGAATGTGATCTCCGGCATAGCCAACAGCGCTGGTCAGGCTGAGAAGGTGCGTACGGGCAGCAAGTGACCCGGGAGAGGACGTACGTGGACGAGGGAGCCGGCCGGCAGTGGCGCGCCACCATCGCGGCGGCGCAGGCCGGTGACCGGCATGCGCTGGACGAGCTGGTCGAGGGCTGGCTGCCGCTGGTCTACAACGTGGTCGGACGAGCCCTGAACGGTCACGCCGACGTCGACGACGTCGTCCAGGAGACCATGCTGCGGGCCGTCGACAACCTCGGCTCGCTGCGCGACCCGGACAGCTTCCGCTCCTGGCTCGTCGCCATCGCCATGCGGCAGATCCGGGACCGGGCGCGCCGCAGGCAGACCGCCCAGCTGGACGAGTCGGCCGCGCACGAGGCCACCGACTTCGCCGAACTCACCGTGCTGCGGCTGCAGTTGGAGGGGCAGCGGCGCGAGGTCGCGGAGGCCGTGCGCTGGCTCGACGACGAGGACCGGCAGCTTCTGTCGCTGTGGTGGCTGGAGGTCGCGGGCGAGCTCACCCGGCGCGAACTGGCCGCCGCGGCCGGGATCAGCCGACAGCACGCCGCGGTGCGCGTCCAGCGGGTCAAGGAACGGCTGGAGACCGCGCGCGGCATCGTCCGTGCGCTGGACGGCGCCTGCCCCGACCTGCGCGAGCTGACGGCCCGCTGGAACGGCCGCCCCGACTCCGTCTGGCGCAAGCGGCTGGCCCGGCACATCAGGGGCTGCGGCTACTGCGGCGACACCCGCGAGGCCGTCGTACCGGCGGAACGCCTCCTCGTCGGCATCGCACTCGTCCCGATCCCGGTCGGCTTCACCCTCTCCCTCGCCCTCGGCGGCAAGACGGCGGCCGCGGCGACGGCCACGGCGGCCTCCGCGGGCTGGTCCGCGAAGGTGATGGCCGCGCTCACCCAGCCCGCCGTGGCGGTGACGGCCGGCGCGACGATCGTCGCGGGCGGCGCGTATGTCGTCACCCAGCCCCCGGACGCGCCGCCGCGCGCGGCCGTCCCCACGGCGGCGAGCACCGCCCGCCCGCCGTCGCCCACGCCGTCGGTGACACCCACAGCCACGCCGTCACCGTCGCCGTCGACGACGAAGGTCGACCTGTACGGCACGGTCGTCGACGCCGTCGACCGGGCCCCGGACCCGAACGCCGAGCCCGCCGCCCTGCCCCGCCGCCCCGAGTCCGGCGTCACCAGCACCTGGGGAGCGAAGGCGGTCATGCAGCATCGCGGCGAGAGCGTCACGCTCAGCGGGCGGGGCTATGTCCTGGTGCGCTGGCAGATCGCGCCGCACGACCGGGCCGGCGGGCTGACCATGCCGACCTGGACCGGTCTGAAGGGCGAGATCTTCCACGTCGCCTCCGGCGGCGGCCGCCGTATGGACGACGTCACCGGGAAGGCGTCCGACGGCGGCGACGTCACCGGCATGGGCGGCCCGGACACCGGCTACACCGTCCTGCCCGAGGGCGCCCAGCAGATGTGGCAGAACGAGTACTTCTACATCGACGGCACCGTCACCCTGAACCTGAACGAGCGCGGCGCCTCCTACGGCCTGACCGTCATGCCGTCGAGCTGGGAGAAGGTGAACGAGGATGTGCGGTACGGCCCCCCGCAGGGCGCCATCCGCTACGGCCTGGTCCGCGACAACGGCAAGGACACCGCACCGGTGCCCCAGTACGTCACCCGCGGGACGCCGGGCGATCCGGCGACGGTGGCTCAGCGCTCCCGCGTGTAGAGCTCCTGCACATCGCGGCGCTCCCTGCGGAGCGCTCAGCGCAGCCCCAGGAGGACGGCGACCCGATTGGTCGTGATCGAGTCGACGCCGATGTCCAGCAGACGGCGCATGGAGCGCCGGGTGTCCGGGGTCCAGACGGACAGCAGGTAGCCGTCGCGGTGGACGCGCTCGGCGAGGGCGTGGTCGACCAGGCCGAAACGGTAGTTGAGCCAGCGCGGGCCCACCGCGTCCAGCAGCGCGGGGCGCGGCGGCGCCGACGTCGTCCAGGTCAGGGCGATCTCGGCGGCCGGGTCGGCGGCGCGCACGGCGAGCATGGCCGGGGCGCCCGCGCAGTAGTACACGCGCTCCTGCGCCCCGCACCCGCGCACGACGTCCACGACCCGGCGAGCCGCCCGCACATCGGGCGTGCCCGGCAGGTCGAGCATCACCCGGCTCCCGTCGCACGCCGCCAGCGCCTCCTCCAACGTCGGCACCCCGCCCGCCGTCAGCCCCCGCACCTCGGCCGCCGACAGCGCGAGCACCGGCCGGTTCTGCTCCCACAGCCGTTTCAGCGTCTCGTCGTGCAGCAGCACCGGCACGCCGTCCTTGGTCAGCCGTACGTCGATCTCCACCGCGTCCGCGCCCAGTTCGAGCGCGGAGCGCAGGGAGTCGAGCGTGTTCTCGCGGACGCGGTAGGGGTCGCCGCGGTGGGCGACGGCGGTCACGTTCTGCATGGGGCCATTCTGGTGGGTCAGGGGGCGAGCCACGTGGTCGTGTACGTGTCGATCTCGTCCTTGATCCGGGCCTTGCCGGGCGCGTCCAGGAACGACGCCTCCACGGCGTTCTTGGCCAGGTCGGCCAGGCCCCGCTCGTCGAGGTCGAGGAGGCGGGCGGCGACCGCGTACTCGTTGTTGAGGTCGGTGCCGAACATGGGCGGGTCGTCGGAGTTGACGGTGACGATGACCCCGGCCTTCACGAACTCCTTGACCGGGTGCTCGTCGATCGTGCGGACCGCGCGCGTGGCGATGTTGGAGGTCGGGCACACCTCCAGCGGGATCCGGTGCTCGGCGAGGTGCGCGAGCAGCTTCGGGTCCTGCGCGGAACTGGTCCCGTGCCCGATGCGCTCGGCGCGCAGGTGGGTCAGGGCGTCCCAGACCGTCTCCGGGCCGGTCGTCTCACCGGCGTGCGGCACGGAGTGCAGTCCGGCGGCGATCGCCCGGTCGAAGTACGGCTTGAACTGCGGCCTCGGCACGCCGATCTCGGGCCCGCCGAGCCCGAACGACACCAGGCCCTCCGGGCGCACCCGGTCGTCGGTGGCGAGCCGCGCGGTCTCCTCGGCGGACTCCAGGCCCGCCTCGCCGGGAATGTCGAAGCACCAGCGCAGTACGGTCCCGAACTCGGCCTCGGCCGCCTTGCGGGCGTCCTCGATGGCGTCCATGAACGCCTTCTCGTCGATGCCGCGGCGGGTGGAGGAGAACGGGGTGATGGTCAGCTCGGCGTAGCGCACCTGCTGCCGGGCCAGGTCGCGGGCCACCTCGTACGTCAGCAGCCGTACGTCCTCCGGCGTGCGGATCAGGTCCACGACGGACAGGTACACCTCGATGAAGTGGGCGAAGTCCGTGAACGTGAAGTAGTCGACCAGGGCCTCGGGGTCGGTGGGGACCTTGGAGTCGGGGTGGCGGGCGGCGAGTTCCGCGACGATGCGGGGGGAGGCGGAGCCGACGTGGTGGACGTGCAGTTCGGCCTTGGGCAGTCCGGCGATGAAGGCGTGCAGGTCGCGCGGGACGCGGGCGTCGACGAGACGGTCGGTCAAGGTTCCTCCCCGGGAACGGCGTCCGCGGCCGGGTGTACGGGCGGCGGGACGCGGGTGATCGGCTGATCGGTTACTCGGGATCATCGTAGGCCGGGGCCGCGTCGGCGATGCCCGGGCCTTAGCATGACGGCACTTACGACGGAGGGGGCCCGCGCATGTCCGACGACGCGCAGACGCCGGAGGCGCCGGAAGCATCGGGGAGATCGGAAGTATCAGGGGGGTCGGGGGTGCCGGGCGGATCAGGGGTACGGGGCGACGCGGCCGTAGGGGTCGGGGAGCCGGGCGCTTCGTCGGAGACGGGGCCGAGGACGTCGTTGGACAAACCGGGGGCGGGGGCCGGGGCGGCGGGTCCGAGTGGTGCGGTGCCGGGCGGGCCGGGGGCCCGCTCCGAGCCGGATCCGTGGGCGGCTCCGGCGGTGGGTGCGCAGGCGACTCCGTCCGCGCCGGGTGGCCCCGGGTACCCCCTCGCCTCGAACGAGCCGCCGGTCCGGCCCGCTCCGTCCGTGCACGATCAGCAGACGGTCACCTCCATGCCGCCCATGGGCGCGCCGTCCGAGCCACGGGACGCCGTGCCGCCGGCGGCGCCGTGGATGAACCCCACGGCCGGGCCGGGCCCGGCGATGCCGCCGTACGGCTCGACGGGGAACCCCTTCGCGGCGCCGATCGGGCCCGGTCCCTACGGCGCTCACGGTGAGCCGGTTCCGCCGCCGCCCATCGGTCCTGACGGGCCGGGGCAGGTTCCGTACGGCTATCCCGGGCCCATCGGTCCCGACGGGCCCGGGCAGGTTCCGTACGGCTATCCCGGCGGGCACGGGTACCCGGCGGCGGGGCCTGGTGTCGCGGGCTACTACGGCTGGCCCGGTATGCCGGCCATGCCGAGCAACGGGATGGGTACGGCCGCGCTTGTGCTCGGGATCATCTCTGCTGCGGTCTTCTGTCTGTGGCCGGTGGCGGTCATTCTGGGTGTGCTGGCTCTGATCTTCGGTTCGATCGGGCGAGGCAAGGCGCGGCGGGGCGAGGCGACGAATCCTGGGCAGGCGCTGGCCGGGATGATCTGTGGGGCGGCGGGGGTGGTGCTGGGGTTGGGCATGGTGGCGCTGGTGATCGCCACGGCGTAGGCACCGCCGGGTTTCCTCGCCCCCGCCGCCCCTACCCGTCCCATCCTCAAGGGGCCCCGCCCCTTCGACCCCGCCAGGGGGCTCCGCCCCCTGGACCCCCGCTCCTCAAACGCCGGAGGGGCTGGAATGGCCCGTCCGGCGTTCGAGGACGAGACCACACCCATCCCGAACCCCCGCCCACCCGCAGTGGGCTTCACCCCTCAACGCCGGCCCAGGCATCTCAGCCTGTCCGGCGTTTGAGGACGAGGCCCGAAGGGCCGACAGCGGGGGTCTGGGGGCGCAGCCCCCAGGGGACGGGAATGGGTAGGGGCGGCGGGGGCGAAACCCTTACCCCCGCAACCGCTCCCGCGCCTCCATCAACGCAAACCCCAACAAATTAGGCCCCCGCCACCGCTCCGGATCCCCCGCCCCGTCATCACTCGCCGCCAGCCCGATCCCCCACACCCGGTCCACCGGACTGGCCTCCACCAGCACCCGATCCCCGGTACCCAGCAAGAACTCCCGCAGATCCGCATGCGCCCCGAACTTGTGGACCGACCCCTCGACGACGATCCGGAACCGCTCCCGCTCCCATATCGCGTCGTCGAACCCCCGCACCAGCCGCCCCGCCTTCTTCGCCACCGCCGGATGCCCGGCGTCCAGCACCCGCCGCTCGGCCTCCGCGTCGCCGAACAGCCGCGCCTTCTCGGCCATCATCCAGTGCTCGGCGGTCGCGTACTCCACCCCGTCCACGGCGAACGGGGACAACCACCACTGACTCAAGCAGCTCGCGCCCACCCGTCCGTCAGGCCTCGGCCGGTGCCCCCAGAAGTGCAGATACCTGACCCTCGCCCCCGCACGGACCTCCCTGACCAGGACATCCCAAGAATCGATCTTCGCCATGCCCCCGAGCATGGCACGCACCACCGACAACCCGTCCCGCGTTTTTCCGTCCCGCTCGACACTTGGTCGACAGATTCCGTCGCGTAACCAAAAGGCAACAACGGAATCACTTGTTGGAGCCGCCCCCCTCTGTCAGGATCGGCACTCAAATCGAGCCTGAGCCACGCCGGCCCCACCGCGGGGACACGGAGGGAGCGACATGCACAACCCGGGCACCGCCACCCCGGAACGATTCCCGGCCCAGGACCGCTTCGCGGAGGGCGCGCAGTACATCGCGGGCCGACCGGCGAAGGGGGCCTCGGGCCGTACCCACGCCGTCGTCGACCCTGCGACCGGCGAGGAGGTGTACACGTACGACCTGGCCGGCCCCGATGACGTCGACGCGGCCGTAGCCGCCGCGCGCGAGGCGTTCCCGGGCTGGGCCACCACGACCCCGGGCGAGCGCTCCGACGCGCTGCACCGCTTCGCCGCCGTCCTCGCCGACCGCGCCGAGGAGTTCGCCCGCGCCGAGTCCCTGCAGTGCGGGAAGCCGTTGAAGCTGACCCGCGAGTTCGACGTGCCGGGGACCATCGACAACACGGCCTTCTTCGCCGGTGCCGCACGCCATTTGCAAGGGCAGTCCGCGGGGGAGTACTCCGGCGACCACACCTCTTACGTCCGCCGCGAGCCCATCGGCGTCGTCGGGTCCATCGCCCCCTGGAACTACCCCCTCCAGATGGCCGCCTGGAAGATCCTCCCGGCGATCGCCGCGGGCAACACCATCGTGCTCAAGCCCGCCGAGCTCACGCCGCTCACCTCGCTCCTCTTCGCCCAGGCCGCCACCGACGCCGGGATTCCGGACGGGGTCATCAACATCGTCACCGGGACCGGCAGGGAGGCCGGTGAGCACCTCGTCGGGCATCCCGACGTCGCCATGACCTCCTTCACCGGGTCCACCGCCGTGGGCAAGCGCGTCGCCGAGATCGCCACCGCCACCGTGAAGCGGATCCATCTGGAGCTCGGCGGCAAGGCGCCCTTCGTCGTCTTCGACGACGCCGACCTCGAAGCCGCCGTCCACGGCGCGGTCGCGGGAGCGCTGATCAACACCGGGCAGGACTGCACGGCCGCCACGCGCGCGTACGTGCAGCGCCCGCTGTACGAGGAGTTCGTCGAGCGGACCGCCGCACTCATGGAGACCGTCCGGCTCGGTGATCCGTTCGCGCCGGGCACCGATCTCGGGCCGTTGATCTCCCATGTCCAGCGCGACCGTGTCGCCGGGTTCGTCGACCGTGCGCGTGCCTACGCGCGCGTGGTCACCGGTGGCGAGGCTCCACAGGGTGAGCTCAAGAACGGTGCGTACTATCGGCCCACCCTGGTCGCCGACGCCGCCCAGGACAGTGAGATCGTCCAGTCCGAGATCTTCGGGCCGGTCCTGGTCGCCGTGCCGTTCGACAGTGACGACGAGGGGATCCGGCTCGCCAACGACACCCCGTACGGGCTCGCGGCCTCCGCCTGGAGCCGTGATGTCTACCGCGCGAACCGGGCCACCCGCGAGATCAAGGCGGGCTGTGTGTGGGTCAACGACCACATCCCGATCATCAGCGAGATGCCGCACGGCGGCTACAAGGCGTCCGGCTTCGGCAAGGACATGTCAACCTACTCCTTCGAGGAGTACACCCAGATCAAGCACGTCATGTTCGACAACACCGCGGTCGCCAGGAAGGACTGGCACCGCACCGTCTTCGGGGACCGATAGCCAGATCAGGCGGGAGCAGCCGGCCGTCCGACCCGCGACCGGCCTCCCCCACCTTTCCGATCTCTCCCGAAAGGGCACCACGCGCATGGAGCAGTACGAGCCCGACCGCCTGTCCCCGGCCCAAGTGGCCGCCATGCGGCGCAGCCTGCGCAACGGACGGGCCGCCGTGACCCGCCGTTCCCTGCTGCGCGCCTCCACGGGCGGCGCGCTCGCGCTGGGCGGACTGGGCACGCTCAGCGCCTGCGGGATCCCCGCGGCCGGCAAGACCCAGGGCGGCACGTCCGCGGAGGACCACTCGGCCGAGGAGAAGACCGTCAACTTCTCCAACTGGACCGAGTACATGGACGTCGATGACAGCGGGAAACATCACCCGACGCTGGAGGCGTTCACGAAACGCACCGGCATCAAGGTCAAGTACACCGAGGACATCAACGACAACAACGAGTTCTTCGGGAAGATCAAGCCGCAGCTGGCCGCGGGGCAGGACACCGGCCGCGACATCATCGTCCTCACCGACTGGCTGGCCGGCCGGCTCATCCGCCTCGGCTGGGTCCAGAAACTGGACCCGTCCAACCTGCCGCACGCCTTCGCCAACCTCTCCCAGCAGTTCCGCAGCCCCGACTGGGACCCGGGACGGGCGTACTCGTACCCCTGGCAGGGCATCTCGACCGTCATCGCCTACAACAAGAAGGCGCTCGACGGCGTCGAGGTGAAGACCGTCTCCGACCTGCTCGACAACCCCAAGCTCAAGGGCCGCGTCGGTTTCCTCACCGAGATGCGCGACACCATCGGGATGACCCTGCTCGACATGGGCAAGGACCCGGCGAAGTTCACGGACGACGACTACGACGCGGCGATCGCCCGCCTGCAGAAGGCCGTCGACAAGAAGCAGATCCGCCGCTTCACCGGCAACGACTACACCTCCGACCTCACCAGCGGCGACTTCGCCGCCTGCCTCGCCTGGGCCGGTGACGTCGTACAGCTCAAGGCCGACAGCCCGGACATCGACTTCCTCATCCCGGACAGCGGCTACATGACGTCCAGCGACAACCTGCTGATTCCCAACAAAGCCCGTCACAAGACGAACGCCGAGCGGCTCATCGACTACTACTTCGAGCCGAAGGCCGCCGCCGAGCTCGCCGCCTACATCAACTACGTCTGTCCCGTGGACGGCGTGAAGGAAGAGCTTGCGAAGATCGACGAGGACGCGGCGAACAACCCGCTGATCCTCCCCGACAAGGCCATGCAGGCCAAGTCCGTCGCCTTCCGCTCACTGAGCTCGAAGGAAGAGACGGCCTACGAAGAGAAGTTCGCGAAGCTCACAGGGGCGTGACCACACCATGACGAACGACACCAGCGGCGACGTCCGCCTCTCCGGCATCAGCAAGACCTACGGCTCCTTCACCGCCGTCCACCCGCTCGACCTGACCGTGCCCCAGGGCTCCTTCTTCGCCCTGCTCGGCGCCTCCGGCTGCGGCAAGACCACCACCCTGCGCATGATCGCCGGTCTGGAGGAGCCTTCCTCCGGCACTGTTCACCTCGGCGACCAGGACGTGACCGCGCTGCCGCCGTACAAGCGGCCGGTGAACACGGTCTTCCAGTCGTACGCCCTCTTCCCGCACCTCGACATATTCGAGAACGTCGCCTTCGGCCTGCGCCGACGCGGCATCAAGAGCGTGAAGAAGCAGGTCGAGGAGATGCTCGACCTCGTTCAGCTCGGCGAGCAGGCCCGCAAGAAGCCGCACCAGCTGTCGGGTGGCCAGCAGCAGCGCGTCGCCGTGGCCCGCGCTCTCATCAACCACCCCAAGGTGCTCCTCCTCGACGAGCCCCTCGGCGCCCTCGACCTGAAGCTGCGCCGGCAGATGCAGCTCGAACTCAAGCGCATCCAGACCGAGGTCGGCATCACCTTCGTCCACGTCACGCACGACCAGGAGGAGGCCATGACCATGGCCGACACGGTCGCCGTGATGAACGCGGGCCGCGTCGAGCAGCTCGGCTCGCCGACCGACCTGTACGAGAACCCGCGCACGACGTTCGTCGCCAACTTCCTCGGCACCTCGAACTTCATCGAGGCCGAGGTCGACTCCAGGAGCGGCGACGACATCGTGCTGAGGGCGGGCGGCGGCAAGCTCGTCCTCCCCGAGGCCCGGTGCGGCGCGCCGACGACGGTCGGAGGCAAGGTGCTGGTCGGCGTACGCCCCGAGAAGATCTCCCTCACGCATGCCGACGAGGCGGGCGAGATCCCCGAGGGCCGCAACCGGATCACCGGCAAGATCGCCGACTCCTCCTTCATCGGCGTCTCCACGCAGTACGTCGTCGACAGCCCGGTCTGCCCCGACTTCGAGGTCTACGCCCAGAACATCGACCGGGACGCCCGGCTGGTCCCCGGCGCCGACGTCGTCCTGCACTGGAACCCGGCGCACACCTTCGGCCTCGACGCCGCTCAGGACATCGACGCCGGTATCCAGGAAGAGGCGGCGGTCTGATGGCGACACTGACCGAGGCGCCACCGCCTCTGACCCCGACGGCACCCGAGAAGAAGCCCCCACGCAAACGCGGCCGTCTCGTCCCCTACTGGCTGCTGCTGCCCGGCATCCTCTGGCTGCTGGTCTTCTTCGCGCTGCCGATGATCTACCAGGCCTCCACGTCCGTGCAGACGGGCTCCCTGGAGGAGGGCTACAAGGTCACCTGGCACTTCGCCACCTACTGGGACGCGCTGAGCGAGTACTACCCGCAGTTCCTGCGCTCGGTGCTCTACGCCGGCTCGGCGACCGTCCTGTGCCTGATCCTCGGCTACCCGCTCGCCTACCTCATCGCCTTCCGCGCGGGCCGCTGGCGGAACCTGATCATGATCCTGGTGATCGCGCCGTTCTTCACCAGCTTCCTGATCCGCACCCTCGCCTGGAAGACGATCCTCGCGGACGGCGGCCCGGTCGTCGGCGCCCTCAACACGCTGCACGTCCTGGACGTCACCAGCTGGCTCGGCATGACCTCCGGCGACCGCGTCCTGGCCACACCGCTCGCGGTGGTGTGCGGTCTGACGTACAACTTCCTGCCGTTCATGGTCCTGCCGCTCTACACCTCGCTGGAGCGCATCGACCCCCGGCTGCACGAGGCGGCGAACGACCTGTACGCCAGGCCGATCACCACCTTCCGCAAGGTCACCTTCCCGCTGTCGATGCCCGGCGTCGTCTCCGGCACCCTGCTGACCTTCATCCCGGCGGCCGGTGACTACGTCAACGCGGACCTGCTCGGCTCGACCGACACCCGGATGGTCGGCAATGTCATCCAGACGCAGTTCCTGCGGATTCTGGACTATCCGACGGCCGCGGCCCTCTCCTTCATCCTCATGGCCGCCATTCTCGTCATGGTGACCGTCTACATTCGCAGGTCGGGAACGGAGGATCTGGTTTAAATGACCTTCGTCAACTGGCTCAAGCGCAATCTCGTCGTCATCGCGGGACTGCTGACGCTCGCTTATCTCCTCCTGCCGAACATCGTCGTCACCGTGTTCTCCTTCAACAAACCGAAGGGGCGCTTCAACTACGAATGGCAGGAGTTCTCCACGGCCGCCTGGCAGGACCCGTGCGGTGTCTCGGACCTGTGCGGCTCACTGTCGGTCAGCCTCCAGATCGCGTTCTGGGCGACGCTCGGCGCCACGCTCCTCGGCACGATGATCGCCTTCGCGCTGGTCCGGTACCGCTTCCGCGCGCGGGGCGCCGTGAACTCGCTGATCTTCCTGCCGATGGCGATGCCCGAGGTCGTCATGGCGGCCTCGCTGCTCACCCTGTTCCTCAACATGGGCGCCCAGCTGGGCTTCTGGACGATCCTCATCGCCCACATCATGTTCTGCCTGAGCTTCGTCGTGACGGCGGTGAAGGCGCGCGTGATGTCGATGGACCCGCGGCTGGAGCAGGCCGCGCAGGACCTGTACGCCGGACCGTTCCAGACGTTCGTCCGGGTCACCCTGCCGATCGCCGCCCCCGGAATCGCGGCCGGAGCGATGCTCGCGTTCGCGCTCTCCTTCGACGATTTCATCATCACCAATTTCAACGCGGGCTCCACCGTCACCTTCCCGATGTTCGTCTGGGGCTCGGCCCAGCGCGGAACGCCCGTTCAGATCAATGTCATCGGTACGGCCATGTTCGTCGTCGCCGTACTGTTCGTCCTGACTTCCATGGTCATCACAAACCGCCGGAACAAGCAGAAGGCATAAACCCCTGTAGGGAGTTGGAATCATGGCCCCAAGCGCCATGAACAGATGGACGAAGGCACTCTCTGAAGCCCAGCCGGTCCCGTACTGGCTGGACGACCCCGGCAGGCCCCACCCCGAACCCGCCCTGACCACCGCCGAGACCTGCGACCTGCTGGTCGTCGGCGGCGGCTACAGCGGACTGTGGACCGCGCTCCTCGCCAAGGAGCGCGACCCGCGGCGGGACGTGGTCCTGCTCGAAGGCCGCGAGGTGGGCTGGGCCGCCTCCGGCCGCAACGGCGGCTTCTGCGCCGCCTCCCTCACCCACGGGCTGCCCAACGGGCTCGCCCGCTGGCCGGAGGAGATCCACGCCCTTCAGGAGTTGGGCGCCCGCAACCTCGACGAGATCGAGAAGGCGGTCGCCCGCTACTCCCTGGACTGCGACTTCGAGCGCACCGGCGAGATCGACGTCGCCACCGAGACCTACCAGGCGTGGGAACTGCGCGACTGGTACGAGGAGTTGCGGGACAAGGGCCTCGCCGAGGGCATCGAGTTCCTGGACGCCGAGGCGGTGCGGGCCCAGGTCGACTCACCGACCTTCCAGGCCGGCCTCTACGACCGCCGCGGCGTCGCCATGGTCAACCCGGCCAAGCTGGCCTGGGGACTGAAGCGGGCGTGCCTGGACCTCGGCGTCCGCATCCACGAGCACACCCCCGCCCTCACCCTGAAGCCGTACGGCGCCGGCATGGCCGTACGCACCCCCTACGGCCAGGTCCGCGCCCGTAAGGTCGCCCTCGGCACGAACATCTTCCCGAGCCTGGTCAAGCGCGTGCGCGCGTACACGGTCCCGGTCTACGACTACGCCCTGATGACCGAGCCCCTCACCGAGGACCAGCTCGCCTCGATCGGCTGGAAGAACCGCCAGGGCCTCGGCGACTCGGCGAACCAGTTCCACTACTTCCGCCTCTCCGCCGACAACCGCGTCCTCTGGGGCGGCTACGACGCCATCTACCCCTACGGCGGCCGGGTCCGCGCCGAATACGACGACCGCCCGGAGACGTACGCCAAGCTCGCCGGGCACTTCTTCACCTGCTTCCCGCAGCTGGAGGGCATCCGCTTCACGCACGCGTGGGGCGGCGCCATCGACACCTGCTCCCGCTTCTCGGCGTTCTTCGGGACGGCGCACCAGGGCAAGGTGGCGTACGCGGCGGGCTTCACGGGCCTCGGCGTCGGCGCGACCCGCTTCGGCGCGGACGTCATGCTGGACCTGCTGGCGGGGGAGCGCACGGAACGCACGCAGCTCGAAATGGTCCGCAAGAAGCCGCTCCCCTTCCCGCCGGAGCCCTTCGCCTGGACCGGCATCGCGCTCACCAAGTGGTCGCTGGCCCGCGCCGACGCGCACGGCGGGCGGCGCAATCTGTGGCTGAAGGCGATGGACCGACTCGGCCTCGGATTCGACAGTTGAATGTGACTCAGGTCACCTCGGATTGGTGGCGAGAACCCGCGTAATGCCCGGCAGGTGACCTCCCTCTCCCTCGTGACGCGACCCGCGTTCACGAAAGAAAAGGGAGGTCACCGTCATGACAGGGGCGAAGACGGCGGTCGAGTGGCTGGCATCCGTGGCGCCGGATCCCGCAGCCTGTCGCTGGGAGTGGGAGCGCAATCCCCTCGGGGTCGCGCTGCTGCCGGCAGGCAAGGCCTGGGACGTACTCATCCTGCCGGGCGAGCTCGGCTATCCGACCCTGGATGTCCTCACCCGGATCCTCGACCAGCCGGGCCCGGTGCTGGTCGACTTCGGCGACGCGCGCATGGGCTTCTTCGTGCCACCGGGCACGGCCGCCCGCTGGCTCGGCACCGGCATCCGTACGGCCGGGGAGGGCACCTGGATCGTCGTCCCCTACCCGGGCCGCGCCACCGGCGGCACCCGTTGGCTGGTCCCCCCGGACGGCACCGGCACCCTCACCGACCCGGCACTGCTCGAACTGGCCATGCACGAGGCGGCGGCGCGACTGGCCGCGGAGGGGGAGGGCTAGCCCGCGGAACCCCCGGTGCCCCCGGGACCGAGACCGGTGCGGCGGCCGGGAGGGCCGGTGGCTGTTCGGCGGCTGCTTCGGGCGAGGAGTAGCCAGAGGGAAGACAGGAGTACCGCGCTCAGGCACCAGCTGGCCACGACATCCAGTGGCCAGTGGTAGCCGCAGCGGACCAGGCCGAAGCCGACGGCGGCGTTGACCACCGCGCAGCCGATGAGGAGCTCGCGGCGGGCGTAGGCGGAGCGGAGCCAGGGGAGCAGGAGCAGCACCGCGGAGCCGTAGGCGACGGCGGCCGTGGCGGTGTGGCCGGAGGGGTAGTAACCGGTCGCCGGGGGGACGGCCGGGGTGCCCGGGCGGTCGGTGAGTTCCTTGAGCGGCACGACCAGGGCCGGGACCAGTGTCATCAGGACGGCCGCCGCGGTGGCCGGCAGCCACCAGCGGTCTGTACCAGTGCGCCGGGAGCGCCAAGCGGAGTGGACGAGGGCCACGGCGAGGACCGGGACGGCGACCTGGACATTGCCCAGATCGGCCAGGAGATCGGAGAAGCGGTCCGGGTGGATCAGGGCCCGGCTGACGCGCTCGTCCACACGCACGAGCGGCCCGTACGCGACGACCTGCCAGGTGATCAGGGCGAAGAGGAGGGCCGGAAGGGCGAGAAGGAGGAAGAGGGAGGTCGGGCGCCCCGGAACAGGGGGGGTGGTTCCGAGGCGCCCGTCCGGATCGGATGGTCGGCCGCCCCGGGGGGTTTGGGGCGGGCGACTGTCCGATCGGTGAGGAGATCCGAAGCCGGAGGCTCCGGTTGTGTGCGCGAGGGCACGACCAGGTCGAAGCTGGGGAGGCCTCGGCCCGATGTCACCCAGAGTCCCCTCTGGGCGGGGTGTATCTCTCATCTGCTTAGAACCTACGACAGCGGAAGGGCGTAAGACAGACGGAATCGCGTCCTGACATCCACCTCGCACACCTTCTTCACACGCTCTGACTACCGCCGCCCCACCCCCGGAACCGCGGGCGGTGTCAGGGGTGGGGCGGATGGGGCTCGCGGGCCGGTCCACCGGCGCTCACCAGTGGTTTTGCTGTGACCTCAGATGTGGGCGAAGGCCTGCTCGATGATGTCGAGGCCCTCGTTCAGCAGGTCCTCGCCGATGACCAGCGGGGGCAGGAACCGCAGCACGTTGCCGTAGGTGCCACAGGTCAGGACCAGCAGGCCCTCGGCGTGGCAGGCCTTGGCGAGCGCGGCGGTCGCCTCCGGGTTCGGCTCCTTGGTGGCGCGGTCCTTGACCAGCTCGATGGCGATCATGGCGCCCCGGCCCCGCACGTCGCCGATGATGTCGAACTTCTCGGCCATGGCGGTGAGGCGGGCCTTCATGGTCGCCTCGATGTTCTTCGCCTTGGCGTTGAGGTCGAGCTCCTTCATCGTCTCGATGGAGCCCAGCGCACCGGCGCACGCGACCGGGTTGCCGCCGTAGGTGCCGCCCAGGCCGCCCGCGTGGGCGGCGTCCATGATCTCGGCGCGGCCGGTCACGGCGGCGAGCGGCAGACCGCCCGCGATGCCCTTCGCGGTGGTGATCAGGTCGGGCACGATGCCCTCGTCCTCGCACGCGAACCACTGACCCGTACGGCAGAACCCGGACTGGATCTCGTCCGCGACGAAGACGATGCCGTTGTCGGAGGCGAACCGGCTGATCGCCGGCAGGAAGCCCTTGGCCGGCTCGATGAACCCGCCCTCGCCGAGGACCGGCTCGATGATGATCGCGGCGACGTTCTCCGCGCCGACCTGCTTCGAGATCTGGTCGATGGCCTGCGCGGCGGCCTCCGGGCCCGCGTTCTCCGGGCCGGTCGGCCAGCGGTAGCCGTAGGCCACCGGCACCCGGTAGACCTCGGGCGCGAACGGGCCGAAGCCGTGCTTGTACGGCATGTTCTTCGCGGTCAGCGCCATCGTGAGGTTGGTGCGGCCGTGGTAGCCGTGGTCGAAGACGACGACGGCCTGGCGCTTGGTGTACGCACGGGCGATCTTGACGGCGTTCTCGACGGCCTCGGCGCCGGAGTTGAACAGGGCGCTCTTCTTGGCGTGGTCACCGGGCGTCAGCTCGGCGAGGGCCTCGGCGACCTCCACGTACCCTTCGTACGGCGTGACCATGAAACAGGTGTGGGTGAAGTCGGCGAGCTGCGCGGAGGCCCGGCGTACGACTGCCTCGGCGGACGCGCCGACGGACGTCACGGCGATGCCGGAGCCGAAGTCGATGAGCCGGTTGCCGTCGACGTCCTCGATGATGCCGCCGCCCGCACGCGCCGTGAACACGGGCAGCACGGAGCCCACGCCCTGCGCGACCGCGGCGGTACGGCGGGCCTGCAGCTCCTGCGACTTCGGGCCGGGGATGGCGGTGACGACGCGGCGCTCCTGCGGAAGTGCGCTCATGAGGGGCTCCTGGGGGTGTTGCGGACGCTTGTCTTCTCTTTTTCGCAGGCTAGGGCGGGGAGCGGGGGGTGGGCATGCTCCATGTGGGCGTTGTCAGCGAGTCCGGTTGTCCGTCGTGGACATAGCGACGCCGACACGGGTTCCGCACCGGCGGGGCGGGCCGCGACGAGATCCGGAGCATCTCGGTCCGCTCCGTCGGCCGCGTAAGCGGTGAACTCCCCAGGAGAGGACGTTAGATTGGCTCGCTGACGGTGGACGGAACGGCTGCTCAGGGGGCAAGCGCGATGGACAGCGACGGGACGCAGGACGCGCGGGGCACGCACGCGACGCCTGTGCCACGTCCGGCGGTGCCACCGGAGGCCCCTGTGGCGCCACCGCGGCCGACGCACGCGCCGGGCACGTCTGTGGCCGACTGGCTGAACGAAGCCCGGCCCGAGACCAGGCCCGGCATCTGGCGCTTCGGATACCGGATGCCGAAGGCCGCTGTGAACAGGGAGCGGGTCAATCCCACGACCCTCGCCGGCATGCTGATTCCGCTCGCCGTGGCGCTGGTGGTGTGGTCCTTCTGGCGGCGCGGCGCGCTCCCGTACCAGTTCACGATCCTGCGGCTCTTCACCCCGGAGGACTGGTGGTGGGGCGGCACGATGGCCTCGCCCAAGCACTTCGAGGGCCAGGCACTGCAGTACCCGGGCGTGGAGGCCCTGGACGTGTACAACGGCCTCTTCTTCGCCGTGCTCGTCTACACGGTGGGCAGGCTGGGGAGCTGGCCCGCTGTCGTCCGTCACCTCGTGGGCCGCAAACCGCAGCCGACCCGTGGCCTGCTGGCAGCCCTGGGCGCCCTCGTCACCCTGAGCTTCGTCTACCCGGACGCCTTCCCCGGCGTCGGCTGGGACCCGCTGCCCGTCGTGAGCCCGTTGTGCTCCCTCATCGTGCTGATCAGCGGTGGGTACGAGGTCTACGCCGCGCCATGGGACATCGCGCTCAACACCCTCATCGTCGCCCTCGTCCTGTGGCCCTTCGCCCGGCTCGGTGGCTGGTGGTCCCTGGCCCGGGCCTGGCTCGCGGCCCGTGGTCGCGCCGGGCAGGACCAGGGCCCCTCGCCTGTCGCCGAACAGCCCCGTGCCCAATGGCCCGGGCTGCGGGAGGCCGGACAGCACCAGGCCGCCGACGTGCTCACCGCCGAGGTGCTCGCCGGGCGGATGAACGACGTGGACTGCGCCCGCGTCGAGCACGGCTGGGTCCGGTCCCGGAACCAGGGCCGCGTGGCCGCCTTCACGGACGCGGTGTTGCGTCAGCAGGGCGCCGCCTTCACCCATCCCTCCGGCGACCGCGACCTGACCGGACGCGCCGCGCGGCACGACCTGCTCGCCGGACAGGTGCGCATCGGACGGTGGGCCCCGGCCGACCGCACCCCGCCCGCGTACGACGGCGTCGGCGCCGCCCTCGGGCCGGAGACGCTGGGCACCTCGCTGCTGGTCGTCGGGCCGTCGGGCGCCGGCAAGACCCGGCACGTCATCGCGCCGGTGGCCGAGTCCCTCGCGCTCCAGGCTCTCACCGGCAGGTGCGCGGTGGTCGTGGTGTGCGCCGCGGGCACGGCGATCGGGGCGGACTCGTCGTACGACGTCGTGGTGCGCATCGGAGACCCCGCGTCCGCGCACGACCTCGACCCGTACGCCGACGCCGAAGACCCCGATCAGGCGGCCGGGTTCCTCGCCGAGGCGCTGGCCGGGGATCTCGACAACGTCGGCGCCGAGCGCGCCGCCACCGTCCTCGCTCAGCTTCTGGGCCCCTACCGGGCCGCGTACGGCCGCTTCCCCGCCCTGCCCGTGCTGCGGGGCCTGCTGGAAGGGGACCAGCCGGCACTCTCCGATCTGCGTGCCCGGCTGGCCGACGACCGGCACACGATGATGCGCCGCGAAGTCGAGGCCCGCATCCGGCAGACCGGCGCCCCGGGTGACCCCGGTCCGGTGCTCGCCGACCGGCTCGCCCTGCTGGACCGGCCCGCCTTCGCCGACTTCTTCGGCTCCGGCAGCGGCGCGAACCGCCCGTTCTCGCTGCGCGCGGTCGCCCACCACCCCCTGCGTGTCCGTATCGACCTGCCCGAGCGTGGCCATGAGGAGGTCTCGCGCCTGATCACCAGGCTCGTGCTGGCCCAGTTCGCCGAGGTCGCACGGGAAGGATCACACGACCACTTCGTCGGCCTTGTCCTCGACGACGCCACCGGCACCGTCACTCCCGAGTCGGTTCGGCGGATTCAGCGGCTGCGCTCGCAGAACGCCGGTGTCGTGCTCGCGCTGCGCACGGTCTCCGATGTGCCGGAGGCCCTCCACGGGCCGTTGTACGGGGCCGTCGGCTGCCGGATGGCCCTGTCCGGCGTGACAACCTGGGACGGGAGCCGTTTCGCCGACGCCTGGGGCACCGAGTGGGTGGAGACCAAGGACGTCGCCCAGCACACAGTGTTCGCCGATCAGCCGATGACCCGGGCCATGCACGCCCTGCGCAAACTGGTGACCGGCAAGGCGGTGACCACGGAAGCCGTCACCGTCCGCCAGGTCGAACGGGAACGCTGGTCCGCCTCCGAGCTGGCGCACTCGGTGCCGCCCGGACATGCGGTGCTGTCACTGACCACCGTGAACGGCGAACACGCGCCGCCGCTGCTGGTGGATCTGCGGGGCTGACCTCGGTATCCGGTCGGCGGGTCACGCGGTGACCGTACAGTGAGGCAGAATCGGCACAGGTCGTTCATACATGGCGGCTAAAAGATCACAGAGATCACACAGATGATCACCGCGATCGCGCTGGTCACACAGATCGCACGATCACACCGGTCACCTCGATAGTGAAGGCCTCATGCCCCCGACGCTCGCCTCGCTCGTCCACCACTCCGCGCTCAAGCTGACCGTGCGGGCGGGCGAGGACCGCCTGGACGTGCCCGTGCGCTGGGCGCACGTCAGTGAGCTCGCCGACCCGGTCCCCTACATGGAGGGCGGGGAGCTGCTGCTGATCACCGCGCTCAAGCTGGACGCGGAGAACCCCGAGGCGATGCGGCGCTATGTGCGGCGCCTCGTCGGTGCGGGCGTGGTCGGGCTCGGCTTCGCGGTCGGCGTCAACTACGAGGAGATCCCGGGAGCCCTGGTCGACGCGGCCGAGGCGGAGGGCCTGCCGCTGCTGGAGGTGCCGCGCCGCACGCCCTTCCTCGCCATCAGCAAGGCCGTGTCGGCGGCGATCGCGGCGGACCAGTACCGGGCGGTGACGGCGGGGTTCGCGGCGCAACGGGAGCTGACGAAGCAGGCGTTGAACGCCGGGCCGGAGGGGCTGCTGGCCGCGCTGGCATCCCAGGTGGACGGCTGGGCGGCACTGTACGACGCGTCCGGTGCCGTGGTCGCGACGGCGCCCGAGTGGGCGGGGCGGCGGGCGGCGCGGCTCACGGCGGACGTGGAGCGGCTGCGGGAGCGGCCCGCGCCCGCGTCGTCCGTGGTCGGCGGGCCGGAGCACGAGGACCGGGTCGAACTGCACACCCTGGGCACGGGGCGCCGGCCGCGGGCGGCGCTGGCCGTGGGCACTGCGGCGGCGCCGGGCACGGCGGAGCGGTACGCCGTCCACTCGGCGATCGCGCTGCTCACGCTGACGACCGAGCGGTCGCGGTCGCTGCACGCGGCCGAGCAGCGGGTGGGCGCGGCGGTGCTGCGCATGCTGCTCGCCGGGGAGCCGGACCATGCCCGGGCCGTGGCGGGAGACCTGTACGGCGAACTCCTCGACGCGCCCTTCCGGGTGATCGTCGCCGAGGCGGCGTCGGTGTCGGCGGCGCGGGTCGTGGACTCCGGGGCGCGGGTGGCGCTCACCAAGGCGTCCGCCGCGGTGCTGGCCGCCGCGTCCGACACGCACGGCGATCCGCTGGGTGCCCTCACCGAGATCGTGGAGTCCGCGGCGGCTCGGGCCGGGGAGGCGGTGCTCGTCGTGCCGGAAGGGGAGGACGAGGCGGCGCGGCTGGTGGTGCTCGCGGCGGACGGGGGCGCGGCGGTGGCGGCGTGCGCGAAGTACGCGGAGGCGTTGGAGGCGGCGCGGGCGGGGGACGTGTCCGAGCAGCCGGTGGGCGCCGACGAGGACGAACTGGTCGTGGGGCTCTCGGCGCCGGCCGGGCCCATCGCCGCGGCGGCGGCGTACAAGCAGGCCGAGCAGGCGCTGTCGGTGGCTCGGCGGCGGGGGCGGGTGTGCGTGGAGCACGAGCAGTTGGCGGCGGGGTCGGTGTTGCCGTTGCTCGCGGACGATGCGGTGAAGGCGTTCGCGGACGGGTTGCTGCGGGCGCTGCACGAGCATGACGCGACGGGGCGGGGGGATCTGGTGGCCTCGCTGCGGGCGTGGTTGTCGCGGCATGGGCAGTGGGACGCGGCGGCCGCGGATCTGGGGGTGCATCGGCATACGTTGCGTTATCGGATGCGGCGGGTGGAGGAGATTCTGGGGCGGTCGCTGGATGACGCGGATGTGCGGATGGAGCTTTGGCTGGCGTTGAAGGCGACGTCGGCGGAGTAGGGGGGTGTCGCCCCCGCCGCCCCTACCCGTCCCGTCCCCGGGGGCTGCCGCCTCCGGACCCCCGCTGTCGGCCCTTCGGGCCTCGTCCTCAAACGCCGGACGGGCTGAAAAACTCAGCCCCTCCGGCGTTTGAGGAGCGGGGGTCCAGGGGGCGGAGCCCCCTGGCGGGGTCGAAAGGGGCAGCGCCCCTTGAGGACGGGACGGGTAGGGGCGGCGGGGGCGAGAACCCTGGGTCGTACCATCCACCCCGCCAAACCGGCGCACCCCCCCACCCCCACCACTACACCCCGGACAAACGCCCCTCCGCCCCCACCCCCCTACCGTGGACCCCGACACACCAGGACACCCCCAACGCGGAAGGGCCGGGACCCCATATGACTTCCACCCACGCCTTCTGGCTCGCCGGCCGCCAGGTCAGCGGCGAGGACAGCTTCGACGTCACCTCCCCGTGGGACGGGCGGGTCGTCGGCAAGGCGAGCGTGCCGACGGACGCACAGATCGAGGAGGCCGTGGCCGCCGCGTACGCCGTTCGCGAGGACTTCGCCGCGACCCCGGCCCACGTGCGCGCCGCAGCCCTCGACCACGTCAGCAAGCGGCTCGCCGAGCGCACCGAGGACATCGCCCGGCTGATCTCCGCCGAGAACGGCAAGCCCATGAAGTGGGCCCGAGGCGAGGTCGGCCGTGCCGTGTCCGTCTTCCGGTTCGCGGCCGAGGAGGCCCGGCGGTTCAACGGCGGCGAGGCCCAGCGGCTCGACACCGACCTCGGCGGTCAGGGGCGCCTCGCCCTCACCCGGCGCTTCCCGAAGGGCGTCGTCCTGGGCATCGCACCCTTCAACTTCCCGCTGAACCTGTGCGCCCACAAGATCGCCCCGGCCATCGCCGCCGGCGCGCCGATCATCCTGAAGCCCGCCCCGGCCACCCCGCTGTCCGGGCTCGTCATCGGTGAGCTCCTCGCCGAGACCGACCTTCCGGCCGGCGCCTGGAGCATCCTCCCGGTGCCGAACGACCGTATGCCCTCGCTCGTCCAGGACCCGCGCCTGCCCGTGATCTCCTTCACCGGCTCCGAGAAGGTCGGCTACGCGATCATGGACTCGGTGCCGCGCAAGCACTGCACCCTGGAGCTGGGCGGCAACGGCGCGGCCGTCGTCCTCGCCGACTACGCCTCCGACGCGGACCTCGACTGGGCCGCCACCCGCATCGCCACCTTCTCCAACTACCAGGGCGGCCAGTCGTGCATCTCCGTGCAGCGGGTGATCGCGGACGCGTCCGTGTACGACCGGCTCCTGCCGCGCATCGTCGCCGCCGTCGAGGCCCAGGTCACCGGTGACCCGAGCGACGACGCGACCGACGTCGGACCGCTGGTCAGCGAGGACGCCGCCAAGCGCGTCGAGGCGTGGGTGCGGGAGGCCGTCGACGCCGGCGCGGGCCTGCTCACCGGCGGCAAGCGCGACGGCGCCTCCTACGCGCCGACCGTCCTCACCGACGTACCGGCCGACACGACCCTCTCCTGCGAGGAGGTCTTCGGACCCGTCCTCACCGTGCAGAAGGTCGAGGGAGAGGCCGAGGCCTTCGCCGCCGTCAACGACTCCAAGTACGGCCTCCAGGCGGGCGTCTTCACCCACGACCTCCAGGCCGCCTTCCGCGCCCACCGCGCCCTCGAGGTCGGCGGCGTCGTCATCGGCGACGTGCCCTCCTACCGCGCCGACCAGATGCCGTACGGCGGCGCCAAGCAGTCCGGTGTGGGGCGTGAGGGTGTGCGGTTCGCGATGGACGACTACACCTACGAGCGGGTGCTGGTCCTCACCGGTCTCGCTCTGTGAGCCCGGTGAATCTCTGAGTCCGCTGAACCGATTCGGGTTTCGCTCTGGCTTGTGACAATCGTTTTCAGCTAGAGTGGTCCGCATCCCGGGATGAAAAGGGGCCCGGCACCGATGCCTTCCGGTGCCGGGCCCCTTCTTTGCGTCGACCTCTTCCGGACCCTCAACCGGAGAAGCCGACGTGCGCGAGCCGCACCGGGCCGCGCAGCCTGAGGTGGACGTCCCGGACGCCCTCGGCGATGATCTCGGCGCGCCGCGTCGAGTAGTCGTACGGGCTCCCGTCCGGCGCCTGGGACGTCAGTACGGCGAGCACCGCGCCCCCGTCCAGCGACACCTCGACCACGCCGTCTCCGGACAGGGTTGCCGTCACCGCCGTGACACCGCCCTCGAAGTCGCAGTCCCGGTAGACCAGTTCGCCCGACCTGCCCTGCGCCGGCATCACCGCGTCCCCCGACGCCTTGGTGCGGTCGACGATCGCCACGCCGCTCTGCTCGTCGAAGTCGGCCGCGTCCAGGCCGCGTCGGAGAACCGGACGCGGTGCCGCCGCCTCGCCGTCCAGGAGCACGGTCGTGCGCAGGCGGATGTCCTCGCTGGAGGCGCCGGCCAGGATCTCGTACGGGCCCGGCTCGCGGCGCCATCCGCCCCGTGCCACGTCCCAGAAGTCGAAGGAGGACAAGGGGACTTCGAAGGTCAGCGTCGTCTGCTCGCCGGGCTCCAGCCGCACCCGGCTGTGCGCCACCAGCTCCCGCCGCGGGCGCGGCACCGTCGGTTCCACGGCGCGCGCGTAGAGCTGGGCGACCTCGTCGGCCGGTACGTCACCGGTGTTGGTGACCGTGAAGGAGACGTGCAGCGCGTCGTCCGTCACGCGGGTCTCCAGGCCGGCGTAGGAGAAGGTCGCGTAGGACAGGCCGTGACCGAAGGGGAAGAGCGGGGTCCCCTCGAAGTACAGGTAGGTCTGGCGGCCGCCGATGACGTCGTAGTCGAGGAGGTCGGGCAGATCGGCGTCGTCGGCGTACCAGGTCTGCGGGAGGCGGCCGGCGGGGGAGACGTCGCCGGCCAGGACGCGGGCGAGGGCGGTGCCGGCCGCCTGGCCGCCGTGGGACATCCAGAGGATCGCCGGAAGGGCGGCCGGGTCGACGGCGTAGGGGTACGCCGACACCAGCGCCAGCACCGTGTTCGGGTTGGCCGCGCGGGCGGCGCGCAGCAGGCGTTCCTGGTGGGCGGGGAGGGCGAGAGTCGTGCGGTCCTCGGTCTCACGGCCGTTGATGTGCGGGTCGTTGCCCGCGACCACGAGGACGACGTCCGCCTGCGAGGTGACCCTGGTCACTGCGTCTTCGCCGCTTTCGACGACGATGAGCTCGAAGATTTCCGGATTCGCTTCGGCAACCCGCACGCCGTCGGCGGCGACTGAGACGTGGCGACCCGTGCCGAGATGCCGGAGGAGGTGTCCGTTCTCATGGGGTTCCAGGCGGAATGTCTCCTGGACGACCCAGCCTCCGGGCTGGTCGGCGGAGGCGCGGACCCGGCCGTCCTCGGCGACCGAGAGATAGCGGCCGTCGGGGGCGCGCAGGGTCAGCACGCCCTCGCCCCAGTCGACGAGCGCGAACTCGGTGCCGGCCGGATCGGCGGTCAGCGGGGGCAGGTCGGTGCGGCCGGCGAGCAGGGCCGGGTCGAGGGCTCCCTCGGCGCCGCGTACCTCGTCGTCGGCGTCCGCCTCGGGGACGTGCAGGAAGGTTCCGGCCGAGGTCTTCAGCAGGACGCGGTCCACGCCCTCCGCGAACTCCACCCGCTCCGCGCCGAACCGCTCGTACACGCCCTCCAATGGGGTGGAGCGGTGGATGAGCGTGCCGCTGTACCAGTCGAGCTTGCACTCGTCGGCGAGCAGGCCGACCACGGCGAGCCGGGTGTCCGGGGCCAGCGGCAGCAGGCCGCCGCTGTTCTTGAGCAGGACGACCGACTGCTCGGCGGCCTCCTGGGCGAGCGCCCGGTGGGCCGGGGTGTCGAAGTCCCTGGTGAGCGCGTGCGGGTCGTACTCCGGGTCGAACTCGCCGAGGCGGAAGCGGACCGAGAGCTGGCGCCGGACCGCCGTGTCGATGTCCGACTCCGCCAGCAGGCCCTTGTCGAGGGCTCCGCGGATCCGTGCGGTGATCTTCGAGCCGTCGGTGCCGTGGTCGGTGAAGCTGTCGACGCCGGCGAGGATCGCGGCGGCCGTGGCCTCCTCGTGGGTGTCGAAGTAGTGCTCGGAGTCGACCAGGTTGGACGGCGCGCCCGCGTCCGAGCAGACCAGCAGGTCCTCGTCGGTCCAGGCGCGCAGGTGCTCGCGCAGATACGGGGAGACGTGGTTCGGGCGGCCGTTGACCAGGTTGTACGCCGGCATGACCCCGGCCGTCGCGCCCGCCTCGACCGTCTCGCGGAACGCGCGCAGGTCGTATTCGTGCAGGACGCGCGGGCGGACGGAGGAGGACGTGACGTCGCGGCCCGTCTCGTTGTTGTGGGCCAGCCAGTGCTTGAGGACGGGCGCGGTGCGCCAGTACGTCGGGTGGTCGCCGCGCAGGCCGCGGGTGTAGGCGGTGGCGATGGCCGAGGTGAGCTTCGGGTCCTCGGAGTAGCCCTCCTCGTTGCGGCCCCACAGGGGGTGGCGCAGGAGGTTGACGGTGGGGGACCAGACGTTCAGGCCCACGCGGTCGTCGCGGGCGCGCATCGCCCGGGTCTCCTTGGAGACGGCGTCGCCGACGCGTCGTACGAGATCCGTGTTCCAGGTCGCGCCGAGGCCGACGGCCTGGGGGAACACGGTGGCCGGGCCCATCCACGCCACACCGTGCAGCGCCTCCTGGCCGGTGCGGAACGCGGCGATGCCGAGCCGCTCGACGGCCGGGGCGAACTGGTGCAGGAACCCGATCTTCTCGTCGAGCGTGAGCCGCGACAGAAGGTCGTCGATGCGCTTCGCGAACGGCAGTCGCTGGTCGCAGAATGGCGGCGTAGGCGGCGTTTGTGCGGTCACGTGGGGATCCCCTTGCGGTGGAGCGGCGAGGCGCTTTCGAAGCGCTTCGATGCTCATTCGATCCTGGGGTGGGTGTCAAGACACCCCGGCGCAACAACTCCGACTCCTGACCGTTATTTCAAGGACTGTAAGAGAGTGGTCGGATCCTCCGCGGCCCCGAGGAATCTTGGAAGCGACCCTTGTGCGCCCCCATGCCTTCACTTAACCTCGCAGCAACATCGAAGCGCTTCGACTACGAGGCTCGTCCACTTCACGGGTGCACGGCCCTCGGCAGTGGTCGAAGGATCGCTTCAGCTCAGCCAGATCCACTTAAGACACCGCAGCCGACGGCCCACCGCCGGGTGTCCAGGTGCGCCATGAAGGGTTGACGCAATGACGCCGAACGCCGCCTCCGCCTCCTCCGGACCCAGCCGGAGAAGCTTCCTCGCCTCCACGGCGGTCGCCACCGCAGCGGTGGCGGGAGGGATGCCGTTGCTCTCCGCCTGCGGTGGGTCGGAGAGCGGGTCGCGAGATGGCACCACGTCGGCCAAGGACGCGAAGAAGATCCTCCCGGCGTACGTGGCCAGCAACGTGGTGACGCCGGACATCCCGGCGAAGAACGGCTCGGCGGTCGGCTTCACCAGCAAGCTGGACCTGGCCACGCTGAAGACGTCGGTCCCCGAGAAGCTCGGCAAGGGGAGCAAGGTCACCATCATGTCGCCGTTCTGGGGCTCCCCGCCGAAGAGCGACAACGCCTACTACAAGGCGATGAACGACCTGATCGGCGTCGACGTCGTCTGGCAGAACCAGGACGGCAACACCTACGAGCAGAAGCTCGGCGCGGTGCTGGCCTCCAGCGACGTCCCGGACGTGGTGGTCGTCCCCGGCTGGAACATGAACGGCAAGATACCCACAGCCATCATCAGCAAGTTCGCCGACCTCGGCCCCTACCTGTCCGGCGACGCGGTCAAGGAGTACCCGAACCTCGCCGCGATCCCCACGGACGCCTGGCAGCGCTCCATCTTCGGCGGCAAGCTGCGCGGTCTGCCGATGCCGGCGCCGTGGGCCCCCAGCATCGTGCCCCTGTACCGGCAGGACATCTTCGAGAAGGAAGGGTACGAAATACCCAAGTCCTGCGACGAGTTCATGGCCCTGGCCAAGGAGATCACCAACGCCAAGGCCAAGCGCTGGGCGTGCCTGGACATGAAGTGGACCGCCTTCCAGGCCTTCGGTGTCTTCTCCGGCAGCGAGAAGCCGCTCTGGTGGAACATGGTCGACGGCAAGCTGGTCAACCGCATCGAGACCGAGCAGTACCTCGAAGCGCTGGAGTGGTCCCGCAAGCTCTTCGAGGCCGGGGTCGTCCACCCCGACTCCAAGATGGGCAAGAACGCCCCCGACCCGGGACCCAAGTTCGCGGCGGGCGAGTTCCTGATCTACCCCAACAACATCTCCCAGTGGTGGGGCCGCACCGCCGAACAGGCAACCCAGAACCCGGACTTCAAGATCTGGGGTATGGACGTCTGGGGCCACGACGGCGGCAACCCCACCATCTACGCCGAGCAGCCCGCCGGCATCTTCTCCTTCATCAACAAGAAGGCCTCCGAATCGGTCATCCGCGACGTGCTTGCCGTCGCGAACGTCACCGCGGCGCCGTACGGCACCAAGGAGTACATGATGACCAACTACGGCGTGGAGGGCACCCACTACACCGTCAAGGACGGTGTCCCCGCCAAGACGGACCAGGGCAACCTGGAGGTGATGAACGCCTACGTCATGGTGGACGGACCCGCCGCGACCATCGCGCACCCCGACTTCCCCGATGTCGCCAAGGGCCAGGTCGAGTGGCAGCAGCGGATGGGCGCCTTCACCAAGAAGTCCAGCTTCTGGGGCATGCAGATCACCGAGCCGAACCGCTACACCAACCTCGCCAACGACTTCGAGCAGCTGGAGGACGACATCGTCCGCGGCCGCAAGAAGATCAGCGACATGCAGCAGGCCGTCTCCGACTGGAAGAGCAAGGGCGGCGACAAGCTGCGCGACTGGTACAAGCAGATCCTCGACGAGAACGGCTCCGCGGCCAACTGACCGGGCACCGAGGCAAGGAGAACGGCCGTGTCCCACAGCACGGTGCCTCGGAGCAGGACCGAGGCCGACACGACGGCGAAGACCCCGGCGGCGTCCGGCGGCGACACCGGATCCGGTAGGAAGACACCCTCGGGAAAGCTGAGTCTGCGGCTCCGGCTCAGACGCGACCGCGTCCTGCTCCTGATGACGCTACCGGCCGTCGCCCTGGTCCTGCTCTTCAACTACGTGCCGATCCTCGGCAATGTGGTGGCGTTCCAGGACTACGACCCCTACATCAGCGACAACGGCGTCGTGTCCATGCTGAACAGCCCGTGGGTGGGGCTGGAGAACTTCCAGCGGATCTTCGAGGACTCCGCGTTCTGGCAGGCGGTCCAGAACACGCTGGTGCTGTTCTTCCTCCAGCTCGTACTGTTCTTCCCGATCCCGATCCTGCTCGCGCTGCTCATCAACAGCGTGGTCAGGCCCCGGGTGCGGGCGATAGCGCAGGCCGTTCTCTATCTGCCGCACTTCTTCTCGTGGGTGCTGGTCATCGCGGTCTTCCAGCAACTGCTCGGCGGCGCAGGGCTGCTCTCGACGCTGCTGCGCGACCACGGGTACGACGGCCTCGACCTCATGACCGACCCGAGCACCTTCAAGTTCCTGGTCACCGCGCAGGCGGTATGGAAGGACGCCGGGTGGGGCATCATCGTCTTCCTCGCCGCGCTGACGTCCGTGAGCCCGGATCTGTACGAAGCCGCGGCCATGGACGGGGCCTCGCGCTGGCGCCGCATGTGGCACGTCACCCTGCCCGCGCTGCGGCCGGTGATCGCGCTGCTGCTGGTGCTGCGCGTCGGTGACGCGCTGACGGTCGGCTTCGAACAGATCCTGCTGCAACGAGATGCCGTGGGACCGGGCGCGGCGGAAGTGCTCGACACCTTCGTGTGGTGGAACGGCGTCCGCAACCAGGACTTCGGCTACGCGGCCGCCGCCGGACTCGTCAAGGGCGTCATCAGCATCGGTCTCGTCCTGGCCGCGAACAAGGTGGCCCACATCATGGGCGAGCAGGGGGTGTACAAGAAGTGACCGCCGTCATCGACAAGCCTGTACGCAAGCCCGGCCGGTGGGCCGCGCCGCCCCGGCCCGTGTGGGAGGAACAGCCCGCCAAGGTCGGGCTGGCGGGCAAGGGACTCGTGCTCGGCATCGCCTGCCTCGCGATCCTGTTCCCGCTGTGGATCGTCATCGTCACCAGCCTCTCCACGCGCAAGACCATCGACGAGGCCGGCGGTCTCGTGATGGTGCCCAAGGACATCACCTTCATCGCCTACCAGGAGCTGCTCAGCGGGGGACAGGTGACCCGGGCGGCGATCATCAGCGTGCTGGTCACGCTCGTCGGTACGGCGTTCTCCATGACCGTCTCCGTGCTGTGCGCGTACGGGCTGTCGCGGACCGGGTCGCTCGGGCACCGGTGGATCCTGATGACGCTGCTCGCGACCATGTTCTTCAGCGCCGGGCTCATCCCGACGTATCTGCTCGTGCAGACGCTCGGGCTCACGGACAGCTATCTGGCGCTGATCCTGCCGAGCGCGATCAGCGTCTTCAACATCCTCGTGCTGCGCGGGTTCTTCATGGGGATCTCGCAGGAGCTGGTCGACAGTGCGCGGATCGACGGGGCCGGGGACTTCCGCATCCTCTGGCAGATCGTCCTGCCGCTGTCCCGGGCCGTCGTCGCGGTGATCACCCTGTTCTACGCGGTCGGGTACTGGAGTGCGTGGTTCAACGCCTCGCTGTACCTCAACGACCAGGACATGATGCCGCTGCAGAACGTCATGATCCAGCTGGTGCAGAAACAGGAGGCGCCGGTCGGGCTGGGGCAGGCCATCAAGACGGGGCAGCTTTCGGGGCTGGCCGTGCAGATGGCGGTCATGGTGATGGCTCTGCTTCCGGTCGCTGTGTTGTCGCCCTTCGTCCAGAAGCACTTCAAGAAGGGCATGCTCACGGGCGCCGTCAAGGGTTGATTGGCGCCCACCCAATGGGGTGCTTCGGTCGTTCGGCGGCTGCAGGTTGTTTGTGGCTGGTCGCGCAGTTCCCCGCGCCCCTGTCGGGCGCTTCACTCCCCCTTTCTTCAGAACGAGGTATGTGTCATGCACGCGTCCCGCCTGAGTAGACGAGCCGTTCTCGCCGGGACCGCGGCCGCCGCCGCGCTCACCACCGTTCCCTTGCTGCCCGGGCGGGCGCTGGCCGCCGGGCCCACTGCCGCCGCCGGCCAGGCGTACCGCTGGCGTACCGCCGTCATGGGCGGTACCGGATTCATCACCGGCGTGCTCTTCCACCCCTCCGTGCGCGGTCTCGCCTACGCCCGCACCGACATCGGCGGCGCCTACCGCTGGGACGACGGCACCGCCCGCTGGACCCCGCTGACCGATCACCTCGGCTGGGACGACTGGAACCTCCTCGGTGTCGAGGCCATGGCGGTCGACCCGGCCCACCCGGACCGCGTCTACCTCGCCCTCGGCACCTACTCCCAGTCCTGGGCCGGCAACGGTGCCGTCCTGCGCTCCGACGACCGCGGTGCCACCTGGAGCCGGGCCGACCTCTCCGTGAAGCTCGGGGCCAACGAGGACGGGCGTGGGTGCGGGGAGCGGCTGCTCGTCGATCCTCGGGACAGCAACGTTCTGTGGTTGGGCACCCGGCATGACGGGCTGCTCAAGTCGACGGACCGCGGGGCGACTTGGGCAGCCGTGAGTGGCTTCCCCGGCACCCCGAGCGCGAGCGGCCAGGGCGTCACCCTCCTCGTCACCGCCGGGCGCACCCTCTACGCCGGCTGGGGCGACGGCGAAGGCACCTCCGGCACGAAGAACCTGTACCGCACCAGCGACGGCACCACCTGGGAAGCCGTCCCCGGGCAGCCCACCGGCACCGCCGCCAAGGTCCCGGTCCGCGCCGCGTACGACCGGTACACCCGCGAGCTGTACGTGTCGTACGCCAACGCACCCGGGCCCAACGGCCAGTCCGACGGCAGCGTGCACAAGCTGTGCCTGGCGACCGGGACGTGGAAGAACGTCACGCCGGTCAAGCCGGGCGGCACCACCGCCGACGGGTCCGCCGACAGCTTCGGGTACGGCGGGGTCGCCGTCGACGCCCGGCGGCCCGGCACCGTCGTCGTGTCCACCAACAACCGGTGGGCCGACATCGACACCCTCTTCCGGACCACCGACGGCGGTCGCACCTGGACGTCCCTGAAGGACTCCGCTGTCTTCGACGTGTCCGAGACCCCTTATCTCAAGTGGGGCGCCGACAAGCCCAAGTTCGGCTGGTGGATCCAGGCAATCGCCCTCGACCCGTACGACTCGAAGCACGTCGTCTACGGCACCGGCGCCACCCTCTACGGCACCCGGGACCTGAAGAACTGGGCCCCGCAGATCCGCGGCCTGGAGGAGGCGTCCGTGCGCCAGCTGATCTCGCCCCCGGTCGGAGAGGCGCACCTGATCAGCGGCAACGGGGACATCGGCGTGATGTACCACGAGTCGCTCACGGCATCGCCCTCGCGGGGCATGGCGTCGAACCCCGTGATGGGGTCGGCGACGGGGCTCGCGCAGGCCGCGGCGAAGCCGGCGTACGTCGTCCGTACCGGCTGGGGCGACCACGGCAACGGCGCCTACTCGAACGACGGCGGGCAGACCTGGGCGCCCTTCGAGGCCCAGCCCTCCATCGCCAAGGACGCACCGGGGCCGATCGCCACCAACGCCGACGGCAGTGTGCTGCTGTGGGTCTTCGTGCACTGGGACGGCACGAAGTACGCCGCCCACCGCTCGGCGGACAACGGTGCCACCTGGTCCGAGGTCTCCTCCTTCCCGAAGGGCGCCACGCCGGTCGCCGACCCGGCCGACCCGACGCTCTTCTACGCGTACGACACCGACACGGGAACGCTGCTCGCCAGCACTGACAGTGGCCGTACCTTCACCGCCCGGGCGAGCGGACTGCCCTCCGGTGACGCCCAGTTCGAGCTGGTCGCGGCGCCGGGGCGCTCCGGTGACCTGTGGCTGAGCGTGAAGTGGAACGGGCTGTACCGGTCCACCGACGCGGGCGCGACCTTCACCAAGGTCGCCAGCTGCTGGGCCTCGTACACCCTCGGCTTCGGCAAGGCCGCCGACGGCGCCGACTACCCGGCGGTCTACATGGTCGGCTCCACCGAGACGATCACCGCCGTGTACCGCTCCGACGACGAGGCGAAGACCTGGGTGCGGATCAACGACGACCAGCACCAGTGGGGCTGGACCGGCGAGACGATCACCGGCGACCCGAGGATCCACGGCCGCGTCTACCTGGCCACCAACGGGCGCGGCGTGCAGTACGGAGAGCCGGTCTGATGCCGGAGCGCAACGGGCCCTCCCTGTCCGACGCCACCCGCGGCCGCATCCTCTTCGGCGGCGACTACAACCCCGAGCAGTGGCCCGAGGAGACCTGGCACGAGGACGTCCGCCTGATGAAGGACGCCGGGGTCAACTCGGTCACCCTCGGCGTCTTCTCCTGGGCGAAGCTCGAACCCCGCCCGGGGGCACGGGAGTTCGGCTGGCTGGACCGGCTGATGGACCTGATGCACGAGAACGGCATCGGTGTCGTCCTCGCCACCCCGACCTCCTCGCCCCCGCCCTGGATGGGGCGGCTGCACCCCGAGACGCTCCCGCGCGACGAGGACGGCCGGACCGAGTGGTGGGGCTCCCGCCAGCACTTCTCCCATTCCAGCGCCACCTACCGCCGCTACGCCGCCGCCATCACCGAGGACCTGGCCGCCCGTTACGGCGGCCACCCGGCCCTGCGGATGTGGCACATCAACAACGAGTACTGCACCTACGACTGGGGCGACGAGGCCGAGGCCGCCTTCCGCCGCTGGCTGCGGGAGAAGTACGGCAGCCTCGACGCCCTCAACGAGGCCTGGGGGACCGCCTTCTGGAGTCAGGGCTACGGCGACTGGAACGAGGTCCTGCCGCCGCGCCGGGCGCACTACATGAAGAACCCCGGCCAGGTTCTCGACTTCAAGCGATTCACCTCCGACGCGTTGCTGGAGTGCTACCTCGCCGAGCGCGACATCGTCGCCCGGCACACCCCGCACATCCCGGTGACGACCAACTTCATGCCGTTCTGGCAGGGGCAGGACGCGTGGGTCTGGGCCGAGCAGGAGGACGTCGTCTCCGTCGACATCTATCCGGATCCGCGTGATCCGTTCGGCGGGCAGTACGGGGCGCTGGTCCACGACATGACGCGCTCGCAGGCCCGGGGCGGTCCCTGGATGGTCATGGAGCAGGCCGCCGGACCGGTCAACTGGCGCGGGGTGAACCACCCCAAGCCCGCCGGGCTCAACCGCCTGTGGTCCCTCCAGGCCGTGGCCCGCGGCGCCGACGCCGTCTGCTACTTCCAGTGGCGGCAGTCCCGGCAGGGCTCGGAGAAGTTCCACTCCGGGATGGTCAGCCACGCGGGGGAGCAGGGCCGTACCTTCCAGGAGGTCAAGCGGACCGGCGCCGAACTCGCCCTGCTGAGCGAGAAGGTGGCCGACAGCCGCGTCGAGGCCGCGGAGGTCGCCGTACTCGTCGACTGGAACGCCTGGTGGGCGAGCCAGCAGGACGGGCGGCTGTCCTCCGAGGTCGACTACCCGCAGGTCGTCCGCGCCTGGCATCGCGCCCTGTGGGAGGCGCACACCGTCGCGGACTTCGCCCACCCCGAGCACGACCTGTCCGCGTACAAGCTGGTCGTCGTCCCGCAGTTGTACCTGATGACGGACGCGGCCATCGACCGCCTCGTCGCCTACGCCGAGGGCGGCGGCACCCTCGTCGCCGGCTTCCAGACCGGCGTCGCCGACGAGGACGACCGGGTGCGCGCGGGTGGCATGGACGCCCGGCTCCGCGACCTCTTCGGCATCCGCGTCCTGCACGAGTGGTGGCCGCTCGACGCGGGCGAGAAGGCCGACGTCGAGGGCTTCCAGGGCACCCTGTGGTCCGAGGAGATCGAGGCGGCGGACGACGTGGACGCCGTGACGCCCTACAAGGGCGGCGAGCTGGACGGCCTCCCCGCGGTCCTGCGCAAGGGCCGCGCCTGGTACGTCTCCACGCTTCCCGAGCCGCACGCCCTGCGCACCCTGCTCGCCGACATCGCCACCGACGCAGGCGTACGACCGACCCTCACCGGACTCCCGGCCGGCGTGGAGGCGGTCCGCCGGGGCGGGCTGCTGTTCCTGCTCAACCACGGGCAGGGCGGCGTCACCGTGCCGGTGCCCGGCCACCACCGCGACCTGCTGACCGGCGCGGACGTCAGCGACGGAGTGGAGCTGGGGCGGTACGGGGTGGCCGTGCTGGAGGCCGCCTCATGAGTGGACCGGTCCACGGCACCTGGGAGCCCGCGCCCGCCGCGCGCTGGGAGGACGCCTTCCTGAGCGGGAACGGCCGACACGGCGTCATGGTGTTCGGAGACCCGAACGCCGACCAGGTCGTCGTCAACCATCACACCCTGGTCCGCCCCAACGGCAGCGAACACGCCCGCCCACCGGCCCTCGCCGCCGAACTCCCGCAGCTGCAGGACCGGTTGCTCGCCGGAGACGTCACGGCGGCCGAACGGTTCACCGACGGCCGGGAGCTGCAGTGGGTGCAGCCCTTCCATCCCGCCTTCCGGATCCGGCTGCGTCGCCCCGACGCCGACACCTCCGGCTACCGCCGGTCCGTCGACTTCGCCACCGGCGTCACGCACGCCGAGTGCCCGGGCTGGAACAGCCGGGTCTTCGTCTCCCGCGCGGACGACGTCATCGTCCAGCGCGTCGAGGCGGAGGACCTCGTAGTCACCCTGGACCACCGACTCCCGGGCGCCCCCACCACCCTGGTCGTCGGCCAGAGCATCGTCCGCGCCGCCGAAGGGGCCCTCCTCACCATCCGCGTCCGCTACCCCGACAGCGACCGCGGCTACACCGGAATGACCCTGGTCGTGCCCGCCGGGGGCCGCACCGCGCTCATCCCGCCGGGCGCACGCGTCACCGGAGCCGACTCCGTCCTCCTCCTGACCCGGGTCGTACGGCACACCGGAGAGCTGGACACGCAGGCCCATGTCGACGCCCTGCGCGACCTGCTCACCGAGCCCGACGCCTACACCCACCTCCTGGACCGGCACACCCCTGTCCACCGCACCGCCTACGGGCGCGTGACCCTCGACCTGGACGCCGACCCCGCCGAACGCGCCCTGCCCGGCGGCGAGTTGCTGAGCCGGCCGCACAGCCCCGCCCTCCTGGAGCGCCTCTTCGCCTCCGGCCGCTACCACCTCCTCTCCGCCGCCGGAATGCTGCCGCCCCGGCTCACCGGCCTGTGGACCGGCGACTGGAACACGGCGTGGTCGGGCGCGTTCACCACCGACGCCAACCTCAACCTCCAGACCGCATCGGCCGCCGCGGCCGCGCTCCCGGAGGTCACCGAGGCCCACGCCGCCCTCATCCAAGGCCAGTTGGACCACTGGCGCGACAACGCCCGCACGATCTTCGGCACCCGTGGCGTCGTGGCCCCCGCCCACACCGACGGCGAGTCCGGGCACATCTACCACTTCAGCCGCGAATACCCGCTCCACCTGTGGACGGCCGGCGCCGACTGGCTCCTCAAGCCCCTCGTGGACCACGACGAGACACGCGGTGACCGCGACCCCCGCACCGCCGCCGTCCTCGCCGAAGCGGCCCGGTTCTACGAGGACTTCCTCACCCGCACCGACGACGAGGGCAACCTGATCGTCGTCCCCTCCTACTCACCCGAGAACCGCCCGGCGAACGCGAGCTGGGGCACCATCAACGCCGCCATGGACCTCTCGGCGGCCCGGCACGCCCTGCGCACGGCGGCCGACTACCACCCGGCCACCCCGGACGCCGACCGCTGGCGCGCCCTGGCCGACCGCCTGCCCCCGCACCGGGTCAACGAGGACGGCGCCCTCGCCGAATGGGCCTGGCCCGGCCTGGCGGACACCTACGACCACCGCCACCTCAGCCACCTCTACGGCGTCTGGCCGCTCGACGAGATCACCCCGTACGACACCCCCGCCCTCGCGGCCGCCGCCCACCGCGCCCTCGAACTGCGCGGCGCCGAGAACGACTCGGCGCACGGCCACCTCCACCACGCCCTGATCGCGGCCCGCCTCAGGGACGCCGACCGGGTCGCCCACGCCCTCGACCAGGTGCTGGACGGCGACTTCTTCCACGCCTCCCTGATGAGCGCGCACTACCCCAAGCGCGACGTCTACAACGCGGATGCCGCGCACACCCTGCCCGCCGTACTGATCGAGATGCTCGTGCAGTCGACCCCGGACCGCCTGGTCCTGCTGCCCGCGCTGCCGTCGGCACTCCCGCAGGGCCGCCTCCGGGGCGTACGCACGCGGTTCGGCGCCGAGCTCGACCTGACCTGGACGCCCGAGGGAGCCACGGCCGTACTGAAGCCGTCCCGGTCCCTCCGTGTCGAACTCCGGACTTCCTCCGGCGACGCGCAACCGCTCGACCTCGTCGCCGGAGAAGACCACGTCCTCACCTCGGGGGCGTGGTAACTCCCCCCGCAATTCCCCCCACCCATGGAAAGGGACACCATGGCAAAGAAGGCACTGCGCAAGATCACCATGGCCGTGCTGGCCCCGGCGATGGCCCTCGGCGCCACCGTCGGTCTCGCCTCCGCCCCCGCCTCGGCCGCGGTCTGGAACTCCTGCGACCAGTGGGGCAACACGAGCCTGAACGGCTACACGCTCTACAACAACATCTGGGGCTCCGGCGCCGGCAGCCAGTGCATATGGGCCAACTCGGGTACCAACTGGGGAGTCTGGGCCAACCACCCCAACACCGGCGGCATCAAGTCCTACCCCAACTCCAAGAAGGTGATCAACAAGACGATCGCCTCCCTCGGCTCACTCACCAGCAGCTACAACGTCACCGTCCCGTCGTCCGGCGCGTACAACACCTCGTACGACATCTGGGACACCGACTACGACCACGAGATCATGCTCTGGGTCAACTACAACGGAGCCGTCGGCCCGATCGGCACCTCGCAGGGCAGCGTCAGCCTCGGCGGCCACACCTGGAACGTCTTCAGGGGCAGCAACGGCGCCAACAACGTGTACTCGTTCCTGCGGACCTCCGACTCCAACTCCGGCACCGTGGACATGAAGCCGATCCTCAACTGGATCGCCTCCAAGGGCTGGATGTCCACCAGCGAGACCATCGGTGACGTCCAGTTCGGCTACGAGATCACCTCGTCGTCCGGCGGTCTCAACTTCAACACCAACAACCTGACCGTCAGCAGCAGCTGACGTGTCATCAGGGCCGGGGCCGGTCCGTGTCTGTCCTCAGGCGCGGTCGACCTCGGCCCGCAGCGCGTTGTAGTCGGCGAAGGCGGACTCCACGTCGGCGCGGGTCAGGCCGTAGCGGGCCAGGTCGTAGCGGTGTGGTCGGGTGCCCTTCGGGCGGGCCACGGCCATGGGGAGGCGCGCGGCGTCGGCCCCGGTCCAGGAGGCGCCGACGGCGGCGAAGAGCTTCGGTGCGCCGGTGGCCGGGTCGGAGCCGAGCCAGGAGTACGGGACGTCCACCAGTTGCTCCGGGGGGATCGCGGCGCGGGCCGCGAGGCCGCGCGTCATGGCGCGGCTCAGCAGCTCCAGCCAGTTGGCGCCTATGCCGTGCAGGTCGAGCGGGCGGACGCTGATGGCCATGCCGTGCTCGATCAGACTGCAGAAGGACGCCATGACGGTGACCGGATCGCGGTGGCACCACACGATCGTGGCGTCGGGGAACACCGTGCGCAGCGCGTCCAGGTTCTCCAGGTGCATGGGCGACTTCAGCATCCAGCGGCGGCGGGGACGGCCGTACTGCAGGACCTGGAAGACCCGCTTGAGATGCTCGTAGTCGGGGACGAAGTCCCGTCGGCAGTGCCAGGCCTGGTACTCCGGGATTCGGGCCTGGGACAGCGGCATCAGGGCGTGCGGGAGGGCGAAGGTGCACTCCTCGGGCCCCTCGGCGACCATCGGGTGGATGTCGCGGAAGCGCGGGGCGAAGAGGTTGGTGCCCTGGACCATACGGCGTCCGGCGGTGATCGCCTTGCGTCGCTGCCGGGGCGGCAACTCCAGGTCGGGCCCGAGCAGTTCCCACAGCAGGGGACAGCGGTGCTCGTCCGAGATCGACAGCACGCCGTGCGTGACCGTGGTCGCGGTGCGCGGCAGACCCACCACGAACACCGGCTTCTCGATCGGCTCCCGCTCGATCCCGGGATGCTCGGCGATCAGCCGCCGGATGCGGGCCCGGTTGCCGAGATGCCGGCGCACATGGGCCTGCGCGGCCTGCCAGCCGACCGGCGTGAGGTTCTCGGCCGTCGCCCACCAGCCCAGCAGGGAACGGAAGTCGTCGGCGAACTGCCGGTCCTCCCGCGCCTCCCCGGCCACGGAGACCTCGTCCAGGAGCCGGTCGAAGACCCGGTCGGGGGCACGGCGGGAACCGAAGGCGGGCCGCATCAGCAGATCGGCCAGGACAAGGGCGAGCGGACGCGAGGACACGAAGGGACCCTATCTCGTCGAACTGGCCGGCGGTGAGCGGAAGTTGGCCGAACATGCGAGGGGTGACCGGAAGACCTCCACCCCCCGGCCACCCCCCTCGACACGGCTACTCCGCTACAGGCAGCCGTGCCCCGTCCCGCAGGAACAGCGGGATGCGGTCCAGCGGGGCGTCGACCGTCACGGTCGTACCGCCCTCGTACGCCTCCCCGGTCCACGCGTCCGTCCAGCGCGCCCCCGCCGGAAGGTACGCCGTGCGGGCCGTCGCGCCCGCCGTCAGCACCGGGGCGACCAGCAGATCGCGGCCGAACAGGTACGAGTCGTCGACCGACCAGGCCGCCTGGTCCTCGGGGAACTCCAGGAACAGCGGCCGCATCACCGGCAGGCCCTCCTCGTGGGCCTCGCGCATGACGTCCAGGACGTACGGCTTCAGACGCTCGCGCAGCCGCAGGTACCGCTCCAGGATCGCGCCGGCCTCCTCGCCGTACGACCACACCTCGTTCGGACCGCCGGTCATCCGCGGGCCGAGCGGCATGCCCGGGTCGCGGAAGCCGTGCAGGCGCATCAGCGGGGACAGCGCGCCGAACTGGAACCAGCGGACCATGACCTCGCGGTACGCCGGGTCGTCCGGGTCGCCGCCGTGGAAGCCGCCGATGTCGGTGTTCCACCAAGGGATGCCGGAGAGCGCGGTGTTGAGGCCGGCGGCGATCTGGCGGCGCAGGGTCGGGAAGTCGGTGCCGATGTCGCCGGACCACAGGGCGGCGCCGTAGCGCTGGCTGCCCGCCCACGCCGAGCGGTTGAGGGTGACGACCTCGTCCTCGCCGGTCGCGCGCAGGCCCTCGTAGAAGGTGCGGGCGTTCTCGGCCGGGTAGATGTTGCCGACCTCCAGGCCCGGACCCGTCCAGTAGCGCAGGTTCTCCTGGAAGCCCGGCTTCAGCTCCGGCTCGCAGGCGTCCAGCCAGAAGGCCGTGATGCCGTACGGGTCGAGGTAGTTCTGCTTGACCTTGGACCACACGAACGCGCGGGCGTCCGGGTTGGTGGCGTCGTAGAAGGCCACCTGGACCGTCGACGCCACCTCCTTGTCGGGCCAGTCGGCGTGCGCCATCGGACCGTACTGGGTGCCGATGAAGTAGCCGCGCTGCTCCATGACCGGGTGGTTCTCGGAGAGGGGGGAGACCGAGGGCCAGACGCTGACCACCAGCTTGATGCCGAGCTCGTCCAGCTCGCGCACCATCGCCGCCGGGTCCGGCCACTCCTTCGGGTCGAACTTCCACTCACCCAGGTGGGTCCAGTGGAAGAAGTCGCAGACGATGACGTCGATGGGCAGGCCGCGGCGCTTGTACTCCCGCGCGACGGAGAGGAGTTCGTCCTGCGTGCGGTAGCGCAGCTTGCACTGCCAGAAGCCCGCCGCCCACTCCGGCAGCATCGGCGTACGGCCCGTCACCGCGCTGTAGCGGCGCTGGCCGTCGGCCGGGGTGCCCGCGGTGATCCAGTAGTCGATCTGGCGGGCGGAGTCGGCCACCCACCGGGTGCCGTTGTGCGCGAGCTCCACGCGGCCGATCGCCGGGTTGTTCCACAACAGGGTGTAGCCACGGCTGGAGGCCAGGACCGGGATGCCGACCTCGGCGTTGCGCTGGACCAGGTCGAGGACCAGCCCCTTCTGGTCGAACCGCCCGTGCTGGTGCTGGCCGAGGCCGTACAGCTTCTCGTCGTCGTACGCGGCGAAGCGCTGCTCCAGGCGGTGGTAGCCGTTGCCGACGGCGGTGTAGAGGCGCGGGCCCGGCCACCAGAAGTGGGCGCGCTGCTCCGCCAGCACCTCCGTGCCGTCCTCGGTGCGCAGGAAGCGGATCAGGCCCTCGGCGTCGACCTGGACGGTCAGCGCGCCGACGGTCAGCACCCCCAGCCCGTCCTCGATCTTGACGGTCGACTCGGTGGCCGGGGCGGACTCCAGCAGCGCGCCGGGCAGTCCGTCGAGGACGGGGCCGCCGAGCCGGGCACGCACCCGGACCGCGTCCGGACCCCACGGCTCGACGCGCAGCGTCTCCTGGCGGCCGCTCCACTCCAGCGCGCCGTCCCGCTCACGGAACGTGCCGACGGTCGGGGACGACTGCGCGAGGCTGACCGTGCCTGGCTGGGGCTGGTTGTCGGCAGGCTGATTCACGAGGGGCGCTCCTGGAGAGGGCGGCGGGGGCAGACATGGGGGTGCCCGAAAGGGCACGGTGCGGAAAGAGGTGGGGGAACGGGCAGGGAAACAGTCAGTGGGTGGCGGACGGCGCCGGGCCCGTGCTCGCCCGCTGCGTCAACTCCGGGGCGATCAGCACGACTTCGTCGCTCCCGCGTCCCTCCAGCTTGGCGACCAGCTGCTGCACGGCATGCCGGCCCATCTCCTGCGCGGGAATGGAGACGGACGTCAGCCGCACCGAGGCCTGGGTGGCGACCTGGTCGGGGCAGATGCCGACCACCGACACGTCCTCCGGCACGGCACGGCCCTGCTGGCGCAGCAGGGCGAGCAGCGGCTCGACCGCCGACTCGTTCTGCACGACGAACCCCGTGGTGCTCGGCCGCTCGTCGAGGATCCGGGCGAGGGTGACGGCCATCGCGTCGTACCCGCCCTCGCACGGCCGGTGCAGCAGCCGCATCCCCAGCTCCTGGGAACGCAGCCGCAGTCCGTCCAGCGTGCGCTCGGCGAACCCGGTGTGCCGCTCGTAGACGGCCGGGGCCTCGCCTATGACAGCGATGTCCCGGTGCCCCAGCATCGCCAGATGCTCCACGCACAGCGCGCCGGTCGCCTTGAAGTCGAGATCGACGCAGGTCAGCCCGGTGGTGTCGGCGGGCAGCCCGATCAGCACGGACGGCTGGTCGGTGCCGCGCAGCAGCGGCAGCCGCTCGTCGTCCAGCTGGACGTCCATCAGGATCATCGCGTCGGCCAGCCCGCTGCCGGTGACCCGGCGCACGGCGTCGGGGCCCTCCTCGCCGGTCAGCAGCAGCACGTCGTATCCGTGCGTCCGGGCCGTGGTGGCCACCGCGATGGCGATCTCCATCATCACCGGTACGTACATGTCGGTGCGCAGCGGGATCATCAGCGCGATGATGTTCGACTTGCTGCTGGCCAGGGCACGGGCGCCCGCGTTCGGGTGGTAGCCCAGCTCGCGGATGCTCTGCTCGACCCGCTGCCGGGTGGCTCCGGAGATGGACCGCTTGCCGCTGAGGACATAGCTCACCGTGCTCGCCGAGACTCCGGCGTGCTGGGCGACCTCGGCGAGGGTGACCATCCAGCTCTCCAAGCTTTGTGAAGCGCTTCGACAGTGCGCGGTGCGAATAGGGGCGGGTGTGAGGGTGGTTCGACAGTAGCTCCACCGGGAGTGGGTGTCCATAGGTTGTCGAAGCGCTTCGACAGGGACTGTGATGCCGATGGGGGCGCCTGGGGGACTTCAAGGCGAACGCGCGTTCCTATGTTCGCTAGTTGAGGTGGCTGCCCCGTGACGAGGGTACGGGTGTGCGCATGTCGCACGTACGGTCTCGTTGTAGAAGTCGGGTTTGCGGGCGGGACGTGAGAGAGGGGGGATGATCCCGTGTCGGTGGCGAAGGAGGACGGGGAGGGTGGGTCTGCCCGATACACGTACCGGCTTCGTGTGCGGTCGACGGCCCGTACCGCGCTGTTGGCGGAGTGGGACCGGTGTCGGTGGATCTGGAACGAGTGCGTAACCCGGTCGAAGAAGGCCCACACCGAGAAGGAGAAGTGCGGCCCGGCTCGGCTGGACAGGATGCTGACCGAGGCCCGCGCGATGACGCCGTGGCTGGCCGAGGGTTCGTCGGTACCGCAGCAGCAAATCATCCGGGACTTCGGCAAGTCCCGCGCGAAAGCGCTGAAGGACATCAGGCAAGGTCTGCCGCAGCGGCAGCGGGCCGGGATGCCGACGCACAAGAAGAAGCGTGAGGCGCTGCCCACGCTGAACTACACCAGGCGTGGGTTCCGGCTGAAGGACGGACGTCTGCACCTGGCCGGGAACATCGTGCTGACGGTGGTCTGGTCGCGAGATCTGCCCGCCCAGCCCTCCTCGGTTCGCGTGTACCGCGACAGCGTCGGGCACTGGTACGCGTCATTCGTCGTTCCCCTTGAAGCCGAGCCGCTCCCCACCACCGGCCGGGTGCTCGGCGTGGACTGGGGCGTGAAGGAGACCGCGACCACCACGTCCGACGCGCACGACCTTCCTCATGCTCAGCATGGGAAGAAGGCTCAGGCCAAGCTGACTCGGTACGACCGGATGATGGCCCGCCGTAGACCGAAGAAGGGGCAGGCCGCCTCCAAGGGCTACCGCGAGGCGAAGGAGTGGCGGGCGAAGACCTACGCGAAGATCGCCCGGCAGCGGCAGGACGCCGGCCGCAAGTGGGCGAAGAAGGCCGTGACCGACCACGACGCCATCGCCGTCGAGGACTTCAAGTCGAAGTTCCTCGCCAAGTCCTCGATGGCCCGCAAAGCGGCGGACGCCGCGATCGGTGCCACTAAGAAGGCGCTGATCGAGATGGGCCGCAAGCACGGCCGGGACATCCGCCTCGTGCACCCCGCGCACACGACCATGGACTGCGCAGCCTGCGGAGCGAGAACCAAGCACGCATTGCCGCTGTCCGAGCGCACGTACACCTGCACCGCGTGCGGAGCCGTGTCCTCCAGGGACAAGAACTCCGCCCGCGTGATGCTCGTCCGGGCTGGTCTCAACCCGGCTGGTGTCGAGGGCGTAAGACCTCCGGGAGCGCTGCTTCAGGAGGCGGCCTGAGCCAGGAATCCCCCTGCTTTCAGTTGGGGGAGGGTTCAACCAGGCACTCGTCCGGCCCAAAAGTCGCGAACCTGCTCAGCGGCGACAGGTACGTCTCCGGCAGCGGGCCCGGCGCCGAGTCCCGCAAGGGGGCACCGGCCGACTGGACACCAAGGCGTACTCCGTCAACATCGGCTGAACGGCTGCGCGCGGGGTGGTGGGGGCGCCCGGAATCGGGTACATACGATCGGGTAGCACCCGTCGGTAACCAAACGGCCCAAGATCCCGATTCGCGGCGAGGTGAGCCTCATGTCCGCAGCACCCACGAAGCCTACTGTCAGTGAGCGTGAGGCCCGCCAGGTGGCGGAGGCCGCCCGGCAACAGGAATGGCGCAAGCCCAGCTTCGCCAAGGAACTGTTCCTCGGCCGCTTCCGCCTCGACCTCATCCACCCCCACCCGATGCCCACCGGCGAGGCCGCCCAGCGCGGCGAGGAGTTCCTCGCCAAGCTGCGCGACTTCGTCGAGACGAAGGTCGACGGCGCCCTCATCGAGCGCGAGGCCCGCATCCCCGACGACGTGATCGACGGGCTCAAGGAGCTCGGCGCGTTCGGCATGAAGATCGACACCAAGTACGGCGGGCTCGGCCTCGGCCAGGTCTACTACAACAAGGCCCTCGCCCTGGCCGGCTCGGCGTCCCCGGCGATCGGCGTCCTGCTCTCCGCCCATCAGTCGATCGGCGTACCGCAGCCGCTCAAGCTCTTCGGCACTCCGGAGCAGAAGGAGCGGTTCCTGCCGCGCTGCGCCCGCACCGACATCAGCGCCTTCCTGCTGACCGAGCCGGACGTGGGCTCCGACCCGGCTCGCCTCGCCACCTCCGCCGTACCGGACGGGGACGACTACGTCCTCGACGGGGTCAAGCTGTGGACCACCAACGGCGTGGTCGCCGACCTCCTCGTCGTGATGGCCCGCGTGCCGAAGTCCGAGGGCCACAAGGGCGGCATCACGGCCTTCGTCGTGGAGACCAACTCGCCCGGCATCACGGTCGAGAACCGCAACGCCTTCATGGGCCTGCGCGGCATCGAGAACGGCGTCACCCGCTTCCACCAGGTCCGCGTCCCGGCGGCGAACCGGATCGGCCCGGAGGGCGCAGGCCTGAAGATCGCCCTGACCACCCTCAACACCGGGCGGCTCTCGCTCCCCGCGTCCTGCGTCGCGGCCGGCAAGTGGTGCCTGAAGATCGCCCGCGAGTGGTCGGCGGCGCGCGAGCAGTGGGGCAAGCCGCTCGCCCACCACGAGGCGGTCGGCGCGAAGATCTCCTTCATCGCGGCCACCACCTTCGCCCTGGAGGCCGTCACCGACCTGGCCTCGCAGATGGCCGACGAGGACCGCAACGACATCCGCATCGAGGGCGCCCTCGCCAAGCTCTACGCCTCCGAGATGGCCTGGCTGATCGCCGACGAACTCGTCCAGATCCGCGGCGGCCGGGGCTTCGAGACCGCCGAGTCGCTGCGGGCCCGTGGCGAGCGTGCCGTCCCCGCCGAGCAGGTCCTGCGCGACCTGCGCATCAACCGCATCTTCGAGGGCTCGACGGAGATCATGCACCTGCTGATCGCCCGCGAGGCCGTCGACGCCCACCTGTCGGTCGCCGGCGACCTCATCGACCCCGAGAAGTCCCTCCAGGACAAGGCGAAGGCGGGCGCGAACGCCGGCGTCTTCTACGCCAAGTGGCTGCCGAAGCTGGTCGCGGGGCAGGGTCAACTTCCGTACTCCTTCGGCGAGTTCAAACACGGCGTCGACCTGTCCGCACACCTGCGCTACGTCGAACGAACGTCCCGCAAGCTCGCCCGCTCCACCTTCTACGGCATGTCCCGCTGGCAGGGCCGCATGGAGACCAAGCAGGGCTTCCTCGGCCGTGTCGTCGACATCGGCGCCGAGCTGTTCGCCATGAGCGCGGCCTGTGTCCGCGCCGAGCACCTGCGCGGCCAGGGCGAGCACGGTCGCGAGGCCTACCAGCTCGCCGACGCCTTCTGCCACCAGTCCCGCCTGCGCATCGAGGAGCTCTTCGGCCGCCTGTGGTCCAACACCGACGACCTCGACCGCAAGGTCGTCAAGGGCGTGATGTCGGGCACGTACGAGTGGCTGGAGCAGGGCATCGTCGACCCGTCGGACGACGGCGCCCCGTGGATCGCCGACGCGACACCGGGCCCGAGCCGGCGGGAGAACGTGCACCGCCCGATCAGGTGACGGACGCGGCGCGAGGCCGATGAGAGGTCGCTGAGGGGTCACTGCCCGCAGTGACCTCTCACCATCCTGTAACCCACCGAAGGGGACGCACTGTCCTCCCCGACAGCCGTTCCGGACACAATGGGGGAATGAGCGACAGTCCAGCCCCCCTCGCCGACCCCCACCTGGTCTACGACCCTGTAGCGGGCGACGGCCCCAAGGACGTGGTGATCCTCGGCTCCACCGGTTCGATCGGCACCCAGGCCATCGACCTCGTGCTGCGCAACCCCGACCGGTTCCGGGTCACCGCCCTGTCCGCCAACGGCGGCCGGGTCGCCCTCCTCGCCGAGCAGGCGTACCGGCTGAAGGCGCGGACCGTCGCGGTCGCCCGCGAGGACGTCGTACCGGCACTGCGGGAAGCTCTGACGGCCCAGTACGGCACGGGGGAGCCGCTCCCCGAGATCCTCGCCGGACCGGACGCGGCCACCCAGGTCGCCGCCTCCGACTGCCACACCGTCCTGAACGGCATCACCGGCTCCATCGGCCTCGCGCCCACCCTCGCCGCCCTGGAGGCGGGCCGCACCCTCGCGCTCGCCAACAAGGAGTCCCTCATCGTCGGCGGCCCCCTGGTCAAGGCGCTCGCCAAGCCCGGGCAGATCATCCCGGTCGACTCCGAGCACGCGGCCCTGTTCCAGGCGCTGGCGTCCGGCACGCGCGCGGACGTACGCAAACTCGTCGTCACCGCCTCCGGCGGCCCCTTCCGCGGCCGCACGAAGGCGGAGCTCGCGAACGTGACGGTCGAGGACGCCCTCGCCCACCCCACCTGGGCCATGGGCCCGGTCATCACGATCAACTCCGCGACCCTCGTCAACAAGGGTCTGGAGGTCATCGAGGCGCACCTGCTCTACGACATTTCCTTCGACCGCATTGAGGTGGTCGTGCATCCCCAGTCGTATGTTCACTCGATGGTTGAGTTCACGGACGGATCCACGATCGCCCAGGCGACGCCCCCCGACATGCGCGGGCCGATCGCCATCGGCCTCGGCTGGCCGGAGCGCGTCCCGGACGCGGCGCCCACGTTCGACTGGAGCAAGGCGTCGACCTGGGAGTTCTTCCCGCTCGACAACGACGCGTTCCCGTCGGTCGACCTGGCGCGCCACGTGGGCGAGCTCGCGGGCACGGCACCCGCGGTGTTCAATGCGGCCAACGAGGAGTGCGTGGAGGCCTTCCGGGCCGGCGCACTGCCGTTCAACGGGATCATGGAGACCGTGACGCGGGTGGTGGAGGAACACGGCACCCCGCGGGCGGGAACTTCACTCACCGTCGCGGACGTCCTCGAAGCGGAGACCTGGGCCCGCAGGCGGGCACAGGAACTGGCGGTACACACGGCGGAGGCCCGTGCATGACGACCCTGATGTTCATCCTCGGCATAGTGCTGTTCGCGGTCGGGCTGCTCTTCTCGATCGCCTGGCACGAGCTGGGCCACCTGTCCACGGCCAAGCTGTTCGGCATCCGTGTGCCGCAGTACATGGTCGGCTTCGGCCCGACCCTCTGGTCGCGGAACAAGGGCGAGACCGAGTACGGCATCAAGGCGATCCCGTTCGGCGGCTACATCCGCATGATCGGCATGTTCCCGCCCGGCCCCGACGGCCGCCTCGAAGCCCGCTCCACCTCGCCCTGGCGCGGCATGATCGAGGACGCCCGCGCCCAGTCCTACGAGGAGCTGCGCCCCGGCGACGAGAGCCGCCTGTTCTACACGCGCAAGCCGTGGAAGCGCGTCATCGTGATGTTCGCGGGCCCGTTCATGAACCTCGTCCTCGCGGTGGCCCTGTTCCTCACCGTGCTGATGGGCTTCGGCATCCAGCAGCAGACCACCACCGTCAGCTCGGTCTCCCAGTGCGTCATCGACCAGAAGGAGAAGCGCGAGGACTGCAAGGCGTCCGACGCCAAGTCCCCGGCCGCGGCCGCGGGCATGAAGGCCGGCGACAAGATCGTCTCCTTCGGCGGGGTGCGCACCGAGGACTGGAACACCCTCTCCGACCTCATCCGTGAGAGCGCCGGCAAGGAGGTGCCGATCGTCGTCGACCGCAAGGGTGAGGAAGTGACCCTGCACGCGAAGATCGCCACCAACTGGGTCGTGCAGAAGGACTCCGGCGGGGCCTACGTCGAGGGCAAGTACGTCCAGGCCGGCTTCCTCGGCTTCAGCGCCGCCACCGGCGTCGTCAAACAGGACTTCGGCGACTCGGTGACCTGGATGACCGACCGGGTCGGCGACGCCGTCGACTCCCTCGTCGCCCTGCCCTCCAAGATCCCCGCACTGTGGGACGCGGCCTTCGGCGACGGCCCGCGCGAGCCGGACTCCCCGATGGGCATCGTCGGCGCGGCAAGGGTCAGCGGCGAGATCGCCACCCTCGACATCCCGGCCTCACAGCAGCTGGCCACGTTCGTCTTCCTGCTGGCCGGCTTCAACCTCTCCCTGTTCCTGTTCAACATGCTCCCGCTGCTGCCGCTCGACGGCGGCCATATCGCGGGCGCTCTGTGGGAGTCGCTGCGCCGCAACACGGCGAAGGTGCTGCGCCGCCCGGACCCGGGTCCGTTCGACGTGGCGAAGCTGATGCCGGTGGCGTACGTGGTGGCCGGAATCTTCATCTGCTTCACACTCCTCGTACTGGTCGCGGATGTGGTTAACCCGGTCAGAATCTCCTAGCCATACGGAGTTCAGGGCGGCCCGGGACCGTATGTCCCGGGCCGCCTTCGAATGAGTGGGTTTACGGATGGTGATGTGCTGGGGTTGGCCCCCGTGCCGTAATCTCGAAGCCTGGAGCCCGCTGCTGACGGGACCGGACCTTGATCCACGACTTGGGGTTGCACAGCAGATGACTGCGATTTCTCTCGGCATGCCGTCCGTTCCGACCAGGGTTGCCGAGCGCCGGAAGAGCCGGCAGATCCAGGTCGGCTCCGTGGCGGTGGGCGGAGACGCCCCGGTGTCCGTGCAGTCGATGACCACGACCCGTACGTCGGACATCGGAGCCACCCTCCAGCAGATCGCCGAGCTCACGGCCTCCGGCTGCCAGATCGTGCGCGTGGCCTGCCCGACGCAGGACGACGCCGACGCCCTGGCGACCATCGCCCGCAAGTCGCAGATCCCCGTCATCGCGGACATCCACTTCCAGCCGAAGTACGTCTTCGCGGCGATCGAGGCGGGTTGCGCCGCGGTCCGCGTGAACCCCGGCAACATCAAGCAGTTCGACGACAAGGTCAAGGAGATCGCGCGGGCTGCCAAGGACCACGGCACCCCGATCCGCATCGGCGTCAACGCCGGCTCCCTGGACCGGCGCCTGCTGCAGAAGTACGGCAAGGCGACGCCCGAGGCCCTGGTCGAATCGGCCCTCTGGGAGGCGTCCCTCTTCGAGGAGCACGACTTCCGGGACATCAAGATCTCGGTCAAGCACAATGACCCGGTCATCATGATCGAGGCGTACAAGCAGCTCGCCGCCCAGTGCGACTACCCCCTCCACCTCGGGGTGACGGAGGCGGGCCCGGCCTTCCAGGGCACGATCAAGAGCGCGGTGGCCTTCGGCGCCCTCCTCTCCCAGGGCATCGGCGACACGATCCGCGTGTCCCTGTCGGCTCCCCCCGCCGAGGAAGTGAAGGTCGGCATCCAGATCCTGGAGTCGCTGAACCTCAAGCAGCGCGGCCTGGAGATCGTCTCCTGCCCGTCCTGCGGCCGCGCCCAGGTCGACGTCTACAAGCTGGCCGAGGAGGTCACGGCGGGCCTGACCGGCATGGAGGTCCCGCTGCGCGTCGCCGTCATGGGCTGTGTGGTGAACGGCCCCGGCGAGGCCCGCGAGGCCGACCTCGGCGTCGCCTCCGGCAACGGCAAGGGCCAGATCTTCGTCAAGGGCGAGGTCATCAAGACCGTCCCCGAGTCCAAGATCGTCGAGACCCTCATCGAGGAGGCCATGAAGCTGGCCGAACAGATGGAGGCGGACGGCGTGGCGAGCGGGGAGCCGTCGATTTCGGTGGCGGGCTGACGGTTCAGGACGTCGGCTCGGCGCCTCTGCTCCTAGGCGCCGGTCCAGGCAATCCAGCCCGTCCGGCGTTTGAGGACGAGGCCCGTTCAGGGCCGAAGCGGGGGTCTGGGGGCGGCAGCCCCCAGGGGCGGTGCGTCGGCCGACCGTCACTTGCAAACGGGCGGCAACCTCCACGGGGCGGCACGGCAAAGCTTCCGCAGGTACAGTGCGGGGACCAGCAGAACCCCAGCGTGAGGCCCCGTACGTGTTGACCCAGACCACCTCACGGGTGCTCGAACCGAGCGACCTGGACGCCGCGCTCGCCGTCCTCGACCGCGAGCCGGTCGCGAACGCCTTCGTGACGTCCCGTGTCCAGATCGCCGGCCTCGACCCCTGGCGCCTCGGCGGCGAGATGTGGGGCTGGTACGACGGCGGCATGCTGACGTCCCTGTGCTACGCGGGCGCCAACCTCGTCCCGATCTGCGCCACTCCGCGAGCGGTACGGGCCTTCGCCGACCGGGCCCGGCGCGCGGGCCGCCGCTGCTCCTCCATCGTCGGCCCCGCGGAATCCACCGCCCAGCTGTGGCGCCTGCTGGAGCCCAGCTGGGGCCCGGCCCGTGAGGTCCGCGGCCACCAGCCCCTCATGGTCACCGACCGCATGCCGACCGACATCACCCCGGATCCGTACGTCCGCCGCATCCGCAAGGACGAGATGGACACGATCATGCCCGCCTGCGTGGCGATGTTCACCGAGGAGGTCGGCGTATCGCCGCTGGCAGGGGACGGCGGCCTCCTCTACCAGGCCCGCGTCGCCGAACTCGTCGGCTCCGGCCGCTCCTTCGCCCGCCTCGACCAGAACGGCAAGGTCGTCTTCAAGGCGGAGATCGGCGCCGCGACGGACCGCGCCTGCCAGATCCAGGGCGTCTGGGTGGCCCCCGAGTACCGCGGCCAGGGCCTGGCGGCCCCCGGCATGGCAGCGGTCCTGCGCTACGCCCTGGCGGATGTGGCCCCAGTGGTGAGCCTCTACGTCAACGACTTCAACACGGCGGCGAGGCGGACGTATCAGAGGGTGGGCTTCCAAGAGGTCGGCGCCTTCATGAGCGTCCTGTTCTGAAACACCCTCAGGGGCGCGGGGCTGTATCGATATGCGGCTCCGCCGCGTGGGCGCGACCAACCCCCACAACCCGCACCCGAACGACAACCTGAAGTCCCCGGCGCAATCCGGCGAAGCGCACCGGTACGCTCCCCACATGCGCCTTCCCGGTCACGCACACCGCCGCCAACCCGACGACATCGTGATCGGCCCCCTGGACCTCTCAGCCCGAGTCGACGAGGCCCTGGCAGTCCAAGCCGTCGCTTTCGGCCTCGGCCCCGACGAGGTGGCGGTACGGCGCCAGATCGTCCTGCGCCACATGACGTACCCGGGAGCAAGGGCCCTCGGCGCCACCGCCGGAGGCCACCTCGTCGGGTTCGTCTACGGCATGCCCAACGACCGCACCCACTGGTGGTCCACCGTCGTGGAGCCGTACCTGCGAGCCCAGGGTTACGACGACTGGCTCGACAACTCCTTCGTCATCACCGAACTCCACGTCCACCCGCGCTTCCAGAACCGAGGCGTCGGCCGCTCCCTGATCACCACGATCACGGACGGTGCCACCGAACCCCGCTCGATCCTCTCGGCGATCGACGTCGAAAGCCCCGCCCGCGGCCTCTACCGCTCCCTCGGCTACCAGGACCTCGCCCGCCAGGTCCTCTTCCCCAGCGCCCCCAAGCCGTACGCCGTGATGGGCGCCCCTCTGCCGCTGCGCCACCGTTAACCGATTTCCACCGCCCCGTACCCCCCGGCTAACCTCCTGCCATAACCCAAACCAGCAGGAGTACGAGAACCATGGCGAACGCACCGGTCCAGCGCATGTCCCAGTTGATGGCGAAGACGCTGCGCGACGACCCGGCGGACGCCGAGGTCCTCAGCCACAAGCTGCTCGTCCGCGCCGGCTACGTCCGCCGCACGGCGGCCGGTATCTGGTCGTGGCTGCCCCTCGGCAAGCGGGTCCTCGCCAACGTGGAGCGCATCGTCCGCGAGGAGATGGACGCGATCGGCGCCCAGGAGGTGCTGCTCCCCGCGCTGCTGCCGCGTGAGCCGTACGACGCGACGGGCCGCTGGGACGAGTACGGCCAGGAGCTGTTCCGGCTCAAGGACCGCAAGGGCGGCGACTACCTGCTCGGCCCGACCCACGAGGAGATCTTCACCCTGCTGGTGAAGGACCAGGCGTCCTCCTACAAGGACCTGCCGGTCATCCTCTACCAGATCCAGCACAAGTACCGTGACGAGGCCCGCCCCCGGGCCGGCATCCTGCGCGGCCGTGAGTTCCTCATGAAGGACTCCTACTCCTTCGACACGGAGGACGAGGGCCTCGCCCAGTCCTACGCCCTGCACCGCGAGGCCTACCAGAAGATCTTCGCGCGCCTCGGCCTCGACTACCGCATCTGCGCCGCCACCGCCGGCGCGATGGGCGGCTCCAAGTCGGAGGAGTTCCTCGCCCCGGCCGAGGCCGGTGAGGACACCTTCGCGGACTGCCCGAACTGCGACTTCGCGGCCAACACGGAGGCGGTCGCGTACGAGCTGAAGCCGGTGGACGCCGACGGCGTGGCCGCGCTCGAGGAGATCCCCACCCCGGACACCCCGACCATCGAGACCCTCGCCGCCCACCTCGGCGTCCCGGCCTCCGCCACGCTCAAGAACCTTCTCGTCAAGGTCGACGGCGAGATCGTCGCCGTCGGTGTCCCCGGCGACCGCGAGGTCGACATGGACAAGGTCGAGGCGCACTTCGCGCCGGCCGTCGTCGAGATGGTCACCGAGGCGGACTTCGCGGGCCGCCCGGACCTGGTCCGCGGGTACGTCGGCCCGCAGGGCCTGGGCGAGAAGGTCAAGTACATCGCCGACCCGCGCGTGGCCCCCGGCACCTCCTGGATCACCGGCGCCAACAAGGACGCCACGCACGCCAAGAACGTCGTCGCCGGCCGTGACTTCGAGGTCGGTGAGTACGTCGACGTCGTGGTCGTGCAGGAGGGCGACCCCTGCCCGAAGTGCGGCACCGGCCTCAAACTCGACCGCGCCATCGAGATCGGCCACATCTTCCAGCTGGGCCGCAAGTACGCCGACGCCCTCAAGCTCGACGTCCTCGGCCAGAACGGCAAGCCGGTCCGCGTCACCATGGGCTCCTACGGCGTCGGCGTCTCCCGCGCGGTCGCGGCCCTCGCCGAGCAGACCGCCGACGACAAGGGCCTGTGCTGGCCCGCCGAGGTCGCCCCGGCCGACGTGCACGTGGTCGCCGCGGGCAAGGCCCTGCAGACCGAACTCGCCCTCGACGTCTCCGAGAAGCTCTCCGCGGCCGGCCTGCGCGTCCTGTGCGACGACCGGGCGGGCGTCTCGCCGGGCGTGAAGTTCACCGACTCGGAGCTGATCGGCGTACCGCAGATCCTGGTGGCCGGGCGGCGCGCGGCCGAGGGTGTCGTCGAGCTCAAGGACCGCAGGACCGGTGAGCGCGAGGAGCTGACGGTGGACGAGGCGATCGCCCGCCTGACGGCGTAGCCGGCCCCGGAGGCGCCTTACCGCGTGGTTAAAGGAACCCCTCAGAATCTTCTCCGGGGGTCCAAAGGCGCCTCACAGCTTTCCCTCAGGCCGTTCCCCGACCGTAGGACGTGACAGAGCGTCACTACGGAGGGGAACGGTCTTGCGTACCAGGGAAAGAGGCGCCGCGGCAGCGGTCCGCAGAGGAGCACGGCGCACGGCGGCGACCGCGGTGGCGATCACACTCGCGGCCACCGCGGGGGTCTTCGCCCTGATCGGCACCATGCAGACGGACGCCGACACGACGGCGAGCGGCAGCACGGGGGCGAGCAGCTCCAGCAGTTCCAGCAACACGTCGAGCGGCGGCACGGAATCGACGTCGACGTCCTCGACATCGTCGTCCGACGACTCCTCGGCTTCCGACAACTCCTCGTCCTCATCGAGCAGTTCCTCGTCGGACTCGTCTTCATCGGACTCCTCCTCGTCGGACTCGTCCTCGTCGAGCTCGTCCTCGTCGAGCTCGTCCTCCTCCGGTCTGACCTCCGGCAGCGGCTCCGCCGACTCCACCTCGGGGGCGTCGTGATGAGCACGGCCCTGCGCGCGACCGCCGCCGCCGACTGGCGTGCCCTCGGCACGAGCGTCCGGCTCGTCGTCACCGACCCGGCACTGCTGGACTCCTGCAACCTGCTCCTGGCCCGCCACCTGGCCGAGGTCGACGCCGCGTGCAGCCGCTTCCGTACGGACTCGGAACTCGCCGCCCTCGACGACGCGGCGGGCCGCCCGGTCAGGGTCAGCCCCCTGCTCGCCGAGGCCCTCGCGGTTGCCCTGCGCGCGGCCGGGACGACGGACGGCGACGTCGACCCGACGGTCGGCTCGGCGATGCAAGCGATCGGCTACGACCGGGACTTCACCCTGGTCAACGAGGACGACCGCCCGGTACGGCTGACGGTGCGGCGCGCTCCCGGCTGGCGTCAGGTGCGGCTGGACCGGGAGACGGGCACGGTCACCGTCCCGGCCGGGGTCCGCCTGGACCTGGGTGCCACGGCCAAGGCCTGGGCGGCCGACAGGGCTGCCGCGATGCTCGCCCGAGCGGCCGGCTGCGGAGTGCTCGTGAGCCTCGGCGGCGACACGGCCGTCGCGGGCGAACCTCCGGCGGGCGGCTGGCAGATCCGCGTCCAGGACGTCACGGGCCCGGTCGACGAGACGCCCACGCAAGGCCCGTACGCCACGGTGGGCCTGCACAGCGGAGGCCTCGCCACTTCGGGCACGGCGGCCCGCAACTGGCGCCGCGGTGGCCACGCCCTCCACCACATCGTCGACCCGCGCACCGGCCTGCCCGTCCGCTCGCCCTGGCGCACCGTCTCGGTCGCCGCGGCCACCTGCGCCGACGCCAACGCGGCGAGTACGGCGGCCCTGGTGAAGGGCGTGGGCGCGGAACGCCGGCTGACGCGGCTGGGCCTTCCGGCACGGCTGGTCGCGCAGGACGGCACCGTGGTCACGACACCGGGCTGGCCGACCGCTGCCGTCCGCGACCTGGAGCCGGCCGCATGACCTCCGAAACCCTCTGGTACGCCAACCGCGCCACCGGCGCCGTCAGCCTGGTCCTGTTCACGGTCGTCGTCCTGCTCGGCATCGCGGTGCGCCTGCGCGGCAGGATCCCCGGCCTGCCCCGCTTCGGCACCGTCTCCCTCCACCGCACCCTCTCCCTCTCCGCCACGGCCTTCCTGGCCCTGCACATCGCGTTCGCGGTCATCGACGACTACGTCGACATCACCGTCCTCGACGTCCTCGTCCCCTTCGTCTCCGACTACCAGCCCCTGTGGCTGGGCCTGGGCACGGTCGCCCTCGACCTGATGCTCGCGGTGCTGGTGACCAGCCTCCTTCGGGAACGCGTCGGCCACCGCGCCTGGCGAACCGTGCACTGGCTGGCGTACGCCTCCTGGCCGGTCGCCCTGGTCCACGGCGTCGGCATCGGCACGGACACCGGCAGCGACTGGATGACCGGGCTGACCGTCGCCTGTGTGGCCGCCGTGATCGCCGCCTTCGGTGTCCGCCTCGCCCACCCCGCCCGCGCCGCCCGCCGCACGCCCGCCGCCCTGCTCCGCACGGCCGAAGGAGCACGACCGTGACCATGACCTTCACCGACGTCCACATGTCCCCCCGGCTGCTCGCCCCCGGCGGCGCCCCGGCCGACTTCACCACACACGAGAAGCGCTACGGCCCCGTCCCGTACGGCGACCCCGCCGGCCTGCTGCGAGAGGTCGCCGAATCGGGCCTCACCGGTCGCGGGGGAGCGGCGTTCCCGGTCTACCGCAAGCTGCTGTCGGTGGCCGAGGCGGGCCGGCGCACGGGCCGTACGCCGGTCGTCGTGGCCAACGGCGCCGAGGGCGAGCCCGCGAGTCGCAAGGACCGGACGCTGCTGCGCCTGTCACCCCATCTCGCCCTGGACGGACTGCAGTTGGCCGCCGCCGCGGTCGGCGCGGTGGAAGCCCAGCTGGCGGTGGAGGACGGCGCGTCCTACCTGGAGTCGGCCCTCGCCGAGCGGCACGACCCCCTGCCCGTCCGAGTCGTACGGCTCCCCAAACGGTTCCTGTCCGGCGAGTCTCGGCCCTCGTCCGGTACGTCTCGTCCGGCGTCGCCCTGCCCACGTACCAGAGCCCGCCGGTACGCGAACGCGGCGTCCACCGGGCCCCGACCCTGGTCCAGAACGTCGAGACCCTGTCCCACCTCGCCCTGATCGCCCGCTACGGCGCCGACTGGTTCCGCTCCGCCGGCACCCCTGCCCAGCCCGGCAGCGCCCTGTGCACGGTGCATGTGCCGGGACGCGAACCCCGGGTCCTGGAGGCCCCGTTCGGGATGCCGCTGCACCGGCTGCTGCCCCTCGACGGCATGTCGGCCGTCCTGCTCGGCGGCTACCACGGCACCTGGATCCCGGCCGCCGAGGCGGCCCGACTCACCCTGGACTCGGCGCACTTGGGTGCGGGAGTCCTCGCCGCCCTCCCCGCGGACCGCTGCGGCCTCGCGGAAACCGCCCGAGTGCTGCGCTACCTGGCCCTGCAGTCGGCCGGCCAGTGCGGCCCCTGCCTCAACGGCCTGCCCCGCATCGCCGCCGCCTTCGCCACCCTGGCGACCGCCGGGCCCCAGGGCAGCACCCGCACCGACGTGGGCCGCTGGGCCGGCCTGGTGGAGGGCCGCGGCGCCTGCCACCACCCCGACGGCACGGTCCGCCTGGTCCGCAGCGCCCTGACCACCTTCACCGGCGAACTCGACGCCCACGCAAGCGGCTTCTGCACCGCGACCGACCGCACGCCTGTGCTGCCCGTACCCCAGGAGACCTGAGATGGACCAGCGCATCGCCATCGACTGGACGTCCTGCGAGGGCCACGGTTTGTGCGCGGAACTGCTCCCCGACCACATCACCTTGGACGAGTGGGGCTACCCGCTCCTGGATAGCGCTCCAGTCCCGCCCCGCACGGTGAAACGGGCCCGCAGGGCGGCGGCAGACTGTCCGGTCCTAGCTCTCAAGCTGAGGGTGGCTGGAGCGCCCTGAAGGGGCGCGGGGAACTGCGCGACAAGCCCCCACTCACCCGCAGACAGAAAACAACCCCTCAAAGCCACCCGGCAAATTCCAGCAACAACTCAGCATCCTTCGGCCGCCCAACCCTCAGCGCCCGCACCCCCGACTCCACGGCCCGGAACAACGTCCACCCCCGAAGCCGCTCCTGATCCACCTCCAACGACTCCGCAAGCCGCTTCACCCGCCGCCGCGTCGTCGCCGCCCCCGAAGGCGAGGCAATCAGATCCTCCACCCGATCCCGCACCAGCCGCGCCAGATCGAACGCACACTCCCCGACCACCGGATCCGGCCCCACCGCCAGCCACGGCATCCGTTCCCCGGCCAGCACCTTGCTCTGCCGAAACGTCCCGTGCAGCAACCGCCGCTCGGGCGGCGCGGCCAACAACTCCTCCCGGGAGGCGAGCGCGGCATCGACCAGCGCCGCCACCTCGGCCTCCGCCGACGCGGTCGCCCGCATCGCCTCGGCCTGCCGCCCCGTTCGCTCCTCCACGGTCTCGAAGCGGTGCTCGCCAGGCGGCTCCACCCACAGCCGCCGCAACGTCCCCGCCGCCTCCAGCAGCGCCTTCGCCTCCGGCAGCGACCGCACCGACACATCCGGGTGAAGCCGCTCCAGCAACAGCACCCCCACGACAGGGGGCTCATCGAGCAGTTGTACGGCGCCCATGCCGCCCCAGTGCGCCAGTGCCGCCCGCTCGCTCTCCGGACGGGCCCGGGGCGGGGCCAGTTTCAGCACGGCGGGGGTGCCGTCAGGGCGCCGGACCAGCACGACCAGGCTGCTGCGCCCGCCGGGCACCTGCACCCGCTCAACGGTCAACTCGCGTAGCGCGACGGCTTGGTGGGCCGCCTCCGGCAGCTTCTCCAACCAGTCGTCACCGTCCGGTGCCGTCTCACCGAGCGCCCTGACCAGACGCTGCGGCGGTTCGAAAGCCATGCGCGAGTCGTTCCCTTCCGGTACTCCCGTTACGTGTCACGCGGTCGGCGTCGCCGACGCGGTGCCCGCCCGCTCGGCGAGCCCAGGGAAGGCTACGCTCTCGCCCCGCCACCGCACCGCCCGCACCGCGGCCTCCCGCAGCGCCTCGGCGGCCGTACCCCGCAGCTCACCCTCGGCTGCCCGCACCAGGTCGGAGTACACCCCGGCCACCCGGTCCTCCAGTTCGGCGGCGAGCCGCACGGCCGCGGCCGAGTCCGGCACCGGGAACGGCAGCGCGTACGCGGCGCTCGCGGCGGCCGGTTCGGCGCCCAGGTCGCGCACCTCGCGCGCCAGCGCGTCCCGCCGCGCCCGGTGCGCGTCGTACGCCGCGCGCGCCTCGGCGCGCCGTCCCTCGCGGATCCGGCCGCCGACGACGCCGTATCCGTACACCGCCGCGTGCTCGGCGGCGAGCGCCGCCTGGAGCGCCCTCAGCCGCTGCTTCTTCGCCTCGCTCACTTGGCCCCCTCCGTCAGCAGATACGCGTGCGCCGCCCCGGCCGCGGCCACCGAGGCCAGCAGCCGCGCCAGCTCGCCCGGCACGTCCAGCAGCGCCTTGGCCCGCCGGTCCGCGAGCGACCGCTCGGTGGCGGCGAGGTCAGCGAGGGCCTCCTTCTCGTCGACGGGCACGGCGGACGACGGCGAACCGGAAGGTGCCGGTGACGCGGAAGGTGACGCACTGTCCGAGGCCTTACGGCCACCGCCTCCGAACGCCTCCACATGCCGTACGGCCTCCGCCCGCAACGGCCCCGCCAGCTCCGCCAGCGCCGGATGGGCGGCGAGCACCGCGTCGTAGCGCTCGACGAGCCCCTCGCTGTCCCGTGCCGCACGCGCGCGTGCCCGCTCGGTGACCGAGGGGCTCCCGCTCGTGCCGCCGTCGGAGTCCTCGGCCCCGGAGCAGCCGACCAGCAGGGCGGCCCCGGCGGCGGAGGCGAGCAGGGTTCTTCTGCGCGGCCCCGAGGGGAAACGCGGCGGCGAGGGGTACGGCACGGCAGTCGTCCTCGGGGAACTCGTAACGGAGCAGCTGCGAGAGCGGCTCCGAAGGCAGCTACGGAATCAGCGGGCCGCAGGCCCGTGATCACCGTACCCGCGCGACCGGACGGCACCACTCATCGGCATCTCATCGGCACTGTCCGCGCGCAGGTGGACGGCAACAGTCCTTGCGACCGGATACCCTTTGACCAGACACGCGACCCATCCCACAACAGCACACGCGGCCGAGGAGTCACCCGGATGAGCACCACCCAGAGCGAGAGGCTGCGAGAACTGCTGGAACCGCTCGTCAGCTCCCAGGGCCTGGATCTCGAAGAGATCGCGGTGGACTCGGTCGGACGCAAGCGAGTGCTGCGCGTCGTCGTCGACTCCGACACCGGGGCGGACCTGGACCAGATCGCCGATGTGAGCCGTGTGCTCTCGGCGAAGCTCGACGAGACGGACGCGATGGGCGAGGGCGAGTACACCCTCGAGGTCGGCACCCCCGGCGCGGAGCGCCCCCTGACGGAACACCGGCACTACGTGCGTGCCGTCGACCGGCTGGTGAAGTTCCAACTGGCCGAGGGCGGCGAGCTGGTGGCCCGGATCCTGAAGGTCGACGACGACGGACTCGACCTCGAAGTGCCCGGAGTGAAGGGCCGCAAGGCCACCTCCCGCAGACTCGGCTTCCCGGAGATCGACAAGGCGCGCGTGCAGGTCGAGTTCAACCGCAAGGACAGCAAAGACAGCAAGGACGAGAAGGAAGAGGAGGCGTAGCCGTGGACATCGACATGAGTGCCCTGCGGGGCTTGGTACGGGAGAAGGAGATCTCCTTCCCCCTGCTGGTCGAGGCGATCGAGTCGGCCCTCCTCATCGCCTACCACCGCACCGAGGGAAGCCGCCGCCACGCGCGCGTGGAGCTGAACCGGGAGACCGGCCATGTGACCGTGTGGGCGAAGGAGGATCCCGAGGATCTGGAGGAGGGCCAGGAGGCCCGCGAGTTCGACGACACCCCGTCCGGCTTCGGCCGTATCGCCGCCACCACCGCCAAGCAGGTCATCCTGCAGCGGCTGCGCGACGCCGAGGACGACGCGACGCTCGGCGAGTACGCGGGGCGTGAGGGCGACATCGTCACCGGCGTGGTCCAGCAGGGCCGCGACCCGAAGAACGTGCTCGTGGACATCGGCAAGCTGGAGGCCATCCTGCCGGTGCAGGAGCAGGTGCCCGGCGAGACCTATCCGCACGGGATGCGGCTTCGGTCGTACGTCGTACGGGTGGCGAAGGGCGTCCGCGGTCCTTCCGTGACCCTCTCGCGCACGCACCCCAATCTGGTGAAGAAGCTCTTCGCCCTGGAGGTGCCGGAGATCGCCGACGGCTCCGTCGAGATCGCCGCCATCGCCCGCGAGGCCGGCCACCGCACCAAGATCGCCGTACGGTCCACCCGCAGCGGGCTGAACGCCAAGGGCGCCTGCATCGGCCCCATGGGCGGCCGTGTGCGCAATGTCATGGGCGAGCTGAACGGCGAGAAGATCGACATCGTCGACTGGTCGGACGACCCGGCCGAGATGGTGGCGAACGCGCTGTCGCCGGCCCGGGTCTCCAAGGTGGAGGTCGTGGACATGGCGGCCCGCTCGGCCCGCGTGACCGTGCCCGACTACCAGTTGTCGCTGGCGATCGGGAAGGAAGGGCAGAATGCCCGACTTGCCGCCCGGCTCACTGGCTGGCGGATCGACATCCGTCCGGACACCGAGCAGTCCGGGGAATAGATCCAAGCCGCAGGTCGCTTAGATCACGTCAGGTTACTGCGCGACAACTGTTCGGATCCTGCCCCGAAGGGGTGAGGTCGGTGCGGGGAGGTAGACTTAAGAGTGTCTGGCCGGACACGCGTCCGCGCATGCCCTGAACGCACCTGTGTGGGGTGCCGGGAGCGAGCGGCCAAGGCTGATCTGCTGCGCATCGTGGCGATCAAGGACGAGTGCGTCCCTGATCCTCGCGGTACGCTGCCCGGCCGGGGTGCGTATGTACACCCCGCACTGGTCTGTCTCGACCAGGCGGTACGCCGCCGGGCGTTCACGCGGGCGTTTCGCGCCCCGGGAGCGCTCGACACAAAGGCGTTGCGCCAGTACGTCGAGCAGACAACAGTTGCTGAGCAGGCAACACCGTAAGAAGCGTCGTGCGGAACCCCCGTGCGGCCCAGGTACCCCGCGAGTTGGAAGTAGGTCGAGATTGCGATGAGCACTCGATGAGCACGCGATGAGTACGCCCATGAAGTAGCGACGGTCCGGCCGCAACCCGGACCTAAAAGGAGCGAAGTGGCTAAGGTCCGGGTATACGAACTCGCCAAGGAGTTCGGGGTTGAGAGCAAGGTCGTCATGGCCAAGCTCCAGGAACTCGGTGAATTCGTCCGTTCGGCGTCTTCGACTATCGAAGCGCCCGTCGTCCGTAAGCTGACGGACGCCCTCCAGCAGGGCAGCGGAGGCGGCAAGCCCGCCCCCGCACGCAAGGCTGCCCCGGCCAAGCCGGCAGCCCCCTCTCCCGCGCAGGCTGCCCGTCCGGCGGCCCCGCGCCCGCCGGCCCCCAAGCCGGCCGCCGCCGAGAAGCCCGCGGCTCCCGCCGCGCCGGCCGCTCCCGGCCCCCGTCCCACTCCGGGCCCGAAGCCCGCGCCGCGGCCTGCCCCGGCGTCCCCGGCTCCGACCACGCCCGAGTTCACGGCGCCCCCGTCGGCTCCCGCCGCGCCGGCCGCCTCTCAGGGCCAGGGCTCCGGCCCGCGCCCGGGTGCCCCGCGTCCGGCCGGCCAGGCCCCGCGTCCCGGCGCTCCGCGTCCGGGTGGTCCCGGGCAGGGTGGCCAGGGCCGTGGTGACCGCGGCGACCGTCCCGGCGCTCCGCGTCAGGGTGGCGGCGCTCCGCGTCCCGGTGCCCGTCCGGCCGGTCCCCGTCCGGGCAACAACCCGTTCACCTCTGGTGGCTCCACCGGCATGGCGCGCCCGCAGGCGCCCCGTCCGGGCGGTGCCCCGCGTCCCGGCGGCCCGGGTGGCGCCGGTGCTCCCGGCGGCGCTCCGCGTCCGCAGGGCCAGGGCGGTCCCCGTCCCCAGGGTGCGGCGGGCGGTCCCCGTCCGCAGGCTCCGGGCGGCGCCCGTCCGACCCCGGGCGGCATGCCCCGTCCGCAGGGTGGCGGTCCTCGTCCCGGCGGCGGCCCCGGCGGCCCGCGTCCCAACCCCGGCATGATGCCGCAGCGTCCTGCTGCCGGCCCGCGTCCCGGCGGCGGTGGCCCCGGTGGCCGTGGTCCCGGTGGCGGCGGTCGTCCCGGTGGTGGCGGCGGCGGTCGTCCGGGCGGCGGCGGCTTCGCCGGTCGTCCCGGTGGCGGCGGTGGCGGTTTCGCCGGTCGTCCCGGTGGTCCCGGTGGCGGTGGCGGCGGTTTCGCCGGCCGTCCGGGTGGTCCCGGCGGTGGCGGCGGTGGCCGTCCCGGCTTCGGCGGTCGTCCCGGTGGTCCCGGTGGCCGTGGTGGCACGCAGGGTGCCTTCGGCCGTCCCGGTGGTCCCGCGCGTCGTGGCCGCAAGTCGAAGCGGCAGAGGCGCCAGGAGTACGAGGCCATGCAGGCCCCGTCGGTCGGCGGCGTGATGCTGCCTCGCGGCAACGGCGAGTCCATTCGCCTGTCGCGCGGTGCGTCGCTCACCGACTTCGCCGAGAAGATCAACGCCAACCCGGCGTCGCTCGTCGCGGTCATGATGAACCTCGGCGAGATGGTCACGGCCACGCAGTCCGTCTCCGACGAGACGCTGCAGCTCCTCGCCGACGAGATGAACTACACGGTTCAGATCGTCAGCCCCGAGGAGGAGGACCGCGAGCTGCTCGAGTCCTTCGACATCGAGTTCGGCGAGGACGAGGGCGACGAGGAGGACCTGGTGGTCCGTCCGCCGGTCGTCACCGTCATGGGTCACGTCGACCACGGTAAGACCCGACTGCTCGACGCCATCCGCAAGACGAACGTCATCGCGGGCGAGGCCGGCGGCATCACCCAGCACATCGGTGCCTACCAGGTCTCGACCCAGGTCAACGACGAGGACCGCGCGATCACCTTCATCGACACCCCGGGTCACGAGGCGTTCACCGCCATGCGTGCCCGTGGTGCCCGGTCGACGGACATCGCGATCCTGGTCGTCGCGGCCAACGACGGCGTCATGCCGCAGACGGTCGAGGCGCTCAACCACGCCAAGGCCGCCGAGGTCCCGATCGTCGTCGCGGTCAACAAGATCGACGTCGAGGGTGCCGACCCGACCAAGGTGCGCGGTCAGCTGACCGAGTACGGCCTGGTGGCCGAGGAGTACGGCGGCGACACCATGTTCGTCGACATCTCCGCCAAGCAGGGTCTGCACATCGACTCCCTGCTGGAGGCCGTGATCCTCACGGCCGACGCCTCGCTCGACCTGCGGGCCAACCCGAACCAGGACGCGCAGGGCATCTCGATCGAGTCCCGCCTCGACCGCGGCCGCGGTGCCGTGGCGACGGTCCTCGTCCAGCGAGGCACGCTGCGGGTCGGCGACACGATGGTCGTGGGCGACGCCTACGGCCGTGTGCGCGCCATGCTCGACGACAACGGCAACAACGTCGCCGAGGCGGGCCCGTCGACGCCGGTCCAGGTCCTGGGTCTGACCAACGTCCCGGGTGCGGGCGACAACTTCCTGGTGGTGGACGAGGACCGTACGGCCCGTCAGATCGCCGAGAAGCGTGCCGCCCGTGAGCGCAACGCGGCCTTCGCGAAGCGCACGCGCCGCGTGTCGCTCGAGGACCTGGACAAGGTGCTCAAGGCCGGCGAGGTCCAGCAGCTGAACCTGATCATCAAGGGTGACGCTTCCGGTTCCGTCGAGGCCCTCGAGTCCTCGCTGCTCCAGCTGGACGTCGGCGAAGAGGTCGACATCCGCGTCCTGCACCGCGGCGTCGGTGCGGTCACGGAGTCCGACATCGACCTGGCCATGGGCTCCGACGCCATCGTCATCGGCTTCAACGTCCGGGCAGCCGGCCGTGCGCAGCAGATGGCGGAGCGCGAGGGCGTGGACGTCCGGTACTACTCGGTCATCTACCAGGCGATCGAGGAGATCGAGGCGGCCCTCAAGGGCATGCTCAAGCCGGAGTACGAAGAGGTCGAGCTCGGTACGGCGGAGATCCGCGAGGTCTTCAAGTCGTCCAAGCTGGGCAACATCGCGGGTGTGCTCATCCGCTCCGGCGAGGTCAAGCGCAACACCAAGGCGCGCTTGGTCCGCGACGGCAAGGTCATCGCGGAGAACCTCAACATCGAGGGTCTGCGTCGCTTCAAGGACGACGTCACCGAGATCCGCGAAGGGTTCGAGGGCGGTATCAACCTCGGCAACTTCAACGACATCAAGGTCGACGACGTCATCGCGACGTACGAGATGCGGGAGAAGCCGCGGGCGTAAAGCCGACGGTTCGTGCTGGCCGGCGGGACTTCGGTCCTGTCGGCCAGCGCGCCGTTTGCCGGGGGCTGCCGCCCCCGGCCCTCGCTCCGGCGGCCGAGGTCCACGGAGCGTAATATCCGTCGATCCGCCCGGCCCCTTCGTTGTACGGTTTCTGATGTCCCTGGCCACACGGCCGGCAGGACCATCGATCCCGTACCGGCGGGTGAACCGGCTACACATGTACGTGGGGACGCTGTCCTTCGACCTCCTCCTCGGCGACGTACGGTCGCTGAAGGAGAAGCGCTCCGTCGTCCGCCCGATCGTCGCCGAGCTCCAGCGGAAGTACGCGGTGAGCGCGGCCGAGGTGGACCACATGGACCTCTACCGGCGGGCCGAGATCGGCATCGCCATGGTGTCCGGCGACGCCGGTCACCTCACCGACGTACTGGACCGGTGCGAACGGCTGGTCGCCGGGCGTCCCGAAGTGGAACTGCTGTCGGTACGGCGGCGCTTCCACGGTGAGCACGACGACTGACGACCAACAGCCAAGAACGTAGAAGAAGAAAGAACGGGAGACGGACCAGTGGCCGACAACGCGCGGGCGAAAAAGCTGGCGGACCTCATCCGAGAGGTGGTGGCCCAGAAGCTGCAGCGCGGGATCAAGGACCCGCGGCTCGGCTCGCACGTCACCATCACGGACACCCGCGTCACGGGTGACCTGCGGGAGGCGACCGTCTTCTACACGGTGTACGGGGACGACGAGGAGCGCAAGGCCGCGGCCGCCGGACTGGAGAGCGCCAAGGGCGTGCTCCGCTCGGCCGTCGGGGCGGCCGCGGGCGTGAAGTTCACGCCGACCCTCACCTTCGTCGCCGACGCCCTGCCGGACACCGCACGCACCATCGAGGACCTCCTCGACAAGGCGCGCCAGTCCGACGAGAAGGTGCGCGAGGTGTCCGCGGGCGCGAAGTACGCCGGTGAGGCGGACCCGTACCGCAAGCCGGGCTCCGAGGACGAGACGGACGGCGACACCGCGGAATGACGCAGAAGCACACCACGCCCGACGGCCTTGTCATCGTCGACAAGCCGTCGGGCTTCACTTCGCACGACGTGGTCGCCAAGATGCGCGGCATCGCGCGCACCCGCCGCGTCGGGCACGCCGGCACCCTCGACCCGATGGCGACGGGCGTCCTCGTCCTCGGCGTCGAGAAGGCGACCAAGCTCCTCGGTCATCTGGCCCTGACCGAGAAGGAGTACCTGGGCACCATCCGCCTGGGCCAGACCACCGTCACCGACGACGCCGAGGGCGAGATCACGGGGTCGGCCGACGCCTCGAAGGTCACCCGCGACGGCATCGACGCCCAGATCGCCAAGCTGACCGGCGACATCATGCAGGTGCCGTCCAAGGTCAGCGCCATCAAGATCGACGGCGTGCGTTCCTACAAGCGGGCCCGGGACGGCGAGGACTTCGACATCCCGGCGCGGCCGGTCACCGTCTCGTCGTTCTCGGTGTACGACGTCCGGGACGCCGTCGCCGACGACGGCACCGCCGTTCTCGACCTGGTCGTGTCGGTGGTCTGCTCCTCCGGCACGTACATCCGTGCCCTCGCCCGTGACCTCGGCGCCGGCCTGGGCGTCGGCGGCCACCTCACGGCGCTGCGCCGCACCCGGGTCGGCCCGTACAAGCTGGACGCGGCCAAGACCCTGGACCAGCTCCAGCAGGAGCTGACCGTGATGCCGATCGCCGAGGCCGCGGCGGCCGCGTTCCCACGCTGGGACGTGGACGCCAGGCGCGCCCGGCTGCTCACGAACGGCGTCCGCCTCGACATGCCCGACGAGTACGCGGGCAGCGGCCCCGTCGCCGTCTTCGACCCCGAGGGCCGCTTCCTGGCGCTCGTGGAGCAGCACAAGGGCAAGGCGAAGAGCCTCGCCATCTTCGGCTGAGGGGCCGGCCGAGGCGTCCCGCCTCCGGCCCCTTCTTCGGACGTCCGCCCGTGGAGCGGCGGCCACGGGGTGGTCCTCTGCCCGCCGCTCCACGGTCCCCCTCGGTTCCCCCACCCCTAGGGTGTATCCAGCGAGCCCCGTCTGTTCACCCGTCCGTGCGGGCGCTCGGAGTGAACCGAGGGAGCGGAAGGGGGCGCGTTCACCGCGCGAGCTGTCCCGCTGATCACGTCGCACCTACCGTCGAAAAAACAGGGCGCGGGCGTATGGGCGTGTGGCCGTACGGCGGGGAGGTGCGACGATGGCGGGACGGGGCCCGCGGGATTGCGCGTGGGGTGCTCACCACCTACGGGACTCATCGGACCCGTGGGACACGCCGGACGGCATCGGCGCCCGCGTCCGTGACGCGGCCCTGGTGCGCATCCACGACCCGGCCGGCCGGCCCCGCGGACTCGGCTTCGTCGCCGACCACCACGGCACGGTCGTCACCAGCCACGAGGCCGTCGACGGCCTGCCCGGTCTGGTCCTGCACTCCGCCGAGGACGACCGCAGCTGTGTGGTGACCGCGAGCGCGGTGACCCCGCTGCCCGCCCTCGACCTGGCGCTCGTACGCACCGAAGGGCTGGGCGTGGACCCGCTGCCGGTGACCGTGCGGGACAGGGTCGGGACCGGGGCGTACGTCCGGATCGCGGCCGGTGGCTGGCGGGAGGCGCGGGTGCTGGGCGCGACGTCCGTGACCTACCAGGCGAAGGACCGCTGCCATCTCCTCGACGGCGCCCTGGAGTTGGCGATCGGCACCGCCGGCCGGGACGCGCTGCGGCTGGGCGGAGGGGCGGCCGGGGGCCCCGTGCTCGACGCCGGGACCGGCGCGGTGGTGGGCGTCCTCGGCACGGCGCTGCGGTCCGGTCGGCGCGACGCCGGGTTCGCCGTGCCGCTGCCGCCTCCCGGCGTGGCCGACGGGCCGCTGGCCGAGCTGCTCGCCGAGAACGCGGCGACGGTGCCGGCGTACGGCGCCGACCTGAATCTGGCGGGCGTACTGGAACTGACGGCCACGTCGGTCGGCCAGAACGGTCCGCCAGGGGTTCCGGCAGGTCGCACCGGCAGTGTGGAGGCCGGGGGAGCGGGGGCGGTGGCCCCGGTCGAACGGGCCTCGGTGGTACGGGAGTTCAACACCTTCACCGAGAGCGGGGCAGCGGTGCTGGGCCTGGTCGGGCCCCCGGGCAGCGGCCGTACGACCGAACTCGCGGCCCTGGCCGCCCGCCGCCACCACGGGTCGGCACCGGCGCCCACCCTGTGGCTGCGCGGCGCCGACCTGAAGGACGACGACACCTCGGTGGCCGATGCCGCGGGCCGGGCTCTGGCCCGAGCGGCCCGCATCGTGGCGGCGTCCGCCCCGGCCGACCCCGCCGCCCTGGGCGACACGACCCCCGAACGCCTGGCCCACCTCTCCCACAGCACCGGCCGCCCCCTTCTGCTCCTCCTGGACGGCCCGGAGGAAATGCCCCCCGTCCTCGCCCACCGCCTCACGGAGTGGACCGAGGGCACGGAGGAGTGGCTGCGGGTGACGGGGGCGCGGCTGGTGGTCGCGTGCAGGGCGGAGTACTGGGAGAGGGCGGGCGCCGAGTTCTCGGAGGAGGTGCTGTACGGCTCCGACGATCGGGCGGTGCACGGCACGACCGGGCGGTTTGCGCCCTGCGTACGGCTCGACGACCTCACCCCCGACGAGGCCCGGCACGCCCGCGCCCGCTACGGCATCCCGGAGGGCGCCCTGGCCGGCCGCGACGCCCGCCATCCCCTCACCCTCCGCCTCCTCTCCGAGGTCCGCGCCGCCCTCCCCGACACCCCGCACCCCCGACTCGACCGCGACGACGTCCTCTGCGCCCACCTCGACCTCATGTGCCTGCGCATCGCCGTCCGCCTCGCCGCCGAGAACGGCCTGCGCGGCACCGCCGTACGCCGCCTCGCCGCCAAGGTCTCCGGCCAGGTGCACGAGGCCGCCCGCCGCAGCCTCGGCCCGGGCCAGGGGGAGCTGGACCGCGCGTCCTTCGAGGCCGTGTTCCCCTGGGGCACCGCCCCCGCGCGGCTCGGCGGCGGCACCGGCTGGGCGTCCGCCGTGCTCACCGAGGGCCTCCTCGTCCCCGCCGGCACCGGCTACCGCTTCGCCCACGAGGAACTCGCCGACTGGATCCACGGCATGCACCTCGACCTCGACGAGGCCCTGCACGCCCTGGTCCACCGCCGCCGCACCGATCCCGACGCCGCCGACCCCGTCCCGGTACCGCACCACCGCATCGGCCCCGTCGTCCAGGCCCTCCTGCTGCTGGCGCGTCACCAGGGCGCCTGCCAACTCGCCCTCCGCCTGAAGGAGTTGACGCACGCGCTGGACGCCGACCCGCACTCCTGGTGGGCCGCCCGGCTCCTCGCCGAAACGCTGCTGCGCGTCCCCGACGCGACGCCGTACCAGGACGTACTGCGCCACCTCACCGACCGGATCGTGGCCTGGAGCCGGCACCACGGCAGCGTGCCCCCCGAACTCGGCCCCGGCTTCTGGACCGCGCTGCCGGTCCCGGACGGCGAGCGCCTCGACCTGCTCCGCCGCCTCGTCCTCGCCGACGGCCCGCCGACCGACCCAGCGCCCCGGCACCCCCGCTACCTCGACGCCGTGGCCCGGCTCCTCGCCGCCGACCCCAGCGCCGTACAGCCCCACCTCACCCGCTGGTTCGACGACGACCGCCCGCTGCCCGCCACGCCCCACGCGACCGTCGGCCGCGCCGCCCAGGCCCTGCTGTACGCACACCGCGACCGCGCGCCGGACGACCTCACGGAGACGCTGGTCGACAGCGCCCACCGCCTGGCCGACGAACTGCTCGCCGTGCTGGCCGAAGAAGCACCGTCCGTCATGTGCCGCGCCGTCGACCGCTGGGCGCACGACGAGAGGCCCGCCCGACGCGTCGCCGCGGTGGCGTACGGGCCGCGCGCCGCGCCCCATGCCCGCACCGAGGCCGACCGCGAGCTCCTGCGCCACGCGGCCCTCGCCCTGCTCGACCGCCCCACCGACCGCTCCCTGCACGGCGGCGCGCTCGCCATGCTCGTGCGTGACCCCCGCACCCGGGCCCGTCATCTCCCGCAAGCGGTACGGCACTTCGCGGCCGGCGACCCGCAGCTGCCGCCCAGCGCCCTGGTCACCGCTCTGGACACGCACCCCGAGCCGGTCCTGGACGCCTTCCGCGCACGCCTGTACCGACCGGACGCCGCGCAGGCGCTGCGCACCCTCGCCGACGTCACCCCGCCCGGCCTCGCCGGCCGGGTCGCCATCCTCGTGGGGGAGGCGGTGCGGCGGCACCCCGAGTCAGCCGAGGACACGGCGGCGTACATCGGTCAGTGCCTCGACCGCGGTCCCGCCGCCCGCGCCGTACTCCTCCCGCTGGTCACCGGCCTGCTGGCCGACGGTCCCGAAGGGGTGCGGGCCGCCCTCGCCGCCGTCCTCGCCGCGCCCGGCACCCCCGCCTCGCGCGGCGTGCGCCGCGAGCTCCTGGACTTCCTGCTGGACCACGAGCGCAGCCCCGCCGTGCTGGACGCCTTCCTGCACGCCTCCGTCCGGCAGAGCGGCGAGCAGGGCGACGGCCACCTCCGCGACCTGGTCCACCACACGGGGGTGCTGCTCGTCCGCACCCCGGACGGCGCGGCCCGCTTCGACCGCGGACTGGTCGACCTCGGCCGCCACGTCCCCGGCTTCGCCGCGCGCATCGCCGGCTGGCTGAACGACACCCCGCAGGAATGGGCGACGGTGGTCGGGCCGAGCACCCGCCGGATGATCGAGAACCTGGCCGGCGTACGAGTTCCCGCATGACCAGCGCCTCGTCACGTGCACCCGGTCACAGCCCCCATGCCGATGCGGGCCCGAGGCGCCCGGCATGGCACCCTTAGACCTGCGTAAGAGCGTCCGAGGCACAGACGGACCCGGGTTCGACGAGTTTGCGACAAGGAGCAGGCACAGTGCAGCGCTGGCGTGGCTTGGAGGACATCCCCGAGGACTGGGGGCGCAGCGTCGTCACCATCGGCTCCTACGACGGGGTCCACCGCGGGCACCAGCTGATCATCCGGCATGCCGTGGACCGCGCCCGTGAACTGGGCGTTCCGGCCGTCGTCGTCACCTTCGACCCGCACCCCAGCGAGGTCGTCCGCCCCGGCAGCCACCCGCCCCTGCTGGCCCCGCACCACCGCCGCGCCGACCTCATGGCCGAGCTGGGCGTCGACGCGGTGCTGATCCTCCCCTTCACGACCGAGTTCTCGAAGCTGTCGCCGGCCGACTTCGTCGTCAAGGTCCTGGTCGACAAGCTGCACGCCAAGGCGGTCGTCGAGGGCCCCAACTTCCGCTTCGGCCACCGCGCCGCGGGCAACGTGGACTTCCTCGCCGAACAGGGCAAGACCTACGACTTCGAGGTCGAGGTCGTCGACCTGTACGTGACCGGTGAGGCGGGCGGCGGCGAGCCCTTCTCCTCGACCCTCACCCGGCGCCTGGTCGCCGAGGGCGACGTCACCGGCGCCGCCGAGATCCTGGGCCGCCCGCACCGCGTGGAGGGCGTGGTCGTACGGGGTGCTCAGCGCGGGCGAGAGCTCGGCTTCCCGACCGCCAACGTCGAGACGCTGCCGCACACCGCCATCCCCGCCGACGGCGTCTACGCCGGCTGGCTGCACGCCCAGGGCGAGGTGATGCCGGCCGCGATCTCCGTCGGCACCAACCCGCAGTTCGACGGGACCGAGCGCACGGTGGAGGCGTACGCCATCGACCGCGTGGGCCTGGACCTGTACGGCCTGCATGTCGCCGTCGACTTCCTCGCCTTCGTCCGTGGCCAGGCGAAGTTCGAGTCGCTGGAAGCCCTGCTGGAGCAGATGGCCGAGGACGTGAAGCGCTGCCGGGAGCTGATCGCGGCGGCCGAGTAGCCGTCCTGCGGCCGACGGTTCCACGACGGTCATACGACGCCGAAGGGCGGCCGGTGCCTCAGGCACCGGCCGCCCTTTCGTGGTCCACGGGCTACTGCTGCGTCCAGCCGGGCGGTACGACGCCCTGCTGCTGGTTGTGCTGACCCTGCTGCGGATCCTGCGGCGGCGGCGCCTGCTGCTGCCAGCCCTGGCCGGGCGCGGGCTGCTGCGGGGCCTGTCCCCAGCCCTGACCCGGCTGCGGGGCGCCGCCGGGCTGGGCGTAGGGCTGCTGGGGCTGCTGCTGCGGGTACTCCTGCTGGGGCGGGTAGCCCTGCTGCGGCTGCTGCTGGTACTGCATGTTCGGGTTGCCGAAGCCCTGCTGGGTGCGCGCGATGTCCTCGGCGATGAGCGCGGCGAGGTCGAAGTAGGCCTCGCGGGTCTTGGGACGCATCATGTCGAGGTCCACCTCGGCACCGGCCGCGAGGTGCTCGTCGAACGGGATCACGACGACACCGCGGCAACGCGTCTCGAAGTGCGCGACGATGTCCTCCACCTTGATCATCTTGCCCGTCTCGCGGACACCGGAGATCACGGTGACCGACCGCTGGACGAGGTCGGCGAAGCCGTTCGCCGACAGCCAGTCGAGCGTGGTCGAGGCGCTGCTCGCGCCGTCCACCGACGGGGTGGAGATGATGATCAACTGGTGGGCGAGGTCCAGCACTCCGCGCATCGCGCTGTAGAGCAGACCGGTGCCCGAGTCCGTGAGGATGATCGGGTACTGCCGGCCCAGCACGTCGAGCGCGCTGCGGTAGTCGTCGTCGTTGAAGGTGGTGGAGACCGCCGGGTCCACGTCGTTGGCGATGATCTCCAGACCGGAGGGCGCCTGCGAGGTGAAGCGGCGGATGTCCATGTAGCTGTGCAGCTGCGGGATCGCCTGCACCAGGTCACGGATGGTCGCGCCGGTCTCGCGCCGGACCCGTCGGCCGAGGGTGCCGGCGTCCGGGTTGGCGTCGATCGCCAGGATCTTGTCCTGACGCTCGGTGGCGAGGGTGGCGCCGAGCGCCATGGTCGTCGTGGTCTTGCCGACGCCGCCCTTGAGGCTGATCACCGCGATGCGGTAGCAGGACATCACCGGCGTACGGATCAGTCCCAGCTTCCGCTCCCGCTCCGCCGCCTCCTTCTTGGCGCCGAGCTTGAACCGGGACGGGGCCTGGTTGTTCTTGCGGGCCTTGGGCTGGTTGCGCAGCAGCCGGTCGGAGGAGAGCTCCACGGCGGCGTTGTAGCCGAGCGGCGTTCCGGGCGCGGCTTGCTGCTGCTGGGGAGCGCCGGGGCCGGCCTGGGGGCCGGGAGGGGCGCTCCAGCCCTGGTTGCCCTGGGCGCCCTGGTTGCCGTACGCGGCGGGCGGCACAGCGGGGTTCTGCTGAGGCGCGGGCTGCTGCGGCGCCTGCTGCTGGGGCTGGGCCGGGGGCTGCTGCTGAGGGGCGAGCTGCTGCGGCTGTGCGGGCTGCGGGTAGCCGTACCCGGCCTGCTGGGGCGGGTAGCCGTAGCCGGGCTGTGCGGGGTGCTGAGGCTGCTGGGGGTAGCCGTATCCGTCCGCCTGCGGCTGTCCGGCCTGGGGGTGCCCCGGCTGGGGTTGTCCGGGCTGCGGCTGACCGGCCTGCGGTGCCTGCTGGGGGTAGCCGTAGCCGGCGGCCTGCGGCTGTCCGGCCTGCGGTTGACCGGGATGCGGCTGTCCGGGCTGAGGCGCCTGCCGCGGGTCGGCCGTGGGCTGTCCGGCCTGCGGCGCCGGGTAACCGGCCTGCTGGGCGGGGCCGAACGTCCCCTGCGGCGGGGTCTGGTGCGCCGGAGGTGCGGGCTGCTGCTGGGCGGGGGGCTGGGGGTAGCCGTATCCGCCCGCGTGTGCGGCGGCGGCTTGGGCGGCGGCGGCCTGTGCGGCGGCAGCCTGGGCAGCTGCGGCCGCGGCCTGCTGGTCCGGGTGCCCCGCCTGCGGCGGCACGCCCTGGCCGGGGTGCGCGGGCGCGAAGCCCTGGGGCAGCGGGGGAAGCGGCTGCCCGGGCTGGGGCGGCGTGGGGGCCTGCCCGGTGGGCTGCGCCTGCGGCTGCTGTCCCTGAGCCGTCGCCGGGTCCGCGGGGGCGGCGGGGGCCGGCGCGGTCGGTGCCTGAGCCTCCGCCTCTCCTTCCGGCGTCGCCGCGGCGGCCTCGGAATCGGCCTGCGCGGCGGAGTCCGCGTCGGCCTGGGCGGTCGCCGACCCGTCGCCCTCGGCACCGGCCACGGAACCGGTGGAGTCACCCGACTCCGCCTCGTCGCTCCGCGCCTCCGGCTCCACGTCGTCGTCGGCACCGCCGAACAGCAGCGCCGCCTCGGCGTCCGCAGCGGCGTGGTTGAGCTCGGGCTCCGGCTCGGCCACCGGCTGTGCGGGGGCGGGCTGTTCGGGTGCGGGCGCCGCCGGGACACCGGCCGCCGGGGTGGCGCCGGCCTGGGCGTCCGTGTCGACCGGACGCAGCACGGGGAAGCCGGGTGCGCCGGGCGGCTGGGCAGGGGTGTGCTGCTGGGGCGCGGCGGGCGGCTGGGCGGGCGCGCCCTGCTGCGGGGCGGCGAAACCACCCGAGGTGTCCTGCTGGGGCACGCCGAAACCACCGGACGTGTCCTGCCCCGGCTGCGGCGCACCGGCTCCGGCCTGCTGGGGATAGCCGTACCCGCCGGCCGCGGGGGTGCCCGGCGCGGACTGCTGCTGCGGGAACCCGTAGCCACCCGTGGCGGTGCCCTGCTGGTGCGGGCTGGGCGTGCCCTGAGCCGGAGTGGGCTGCGCGGGCGGGGCCGACTGCGGCGGCTGGGCGGGCTGCTGAGGCACACCCTGGGCCGGCGGCTGCGCCGGTGCGGGTGCGGGCGGTGCGGGAACGCCGGGTGGCCCGGTGGGCGTCCCGACGGGCGAGCCCGTCGGAGGTGGCGGCGACGGCCGGTCGCCGTCCTGCTGTCCACCGGCCGAAGAACCACTTTGCGTACTTTGGGCGTACCAGGCGGGAGGTGTGTAGACGATTTCGAACTCGCCGGTGAGATCCACCTCGTGATCGTCCCCGTCCGAGGAAGGGCTCCCGCCGTTGTACTCGGACCGATCCCTGTTCACTGCTTGCCTCCTGGTCAGCCACTGCTGCTGAGCTGGTCGTCGTCGCGGCCGGGCGGACCGAGTGGCTAGTCCCACGCGACTGCGATCGTCACCGCACCACCAGAAGCCTAATCACTCGCATGGCGGGACGGAAAAGCCCCCACGGGCGTGGACGCCGTAGCCCCGGTCGTGTGGACGTAAGTGCCGCATGGGCGCGGACGGAAAGCCCCGCGGGCGAGGCCCCGTTCGCGCCCCGCCCGAAGACGACGACGTGTCAGTCCATACGACGGGCCACGCCGAGCAGGCCCGTCTCCGCATCGGTGGGTTCGGTCATGACGAACTTCTGATGCTTGCGAGTGCACCACAGGGCGACGCCGTCGTGAAGGGTCGGCAGGTGCTGGAGTTGCTCCTCGGGGATCCCGAGCGTGTCCCGTACTGCCTCGGTCTCGTGGGGAGAGATGCGCTGGATCCCTACCAGATGGGCCTGAGCCAGCCAACGCGGCGCATGCTCACTGACGAACGGCAGCACCGTCACCACGGCCTGCCACGGCACGGACGTCACCCGCCCGCGCGGCGGGCGGATGCCACAGTCCCGGAACAGCACCACCGGACTCGAGACGGACGGCCCCTGCGCGGGCACCCGTCCCACCGGATAGACCGTCACGCACTGCTGGCCGCCGCCGGCCGCCTGGGCCAACTGCTGCCACGCCTGCGGACGTCCGGTCTCGACGCCCACGCGCGCGCCCGTCGCGGCGGCACGCAACGCCAGCACCTGGGCGAGCCACAGGCCACCCACGAGCACGACGTCGAAGGCGGTCGGACGGGACAGACCGAGCACGGCCGGCTGCTGTTCCGGGTCGGTGCCGATGATCACGCCGTCGTCACCGATCGGCATGCTGATCGCCGCGAGCTCGTCGGCGGTGACGACATGGCGGTTGCGGCGCGGCCCGCGCAGCCCGAACCCCGGGCTGACGATACGGCGTTGCTGCTGCGGTGCCTCAGGCTGCCGGCCGATGATGGGGATCATGCCGGTGTCGGTGGGCGAGGCCACGTGTGCCGGAGTGCGCCCGGGGGCCCGGCCCTGCTGCCCCGGGGGCATGGTCGAGGAGGGGTGGGACATCAGTACGTACCTCCGAGCGGCAGAGTGGCGAGAGCACCGGGGACCTGCTCCCGGTCGAGACGGACCAGACCGACCTTCGCGGCACTCGCGGCCCGCTCCAACTCCCGCCCCACCTGGCCGACTTCACTGTCACCGCGAGCGGTGACGCGGACGTGCCCGGTGAGGGCGACACCGCGGTTGCCGGCCTTGCTCAGGGTCATGCTGAACGTCGTGGCGAGCACCGGCAGCGAGGTGAACCGCGTGACCAGTTCGGGCAGCGCCACACCGCCGCTGCCCAACTGCGGCCAGCGGGAGACCCAGTACGTCGTGTGGTACCGGTCGTCGACCCGCCAGGTCCGCACCGACTCGACCGTACGGCGCTGGGACTGCCGCCCGTCCTGGGCGTGCTGCGCGTTGGCGCGCGGGTTCAGACAGCTGGACGTCGCCAGCGCCTGCACCAGCTCGGTCTCGTCCAGGATGGTCGCCTTGAAGCCGGCCCCGGCCAGCCGGCTCGCCAGCTGGTCGGCCACGCGCAGCAGGGCGCGCTGCGCGCCGGGAACGCCGTCCCCGCGGGCCTGGACGGCCTCCGGGCACAGCTCCGGGTCGAGCTTGAGGGCGACCCAGGTGAGCCGCAGGGCGGGCGAACCGGACTGCGCCTGGAGGGGGCCGTACGACCGCGCGGCCAGCGACTGCTGCGGCAGATGCGGCGCCGGCGCCGGCTGGGTGTGCTGCACGACCTGCACGGAGGCGAGACGGATCCCGTCGACCTCCAGGGCGTCCTGGATCAGCCGCAGCGGCAGCTGCCGCTCGCCGGCGCCGGGACGCAACGGCTGGTCTCCCGGCTGCACGAACAGGACGGCGGTCAGGAAGGACCCGTCGCCGATCATGCCGATCGAGCGGTCGTCACGGGAGACGAAGGAGTACGTCCGCAGGGCGGGGTCGCATTCCACGACCGCTGCCAGCATCGCGTCGGTCCCGGGCGGCACGGGCTGCTTGGCGTCGCGCCGGCGCTGCCTCAGCGCGCGGGTCGTCTCGTACCACTCGGGCAACGGACGGCGACCCCGGCGCAGAACCGCCAGGAGCAGCAGCAACGCCGCCACGACACCGGCCGGTACGAACAGCCAGGACGTGTCGGCGGCCCAGGCGGCCAGCATGACCGCCATCGCGAGCTCCACCAGGATGAGCTGCTGCAGCCGCACCGGGCCCAGACCGCCGGGGCGCGGCAGCGTGCGCGGCGACGCGGCGACGGGGGCGGCCGGGGCAGCCGACGAACGTCTGCCGCCCGGACCCCCCTGTTGCTGCTGTGCGCGGCGTCCGCGCCGAGTGCTCGTAGCGCTGGTCATCCCCCGGGACATCCCTTTCGCGAAGTTAGTGGCCGTTGTCGGGCGGACCCTCTGTCCGAGTGGTCTCCGAGAGGTCTCCGAGATCCCGGCGACGGGCCAGGGGCACCGATGGCCCACAACATCCATGCGGGTGGCTCACGGTACCCGCTGCGGAACACCGGGCGACACAGGGGACACCCAAAACCCAGGTGGTCAGCCTGTCATGGACCGGCCTCGCGTGGTGGAGCGCTGTCGTGAAGCTCTGTGAAGATGCGGGGTCGGCCGCACACCTGATGGATCGTCGTCCCGTGGCGCAGGGCATAGTAGGTGCCTGCGCGGCCGAATCGGCCTGTCGAGCGCGGCAGAATCGGCTTGTCGAGCGCGGTCGAACGCATCGCGAGCGCGGTCCAAGCGTGACGATCGCGGTCGGAGGGCGGCGATCGTGGTCGGAGCATGACGATCGCGGTCGGATCATGTCGATCGAGGTCGGAGCGTGGCGATCGCGGTCGAAACACCACGACCGTGATCGAAGCGTCACGACCGCCATCAAGCGGTACGGACGTGGCAGACACGACAGACATGGTCGACGCGGCACGCGTGGCCGTGGCCGGAACATCGCAACACGATCGAGCATCACAAACGGGAGAAACGGGGACCATGGCAAAGCGTCGGGATGAGCTGGCCGCCTACACGTTCGCTCGCAAGCGCACCGTCGCGGCGTTCCTGGCGCCGTCACCGGGCGGCTCGGAGGAAGGCGCCCCGCGTCCCATCCGTACGGTGATGCCCAGCCTCGGAGTGGGCCTGGTGCTGGTGCTCGGCTTCATCGCCTGGGGCGTGATCAAGCCCACGGCGCCCAAGGGCTGGGACACACCGGGCGAGTACATCATCGTCGACAGCGACTCCACGACGCGGTACGTGGTCCTCGACCCGAACCCGAAGGACAGCAAGGTGGAGAAGGTCCTCCACCCGGTCCTCAACTACGCCTCCGCGAAGCTGCTGCTCGACAAGGGCAAGGGCACCGTTCTCGAGGTCCCCGGCAAGGAGATCGACAAGAGCGGCATCCGGCACGGCGCGACGATCGGCATTCCCTACGCCCCCGACCGGCTGCCCTCCAAGGAGGACGCGGAGACGCCGAAGACCTGGGCGGTGTGCGAGCGTCCGACCCCGGGATCGGAGACCGGCGCCATCGACCGTGCCGTCTTCGTCCTCGACGCCGACGACGCCAAGTCGCTGAACAACTCGGGGAAAGTCGGCCCCAGCGAAGCTCTCTACGTCGTCGAGCGCCAGACCGGTCGGCAGTTCCTGGTCGATGGCAAGGGCAACCTCTTCCTGCTGGGCGACGCGGCGGGCCTCGACGAGGGCACCATGGCGCTGCTGCGCAACGCCGTCGTCGGCCGGGATGCCGAGCCGCAACCGGTGAGCCGTGAGTGGCTGCGCACCCTCAACGAGGGCAGCGTCATCACCTTCCCGACGATCCCGAACATCGGCGAGGCGACCACGGTCCAGGGGCTCCCCGCCAACGCGAGCACGGTGGGCCAGGTGCTCAAGGCGCAGGACGCACAGGGCGAGCAGTACTACGTCGTCCTCAAGAACGAGGTCGCCGCCATCACGCCCTTCGTCGCGACCCTGATCCAGCAATCTCCCGACGCCGACAAGGCGTACGGCCAGGGCGGGATCGAGGCCATCAAGGTCGCCCCCCAGGACATCATCACGGCCAACAACGGCCCGGCGAACCGCTTCTACCAGAACAAGGGCTGGCCCCAGACCATTCCGCAGCAGGCCAACCCCGCCACCACGGCGAACGGCGAGGCCCGCACCACCTCGTGCAGCGTCTACGACGGCACCATCGGCGAGGGCAACAAGCCGCAGCTCGCCGCCTGGGCCGGGACGGCGTACCCGAAGAGGGTCATCGCCGACTCGCTCAGCGCCTACGTCTCGTCCGGCTCGGGCCTGCTCTTCACGGAGGTCACCGGCGCGGCAGCGGGTGGCGGTGGGCAGTACCTGCTGACGGACACGGGCCTGCGGTACTCACTGCCGAAGACCAACGACAGCGCGGCGAACGCGGAGGAGAGCGGCAGCGGCTCGTCCTCGGACGCCTCGGGTGCTTCGAACGGTGACGCGAGCGAGACGGACAAGGCGCGCACGCGGCTGGGTTACGAGGACGTCTCCCAGCCCGCGATCGTGCCGCAGACGTGGGCGACATTCATCCCGAAGGGACCCATGCTGGACACCGGAAGCGCGGCGCAGGAACAGAGCCAGTGACCGCCAGTGACCTGACCAACAGGCTTGCGGCCAGGCGCACTTGACAGTAAGACGGTGCACGGGTCACAAGATGATCGCTCAAGTGTGTGAGCCGTGTAACTGATTGGGCTTGTCTGTGGCCTGGTGACAGGCTGACGATAGAGTGTTTGCAGCGCTCAACGGTGCGAAGCTTCTCCGGGCACCAGTGCAGGTTTCCCGGATCAACGACGACATGGGGGAAGGTTCATCATGGCCGGCCAGTTCCGGGTAACAGAGGACGAACTCACCAAGCTCTCCGGTGACATCAACACCGTCAACGGCCAGCTCCAGGGCGAGATCCGCCGCCTCAACGGAGTGATCGACCAGATCGCCGGCGGCTGGAAGGGCCAGGCGGCCCAGTCCTACCGCCAGCTCCAGGACCGCTGGAACGCGGACGCGAAGAGGATGAGTGACATCCTCAACGACATCAAGGAAGCCGTGGACTCCACGCGGAGCAACTACTCGGCGTCGGAAGAGCAGCAGAACTCCGAGATCAGCAAGATCATGTCGGACTTCGGCTGATCGAGCCGTTTGGCCCGAAGTTCTCCACTTCTCCTGACTTCCGCAGACTTCCTTCGATTCTTCCTGAAAGGGAACGACGATGTCGATCCTCGTCAATTACGCAACCATCACCAACGCGTCCACGGACGTGAAGTCCACCGCCGGCCGCATCAAGCAGCAGCTCGACGACCTCGAGGCCGCGGTCAAGCGTGTCGCCCAGTCCTGGGAAGGTGAGGCGCAGGAGGGCTACCAGCGCAAGCAGCGCGAGTGGGACCAGACCGCCGCTGACCTGCACTCCACCCTGCTGAAGATCTCCACCGCGCTGCAGAGCGCGGCCGAGAACTACCAGGCCACTGAGAAGAGCAACGCCAACACCTGGGCCTGAGCCCGTCGGCGGCCCGAGGGGCATGAGATGAAGAGAATCGGCCCAGCTGACGCCACGGCGTTGGCTGGGCCGAGCTCTGCTTCGGGGTCGTGCACGACTTCTGCAGGGCTGCACGCAGCAAATCCCGCAAATCTTCACACGTATCGCTTTCTCCGATACGTGCGCCACACCAGCCGCATCCAGCACATCCATCACATCCACATCCATCACATACACATGACCCAGCTTCGAGAGAAGCAAGGAAGCCCTGGGGGCCTGAACATGGGGGGCCTGAGCGTGAAGGGCCGGACAGCCCGCTCGCGTAGCCGTAACGGTGGAACCCGCGCACTGCAGCGGGTTTTTGGCGTGCTCGCGGTGACCGGTATCTGCTGCGCGTCGGCTCCTTTGCCGGCATTCGCCGCCCCGTCGCCGATGACGAGCCTCACGGCCGCGGGCGTTCTTGGTTCGAACGGCACCGTCTCGTCCGGTGGTTCAAGCGGGACTGCCCCGGCCGGCACGGAGTTCGGCCTGGCGGACAGCACGGAATGCGTCTTCGGCGGCAAGGTCATCAAGTCCACGCCGTGGTCGCTCCAGCGGATCCTGCTGGACCAGCTGTGGGGACAGGCCACGGGCAAGGACGTCACGGTCGCGGTGATCGACACGGGTGTCGACGCCTCCAACCGCCAACTGACCAGCGCCATGGCCCCGGGCAGCAAGTCCTTCGTCGACGGTGCCGCCACCAAGGACATCGAAGGTCACGGCACCCGGGTCGCGGGCATCATCGCGGCCCGCCCGCTCAAGGGCACGGGCTTCGTGGGCATCGCACCGGCCGCCAAGATTCTGTCCCTCCGGTACACGGGCGGTCAGGAGAAGCAGGGCAACGCGGGGACCATGGCCGACGCGATCCGGTACGCGGTCGCGCAGGACGCGAAGATCATCAACATCTCCTCGGACACCCAGAACAAGAAGGACGACCCGACCCTCGCGGCCGCCGTGGCGGACGCGGTGGATGCGGGCGCCCTGATCGTGGCAGCCGCCGGCAACGACGGCGCCGACGGCAAGCTCGCGAAGACCTACCCCGCGGCCTACGACGGCGTCCTGGCGGTGGCGGCCTCCGACCGCAACGACGAACGCGCCCCCTTCTCACAGTCGGGCGACTTCGTCGACGTGGCGGCACCGGGCGTCAGCATGGTCTCCACGGTCCCCATCGGCGGCCAGTGCACCGCGGACGGCACGAGCTTCGCGGCGCCGTACGTCGCGGGTGTCGCGGCCCTGCTGAAGGACAAGTACCCGACCTGGAACGCCGCCCAGATCGCCACCCGCATCGAGGAAACCGCCCAACGCCCGGGCCGCGAGCCCAACCCGTACATCGGGTGGGGCGTCGTCGACCCGGTCGCCGCGTTGCAGGAGGAGTCGACCCCGGGCGAGTCCCCGAAGCCGGATCCGGCGGTTGCGCCCGGCGGGGGCGGGGTCGTCCCGATGGCTGTGACCATGGGGGAGAGTGAGGCCGAGCGGGAACGCCGGGTAGCCATCTATGTGTTGGGCACGGGGATGGCTCTGGCGTTGGTGGTTGCGGGGAGTGGGGTGGCTTTGCGGGATTGGCGTGGTCGGCGGGGTGCGTTGGCGGGACGGGCTGGGCGGTCCGGGTCGTCCACGCCGTCCATCAGTCGGCTTGGGCGATGATTGGGCACCGAGTGGGTGCTGACAACTTGAGAAACAGGGGAGAGGACAACGGGGTATGAGTAACGGGATGCGGGTTGATCTGAGCGCGCTGGATGAGGTGATCCGGAAGCTGTGGACGCTGCTGGATGACATGGACAAGGCGGGGCAGACGTCGCGGTATAACACGGAGATCCCAGCGACCGCGTTCGGGAACACCGCCATGTTCCTGGAGGCGGGCGACCTGCACGCCGCACACCATGAGGCGAAGGCTCAGCTTGAGAGCGCTATCGAGGGCCTGCATGGCCTGATCGATAAATTCGGCAAGAGTACTTCCAAGGTGAAAGACAAGTACACCGAGCAGGAGTACGCGAACAAGCAACAAATGGGCGGTGACTCTGGGGCCCCGAAGGGCAAGTGGGACTAGCAGTTCCGGATCGAGAATTCACCTACCAAGGGGAGGAGTTCAAAATGGCTGGTGACAAAGACCTGCCCGCGCCCAAGATCGAGGGTGACGTCTGTGTTGCGGACCCGGGGCGGCCTCAGACCAAGACTCAGTTCATTGACTACTCGCTCAAAGAGCTCAAGCAGATGCTTGAGGGAACCAACCCGGGGGCGATCGAGGAGGTAGGCCGTCACTGGGGCAAGGTCAACGAAATTCTCTCTGGCGGTGAGGGCGGGGGAATTGCTGGCCTGCTCGACAAGGCAGTCGACAATGTCTTGGAGCACTGGGAGGGCGAAGCAGCCACAAGTTTCGAGAAGAAGGCTCGCGAAATCTCGCAGAGCCTCCGAAATGCAGCTTGGCATGCGGATCTCAACAGCTCTCAGATGGCCGATGCCGGCTCACAGTTGCGCAACTACAAGGAGCAACTGGACAACATTGAGGAACCCAGTGGCTGGGCCAAGGTCGGTGACGCGCTCAGTGACTGGAAATGGGACAATGGTGAAGCTGTAGCCAGCGATCTCCAGGACCGCAAGCTAACCGCTAAGGAAGTAGCGGAAATCAACGAAGGCAAGATCGGAGCGAGCCGCGAGGCCCAACTCAACGGTGTTGCCGTCATGGAAAACCTGGGCGCGCAGTACATGCGCATCACTCGGAACTTCCAAAACAACAAGGTAATCGAACACCCCCCCGGTAATGTCAAGGACCCCAACCGGGAAGTGGAGTACCCGCCGCCTGTCACCCCGGTCGGCATTGGTGCGTCACGACCCAGCGGTTCGGGAGCCGCTAGTAAGCCGTGGAGCGCGGGACGGACCACCAACGTGAAGCCGGCCCCTGCCGTGCCTCGTGACGGAGGGATCACCGGAGGTGCTCAGGTCCCGTCGGCCAAGACGAAGGTGGACAGCATCTCCCCTGGGCTGACCGGAACTGGTCCCGGTACCAATACTGGCGGCCCCAGCCTGAGTGGGGGCGGTGTCGGGACCGGCGGGTCTCAAAGCCCGGGCATTATGGCTCCCGGCGGAGGCGCCGGAGCCGGGCGTGGCACGGCAGCCCGGGGCGGCATCGGTGCCGTTGGCGGTCGTGGGGGTGTTTCGGGCGCCGGGGCGGCAGCAGGCCGCGGCGCCGGAGGCCGGTCGGGTATGGGCGGCATGGGTGGCGCCGGGGCAGGTGCAGCCGGCCGAGGCGGTGCTGGCGCGGGCGGGCGGGGTGCTCTCGCTAAGTCCCGTGGTGGTGTGGTCGGCGCGGCCAAGGGAATCACCGGCAAGGGCGCCGGTGGCGGCGCAGGCCTGCACGGCAGCCGCGGCGGAACCCAGCGCGGCGCCATGGCGGGCGGTGCCGGGGGCATGGTCGGTCGCAACGGCCGACGGTCCGAGGACGAGAACAGCCGGGGCGACCGTCCCGACTACCTGGTCGAGGACGAAGAGACCTGGATCTCGGAAGAGGACCGCAACCGCAACGTACCGCGGACTATCGAGTAGGCGCATGGGCGAACCGCACGGCGACGACCGTGCGGTTCGCCCGCATGTAAGGCTGGCGAAACCAGTCGTAGTTGAGTGAGGAGCAAGGAAGTTGGGTTTCAAGCGAGTCTGGTCTGCGACGGGAGTCGTGACGCTGACAGGAGCTTTGCTCCTCACTACGGCCCCCCCTGCCTCGGCGGACAACATTAGAGATCAACAGTGGGTCTTGGATGTATTTGCGATGCAAGACACCTGGGCCGAGACTCAGGGGGAAGGTGTGACCGTTGCTGTCGTCGATTCCGGAGTGGACGCCAGTCATCCTGATCTGACTGGTCAGGTGCTTAAGGGTAAAGACTTCACCGGTGGTGGAAATGCCCAAGAGGACGTCCTAGGCCACGGGACGGCGATGGCAAGTGTTATTGCTGGCCATGGCCACGGTGCGGGAAATTCATCTGGTGTGATGGGAATCGCGCCCAAAGCTAAGATTCTCCCCTTGCGTACGCTTCGAACGAATTCTGATCGGAATCTTGATGAGACATGGGGTGCTGCAGTTCGCTATGCAGTAGACCATGGCGCCAAGGTAATCAATCTCTCCTTTGCGAGTGATGGCGGCAGCAAAACGCTAAGTGCTGGCCGTGAAGCAATTGCATATGCGCAGGCTCACGACGTTGTGGTCGTGGCTGGTTCGGGAAATGACGGGATTTCAGCTGTAAGTGAACCAGCGGCACTACCCGGGGTCGTATCAGTTGGTGCTGTCGATAAAGACGCTAATGTCTGGGAGAAATCGAATACCGGAAAAGGGTTGACCCTTACAGCGCCGGGTGTGGATATTGTCAACGCAAATCCAACCACTTCCAGTGGATATGGTGAGGCTAGCGGCACTTCAGATGCCACGGCCTTTGTATCTGGCACTGCCGCCTTGGTCCGCGCCAAGTACCCTGACCTCACCGCAGGCCAAGTCATCAACCGCCTCATCAAGTCAGCTTCGTTTCTCGGCCACAAGGGGCTGAAGGCGCCCGATGAGGACTACGGCTACGGAATTATCCGTCCCCGTCAGGCGATCACAATGGATATCCCTGCAGGGTCTAAGGATAACCCTCTAGGCCAGCTCAAGTCGTCGAGCGCGACTTCCGGAAAGTCGTCTGATGGAACTGAGAGCTCAACCCAAGCCAAGAAGAAGTCTTCCTCCAGTAACCTCCTATTTATTGTCGGCGGCATCGCAGCTTTTGTCGTCATCGGCGCGATCGCCTTCGCAGTGCTCCGCAGTCGCCGCAACGGCGGTGACGGCGGCCCCGGCTCCGGTGGTGGAAGCCCTCAGCACCCCACGTACCCGTCTGCTCAGCAGGCGTACCCTAATTCTGCTACGAACCAGGCGTATCCCACTGCTCCAGGGCAGTTTCCGCATGACCCCAACTCCCATGGTCTTCAGCCCCCGCACCAAGGACAGTAGGAGCAAGTCTCCATCCACAGAAGACGGTGCATCGCTGCACCCTCTTCATCCATGGAGGCTTGCGTAAGCGGTGACGGCTGACTGCGTGGGAAGCATCTGAGGACAAGGTCAGCGCAGAGAATCAGCCCGAGAACCAGAAGGGACCTCTTCAATGGGTGCCATCGTCCTTATCGTCGGCGTGGTCGGCATCGGAGCCGTGATTGCCGCCGTAGTCGTTTTCGTTGTAATGCGCGCCCGCCGCAACTCCGGGCCCGGCCCCGTCCACCCTGGCGCCGGAACTTATCCTCAGAACGTGGGTTATCCGCCCCAGCAGCCGATCTACCCGCCCGCCCAGCAGCCGTACCCCGCACCGCCGGGGCAGACCTCGCACCAAGCCAACCCGTACGGGCAGTAGCTCCAATTCAAGCAGCCGAGAACGGGGGATAATGACCGAATCACTTCCTGGGACGTTCCGCGTGGACGTCCAGCAGCTCAGCCAGCTCGCTGGGCATCTGGAGGACTGTGCCTCTGAGATGAAGTCTGCCGGTTACAAGATGGAGCAAGCATCCGTCCGCGATATCGGTCATGCCGATCTTGAGGAGCGCTGCGGCGAGTTCCGCGATGCGTGGAAGTACGGCATTAAGCAGCTCTCGAAGCTCACTGACGCGATCCAGGGCGGAGTGCAAAAGACCGCGGAGAACTACGCGGAGACCGATCGCCGCATCGGAGAGTTCTTCGCCGGGGGCGGCGGAGGAACCGGCGGCGGATCTGCCGCGTCGGGCGGCGCGGGCACCGGCGCTGACACGGGTGCGCGGGGGCAGAATTACAGCATGGTCGACGACTTTGGCTGACAGTCGGCGAATGTGCTTTAGCCGCCCCTTCTGTTAACCGCTCCCCGGACATGGCTGACCACCGCAGTAGCCCACGTTTTGGAGAAGATCTTGGCTACCCCTGCCACGACTACCGTCGAGGGCTACCCGTCGCTCGGTTTTGACCCCGCCCCTGGTTCTCCCGGTGCGGTTGCCACGCTCGCGCAGGACATCAACGGGACGTACGGCAAGCTCAAGGCCGCCGATGACATCCTCACCGGCATAGTGAATGGCTCTGGTGGTTGGACCGGCGTCGCAGCCGATGCCTTCACCGCCAAGGTCAAAGAACTGCCGAAGCTTCTGGACTCCGCGACGGCCAGTTTCCAGCGCGCGGCCGGCGCACTGCAGGATTGGCAAGACCGGCTCGCCACCATGAAGCACCAGGCGAATGCCTACGAAGAACAGGCGGCATTGGCGCGGGAGCGAATACGGACTGCCGAAGGCAACCCTGACCTTGGCCTCGCGGGTCAGCAGTTTCCCTCTCAGGAGGAAGCCAACCACGCCCAGCGCCGCCTGGACAACGCGATCGCGGAGCTCAACGCCGCACGTCGGGACCTCGACGCGATCGTCGCCGACGCGAAGCAACTCCTGGCCCGACACGACGAGATCGCCGACTCCGCTGCCGAACTCATCAAGAGGGCATGCGAACAGGCCCCCGACGAACCCGGCTTCTGGGACCGTCTTTTCGACGGTCTCGAATCCATCGTCGAGGCCCACGCCCAACTCGCCAACCAGACCTGGGACTGGGTCAAGGACCACGCAAATGCCATCTCCGCGGTCGGTGACGTCTTCTCTACGATCAGTACTGTGACAGGCGTCGTCGGACTTGCTCTCGACGCCACCGGCATCGGTGGCGTCGTGGGTGTTCCACTGGGCATAGTTTCCGGGGTTACGGCGGGCGTCGGTCTCGGACTACATCTCACTGCCAAAGCTGCGGGCGCCGATGTAAGCGACCGGACTCTCACCGAAGACGCGTTGGGACTCGCTTCATTTGGGATTGGGAAGGTTGCATCCAAAGCCGACGACATCGTTGAAGCTCCCGTCGCGATCTACAGGGGGCTCAAGTCCGCGGAACATGGGGCTGGATGGACCTCGATCGTCATGACGGGTCAGGACTACCTCAAGGACAGCACAGCCCTTGGTTACTTCGTCCCGGACAGCGCAACCGAAGCGGGAGTACTCGGCGGCTCGATGCTGGTGCCGGGACTCGGCCCGGTGGTTGGCCTCGGCATGGCATTCGACAATGCTTGGGAAAAGGGCTCGGAGAAGGATGCCGAAGCTGCCGAAAAACGTGCGCGGCAGTGAGGAGACAGACCTATGGATTTCATCTGGTTTGTGCTTGCCGCGTTGGCTGGCGCGCTGCTCGTCGTCTTTTTCCTCATCTCCAACTTCCGTGACCACGTGGGGACACGGCAGCTGCGCCTACAGCGCCAGGACAACGTGTTGACCGCCTTTGACGGCAGAGACGAAGTGCGGGTCCGATGGAGCGGTACAGATATGACCATCGAGCAGATTGTCTGGTACGGCCGGCAGTACGGATACGACCTCTACTGCCTGAGCGGTACGGGCAGCGCCACCCGCAAGCTGGTGATGCGGCGACTGCCGTACGGGCCGCCACACCGCCCCATGCCTGGGTACGGACAACCACATGCGGCTGAGCTCGCGGCCATCGCGAGGGATGTGCGCCGGACGGTCAATCCCGAGGCCATCGTGGCCTTGACGGGCATGCTCGTCGTGATGGCGGGCGTGTGCGGCTTCGCCGCGCGTGATCGTTATCAGGCAGGTGACAGCTTCGCCGTGCCGTTGGCGATCGCTATGGTGCTGGTGCTGTTGGCACTGGGCGTGGCGATTACGGGGCATGTGGCGCTGCTCCGGAGACGCCGAAGGTTCGTACAGGACAAGAGCTCGGGCCACGTAGCGCCGCCGGGTCGACCAGGAGGAGCACAGTGAACGTCTGCATGCAGGTACCGCCGTTCTTCCGGCCGATCACGCCAGGACTGTCCGCTGAGGAGGCCCGGGCAGAAACGCTGGCACGGATCGGGGAGCAGCTGGCTGACTTGGATGCCGGGTACGTCGACCAGCTGGTGGTGGACTACCAGAAGGCTTCAGAAGCCTTGGCCGCTGCAGGCGTCTTCTATGCGGCAACCTGTCTGGGAAGGATCAACAACGAGCCATCGGCCGGCACCTTGATCATCGGGCTGCAGCCACTCAGCTATGCCGACTCCGATGCCGCGGCCGTCGGAATTCACGAGATCATGCTCGGCAAGCGTGGCCGGCGCGCCTTGGTATCCACTCGGGACCTGCCGTGTGGAAAGGCCGTCATCGTGATCGACCAGAGTCCCTCATTGCGTATACCGGCGGAACTGACCGTGCACGGCGAGGACATCCCGATCGATGTCGCCCAGCTCCAGGCCTTCATACCTGTGTCGCAGCAAGCGGTACCGGGGGCGCAGGAAATGCTTGTCCTGACGTTCAGCACGCCGAGTACCGACCACTGGGCGGAGTACAGCGAGGTAGTCGTCGACGCACTCCGCAGCCTTCGCTTCACGCCGGATGAGGAATCTGCGCAGCAGCCCACATCTCCGACAGAACCGGTTCGCGTGTGAGGCTGGCGCGGACGGTTCCAGTGCGCAGGGAGCAACTTTGCCCCGAGTCAGCTCGGCAAGGCCCCTTGAGGCCCTTTACATAATCTGCGGCAAAAGGCAATGGCCCTCGACCACCGGATATGAGTACCCGGTGGTCGACTCCCGCTGACCTGACCGCACCAGCTATGCGGCAACGAGTTCACACCATACGTATTTGCCCCGGTTGCCGTCCCGGGCCAGCGGTTGCCACCCCCATAGGACGGTGCGTCGCCTTGCGGCCAACTATTCCTGCGTCGACACCGAGTTGATCGATGCTCTGGTGGCCATGGCGATCGACCGGTCCCGAGGCTGGTGGGATGAGTATCGAGGTGAGCTTCCCAACTCGTTCCTGGACCTTGCGGAGTTGGAGCATCACTGCACGTATCGGCTGGATGTGGAGTTTTTGCACGTCCCCGGTCTTTTCCAGACGGAGGACTACGCCCGCGCCGTCTTCTCGTACCGAGTCCCCGAACTGCCCGATGCCGACCTTGAGCGGAGGGTCCGCCACCGGATGGCGCGCAAGGTGATCATCGAGGACCCGGCTCCGGTCCCGTATGAAGCAGTGATCCACGAAGCTGCACTGCGCATCAGGGTCGGCGATCGGACAGCAACCCGGGCCCAACTCACCCGCATCCTTGAACTGTCCCAAGCGGACCACATTACGGCACGGGTCATCCCCTTCGACCTGGACGGCTTTGCCGGGGCCACAAACTCGATGATGTACGTGGGCGGTGTCGTACCGAAGCTGGATACGGCAGTACGCGACGGGCCTCACGGCGCCGGCTTCATCGACTCCGAGGCCCAGCTCGGCGCTTTTCGAACGCTCTTCCGTAAAGTGGAGGCTGCGTCGCTCGACCCAGAGCGTTCGCGTGACTTCATCCATAAGCTGGCGAAGGAACTGTGAGGCGCGCCGTGACTACCCCCGAGAATTGGCGGAAGTCGTCCCACTCAGGCAGCGGGGACGGAAACAACTGCGTGGAGATAGCGAACCTCCACACACGAGTCGCGATGCGCGACTCGAAGGCTCCGGCCCAAGGCACGCTCTCCTTCCCCGCCGGAACCTTCACGGCGTTCATCAGCAGCCTCGAACTCGACCCCCGTGGTGGCAGCGAACGCCCGTAGCGTTCGTCCGACGTACTGCAGCCCCAGAGAGCAGGACTCCTCCGGGACTTCGTAGTGGACCATCGGCGTAGCCGGTCGACTTGGACGGTCGGAACCCAACCGATCGTTGGTCGAACTCGTCGACGTGAGTAGCTACTTCACGTGGACATGTCGGCTGTCGGCGACTGGGCGATCGGCCCTTCGGGACGGGGCGCAGGGTACCGACGGTTAAACCCGCTCATGCCGGGGACGGGCAGGCCTCACAGGGTCTGTCCTGTCAGGGCAGGTCGAGGCCGAGCCGGTCGCGGATGGCCTCCAGTAGGGCGATGGCCTGCTCGGTCGGGTAGTTGGGGACGGTGACGCTGTCGCCGGTCTCCTTCGACACCACGATCTTGGCTCCGCCGGGTTGGGGCGGGCTGCGGTCGGCCGGACGCGTCGACGCTGGGCGGGAAGACCGCGTAGACCAGGTAGCCGATGTCGAACTCGTGGACGTTGAGTTCGGCGGGACTGCCGTCGGGGAGTTTGGGCTGGGCGTAACGCCCGCGCACGATCTGGATGGCTTCGGCAGGGGTGGTGGGTGGAGCGTCGGGAGCCATGGGTGTCCTGTTCGCTGTTCGGGGTTGGCCGATTGGTGCGTTGGTTACGTGGGGAACTCGCCGTACCAGCCGCCGTCGAGGAGGTACTTGGGGAGGTACTCGGACTCCACTTCGATGGTGAAGCCCGAGTCCTTGGCCAGGCAGGCGATGGCCAGGGGGCCGAGGGCGATGAGTCCGTCGGAGTCTCGTGCCCGTTCCTCGTCGCGGGTCCAGTAGTCCTTGTGCCACTCAATGGTCTTGGCCAGTTCGCTGTTGAACCTGTCCTGGTCGCCGCGCACCAGCTGGGTGAGGAGGTTCATGGGCGGGTACATGAGGTTCAGTACGGCGCTTCGTGAGGCAGGACGGAGCAAGTCGGGGTCGGTGCCGTCGACTGCGGCGAGGAGCTTGTCGCCGAGATCCGGCTGCTTGAGCCAGTACGCCTGAAGCGCTTCGACCCAGGAGTACATGTACTCCTCGAAGCCACCCGCTTCGCGCAGCAGGGAGACGGGCACCTGGCACAGGTCGTTCGTACGCTGCCGCTCACGGCACACGCAGGAGAGCCAGAACGCCTTGAGCCAGTTCCCCGCGTCGGCCCAGGGGCCGGTGCCGGAACGGAAGACGTGCTTCTTGTGGTCGACCTCGCATTCCACGGTCGGTGTGGTGGCGCGGGCCGCGACGAAGAGGGCGTGGCTGATCTGCATCGCGGTGACACAGGCTTCCCAGGTCTCCACCTTGTCGGCTTCGGGATCCCCCGAGAGGCGCCTGTCGAGGGCGGTGGTCGCCGAGCTCAGGGCCATCCCGAACCACTCGGGGTTTTCCTTGAGGTCCTCAAGTTCACCCTCCAGCCTTCGAGTGAGCACCTTCAGCACCTGAGGCAAAGCCCCCGTGGGGAATTCATGACGCGGAATCTGGATCATCTTCATCTCTCTCAGGGAGCCTGATGTCGTATTCCTTCATCAGGTATCCCTCGTGTGTCTTCTTGGCCTCGTCGGAGTTCCGCTTCACCAGCATGTACTTCACACGGCCGGCCTTGAGGGCCGCACGCAGGTCGCGTGCCAGATCCAGCTCGGCCTGGGCGGCCTGATGCCTTGCTTCGGCCTCCTCAGGGGCCGTCTTTGCGACCGGCTCGCGGCCGGCCCGCGCAGGCCTCGCACGAGCCTCTCGTGCAAAATTGCTGGTCGGGATCACGCGGGGAAGTCGCCTACGCGGCCGCGTTCCAGCAGGTACTTGGGGATGTAGCCGGACTCCACCTCGATGGCGATGCCGCTGTCGTAGGCGAGGCAGGCCATGGCTAGAGGGCCCAGTGCGACGAGACCGCTCACCTGGGCAGCCTTCGACTCCTCTGCCGTCCAGTACTCATTGTGCGATTCCAGGGCCTTGACCAGTTCGACGTTGAAGCGCTCCCCGTCGCCTCGCACCACGCGGTAGAACAGGTTGAGCGGGGGATACAGGACACGCAGCATGAGACTGCGGTCGGCGACCTGAAGGACCTCGGGATCCGTGCCTTTGATCGCGGCGACCAACTTGTCGCCGAGAGCGGAACCTTGTTTCCAGTACGTCTGGAGGGTGTCGACCCAGTCGTAGATGTACTCGTCGTATACCGCTCCGGATTCGCGCAAGAGCGAGATCGATACGTTGCTCAGCGCTGTGAGGCGGCCTTCTTCCCGGCAGACGAGAGCGAGGTAGAAGGCAGTGAGCCAGTTACCAGCATCAGCGTAGGACGCAGGTCCGGTGGAAGGGATCGTGCGGACCTTGCCGGAGATCAGGCAGTCCACCGTGGCCTCTGGTGAAGCGGCCGACCGGAACAGGGCAGAGCCGATCTGCATCGCCGCGACCCACGCCTCCCAGGTCTCGATCAATGCGGCGTTTGCGTCGAGAGCGCAGTGCGCCTTGGCGCTCCTGACTGCCGAGTTCAGTGCCAAGTTGAAGGTGTGCGGATGCTCCACCACCATGTCGACGACGTCCTCCGTCGACTTGACGAGTGACTCCACGCTGCGCACGCGATCGGCAGGTACGTTGTGACGGGGTACCAGCGTTGTCATTCCTGTCCGTCCTCGACTTTGGATTGGGCCACTACGTACTGGACATAACCCGCCGCATAGGCTCGCTTTAGCTTCTACGCATGTTCCTGTTGCTGAGTATTGCGGGCATGTGATCGGGCTGGACCGGCGGTAGGAGTCAGTGCCGGTTTTGATGATGGTGCTGTTGAGGGACAGGCGGTCGAAGAGGACTGCGCAAGGGTGGGGATCAGTGAAGGCCTTCGTGCATCTGTTGAAGGCAGCAGCCGGTCTCCGATGCCTGCGCAGGGGGCCTGACGGCATGAGGCGCGAAATCCAAGTGGCAGTTCCGTTCAGCACTTTGAACAGCGATGTGCAGACGACCAAGCACGCCAACGAACTCGCCAGAGCGACATACATGCGCCGGGTCTGGTTGCGCCGCCAGGCGCGGACGATGATGTAGAACCCGGTGTACATGCCGATCAGATTCAGCACCGAAAGCCAGACAAGGCTCGGGTTCCTCGTCGACACATAGACGAAGACCCATGGGGACACAACGCCGAAGAACATCAGCGCGTTTCTGTAGTAGCTGTACTGGCTTTGCGTAGGCCCCGCTTGTGGAGTCGGATCTCCCATGTCGGGGAGTTCTGGCATGGTCATCCTGTTCCTCCCCTGCCTTGTCGCCGCGAGCCGCCTGTTTTTCGGTCAGAAGGCGCGATCAAGGCCTGCAGCCTCAGCGCACCGCGCCGGCGGTGCGCTGCCGGTGTCCCTCGACGTCGGGGAAGCCGCAGTGGCCCGGCTCGCGTTGCGTCTCGCCGAGCCACAGGTGCGGTGCGTGCTGCCGGATCGCCTTGACCAGGGGCTCCCGGTGCATGGCGTACTCGCCGTTGGTCGTGAGGCGGTAACGGAGCCGCGGGAGGCCGGGGCGGATGGGTTCTTCGTCGCGGACCAGGGCCCACAGGACCGGATCGTCGCGATCGATCGGGCCGCTCGGGCACAGCTCGATCGAGTACTTCCTGCCGCCCCGGTTGCCGGTCTCGCTCCAGTGGACGGCAACCCCGGCGAGAGTGTCCCAGCGGATGACCCTCTGCCCATTGGGGTTGCGTAGCCACAGCCCAACGTCGTCGACGCTCACGGTCACATGGCGAAGTGGGAGGGCCGAGCGGAAGATCTTGAAGCCTGTGTATCCAATGGTTGCGAAGAGCAGCGCCACGAGTCCCGTTGGCTGGGGCTTGTTGCCGTTGAGCCCGGCGGTGATGACCACTGCCAGGCCCACGAAGAAGGCACCCATCGCCAGCAAGATCCCACCGAGGACGAACCCTTGCCGGGCGACTCTCCGGCCGTAGGGAATGGTTGTGGCGGTGGGAGCGGGGCCATGCGAGGGGAGCGTCGACATGATCCGAGAGTCTATGCAGGTTGCCATGCTCACCTACGACGAGACCATCGGTACCCGCCCTACGCCCGGCCCCGGCACGAACGACTTCGGCTGACTCGCCACTTCTGCCTGATCGCTTCAACTCCGCCCGCGCGGCGTCCCCCTGAGTCCTCCCGAGACGATCGCCGGCGGGACTGACTTCATCGCCGAGCGTGGGTCGCCCGCCGCTGAACACTCGCTTTCGGTCTCGTGGCGGAAGCGGCCGCAACCGCCGTAGCCAGAGGGTCGCGAACTGGGCGGTCAAGGAGGCCCGCGAGGTCTGGGCCGGTGCCGTCAAGGAAGCCGTGTCGGATGCCGGTGGCGATCGAGGCAAGCACGGGCGGCTGGTACGGCAGCAGCCCTGACGTCTCCTGGAGGAGCTTGCGCCGGTACCCGCCCTGGCTTATCGAGCGGTGCGCGACCCCGAGTCGATCGCCACCTGGCCAGCCGTGAGCGGCGTGCCGACGAGGTCGTAGACGCGCCCGCTGTGCCGTGCGGGATTCACCGTGACAATCGCAGCGGCGTCGGCGAGATTCGGCCACACGGGAGCGTCGCCTGGGTGTGACATGGGCCCACATCCGGGAGGAGGCTGTCGGCGGGACCTCGATGACCCGCCGAACGGTGACTGGTTGTGCTCGGGACACTCGCCGCCGTCGCAGCCGAGCCGCCCACACCCGGTGCGGAAACCCCAGACCCACCGCTCCGGCTCCGCGCCACTTTTGATCACAGTTTCTCCACGGGAGCCCCATGCCCGCAGGTAAGGGCTCCGTAAGCAAAGGTCATAAGGTGTTGTGTGACTTAAGGGGAGGGTGAGTCGGGCAGTGCGAGTGCCGCTCAGAGAGCCTGCACGCATCGCCCATTGAGGGCCTGGGTGAGTCACCCGTCCTCTGCCACATGTGGCCGGACCGCATCGTGCCCCTCATCAGTATGTCCGCGTGAGAGGTTGTCATGTCCTATTCGACGCCACCGGGAGGGCCGGGGAATGCCGGGCCGTACGGGGCACCGGTCCAGCAGCAAGGGTGGTATCAGCCGCCGCCACCACCTCCGCCGCCTGGCAACTCCGGTGGAGGCAAGGGGCTGAAGGGCCTCGTCATCGGTCTGCTGGTCCTGGCTGTGGTGGCCGTCTTCGGGGTGGGCGGGCTGGTTCTGTACCAGGCTGTCGGCGGGGGTTCGCTGCCCGGTGCCCAGGGTGGTGACGACGAGAAACAGCAGATCCTGAGCTCGGAAGAGATCGAGACGTTGCTCAACGGCCGTACGAACGCCCTGAAGAGCGGGGACGAAGACGAGTTCCTGGAGCCCTTCGTCGGTGCGGCAAAGGACAAGCAGCGCGCGATCTTCAAGAATCTGCGGAAGATTCCCTTCACGGAGAGCAAGTACATGGTGCTCCAGCAGACGGGCGACGGCTCGGACGAGTGGGGTTCCGATGTGAAGCTTGCGCTGGATGTTGCCTTTGTGCATCAGATCAAGGGCGTTGATGTTCGGCCAGTCTCCGAGTGGTATCGGTGGACCGTTGAGAAGCAGTCCGAGTCGGCCGAGCCGCGGATCAGTGAGGTCGGGGGATCGCCGGGCGCCAGCGCCATGGCCAACGCGGTCTACTATCCGGCCCCTTGGGATCTGTACGACGACATGTACGTCAAGCGTCAGGCGCACACCATCACGATCTCGGCCAAGAAGAACGCTGCCGACGCCAGCCGTTTCGCGCCGATCGTCGAGGAGAGCGCCAAGAAGGATCTCGATTTGTGGGCATCGAATGCGTCGTCGGTTCCCAACACCCCTGAGGGTTTTCTCGTCGTACTCGAGCCCGACCGTAAGACGTACACGAAGCTGTACAACAACAACGGTCAGGACGTGGGGTGGGATGCGGGACAGAGCGTTCCCATGCCCGCCTTCAACGCCAGTTACGGCGGCGGAGAGGACGCCCTCGAATACGGTGGCGCCCGCATCAAGATGGACACCTCGACGGGCCGATTCACTTCGTCCTGGTGGCAGAGGGGTGTCGGAGACATCTCCCGGCATGAGATCGCGCACGCTCTCGTTCAGCCGCAGGACCCCGGCGCATACGGCCAGGACGAGGAAACGAGCATTCGGGCGTGGGTCGTCGAGGGGTTCGCAGAGTACGTTTCCTACCGCTTCGACCGGGCTATGGGCGACGCGAGCGTACGTAGTGATCTAGCAGGCGAGGAGTTCGATGGCCAATTGCCCGGCCAGGACTTCGAAATGCAGAACAGCTCAGTCGGCGCGAACTACTCCCTCAGCTATCTGGCCATCCGCTTCATCGCGGAGAAGGGCGGCGAGGAAGCGCTCTTCGAGTTTGTCGTAGACCACTACAGGAAGCCCACGAACCTCGATCAGCAGCTGCAGAAGGCAGTTGGCATGAACGAGAGCGAATTCGAGACCGCGTGGGCCCAGTACGTCAGGAGCAACATCTGATGAGCGCCAACGGACCCGTTCCGGGTACCGGTCCCGGACCTGGCCCCTATGGGCAGCAGTTCCCTCCGCCGCAGCAGCCTCCCGTGCCTCCTCAGCAGCCGCCCACGGCACCCCAGCAGCCGCCCATGCCGCCCGAGCAGGCCAGCCAACCGCCGCAGGGGTACGGCTATCCGCAGCAGGCATACGGTCATCCCCAGCAGGCGTACGGCCATCCGCAGCAGCCGCCCGCCGCGCCTCCGGGGCAGCCCGGCTACGGCTATCCCCAGCAGCCGGCGCCCCCGCAGTATCCGATGCCCCCTCAGCCGGGCTACGGCCAGCCAGGCCACCCCCAGCAGTTCCCCGGGGCGCCCGTCCCGGCCTCACCGCCGCGGAAGAAGAAGACCGGGCTGATCGTGCTGCTCGTCGTCGCACTCGTCGTGCTCGGCGGGGCCGGCGGGGGCGCGTGGTACCTGATGGCGAACGCTGCCACCGAGCCGCTGTACAGCGTGCCGACGGACGCCAGCTGGGGCCTGAGGGAACAGGAGGTGGACGGCACCTGGTTCACGGACAAGGCAGTCGTTCAGACTCTGCCCGGGGGTGTGAAGGCCTACGAGCTCGACACCGGTAAGCAGCTTTGGGCCACAGCGCTGCCGGGCGCGGGTCAGCAGGCGTGCTTGGCTCCCTCTGATTCCGACGGCGGAATCGGCATCGTCGCCTATGGCGCCTCGGCCACGGCCGGAGCACATGGTAAGTGCGACCACGTCGCCGCGTTCGACCTCAACTCCGGCAAGGTGCTGTGGAAGCGGGCCTTCAAGGTGAAGGACGAATTCGGCATGGGCGACGGGCTGTCGGTGGCTCGTTCCGGCGAGGCCGTGGTGATCGCAGCGGATACGGAGCACGTAGCGCTGAAGGCGGCCGACGGCAGCAAGGCCTGGGACCCGATGCGGCTGGAGGACGGCAGCAAGGTCTGGAATACACAGGACCTGTATCACGACGGTGGCTGCTCAGCCGGTTCGTACACCGGTGGCGAGAACCTGATCCGGGTGCGTGCGTGCACCGAAGGAGACGACTCCAGTGACAAGAACTGGGACGAGGTGTCGCTGATCGACCCCTCCAGCGGCAAGGCCAAGTGGACCAAGCAATTTGCCGACGGCACGGCAGGGCAGGTCGTTTCCACGTCTCCTCTCGTCATCAGTGGCGATGAAGGTGGCGTATACGCGCTCGACGAGAAGACCGGCGAAAAGCGCGGCGGCAAGTTCCAAGGAAAGCCGGAGAAATACACTCGGAGCGCTGAGGACAACGGCAGTCCGATGCGTCAGGCCGCAGGTTTCGGAAACATCTTCCTCATGGGCGGCTATGACCCGGACGGAGGCGCCGACAGTCCCAAGTCGATGGTTGCCTACGACCTTGACAGCGGCAAGGAGCTGTGGCGGTCGAAGGCATCACCCAAGATGGAGTACATCCCACTCCGGGAAACCGGTGACGAGCGTCTGTTGGTGTACGTCACCGAGTCCACGCAGAGGCCGAAGCTCGTGGAATTCGACCCCGAGGACGGTGCGATGACGACGCTCGTCGAGTATCCGGAAGAGGTGGACACGAACACGGGCACCGGGGCGTGGCCGTTCTGGCACAAGGGCGTGCTCTACGTCACCTCGGTCGGCGCCGGCATTAGCGGGGACTCCTTCTCCCTCGCGGCATTGCCCACGACTGATTCCTAGATACCTGAGAAACATCGACATCAGCACCAGCAACTGCAGCAACTCGGCGGCGAGGCAGACCTTCATGGTCCGCCTCGCCGCCGAGTTGCGTTCGGGATCAACGCCAAGGCTCCTGTCACGCGAAGAACCCCACCAACAGGCTGATGATCAATCCGATCACGCCCACCAGGACCACCGCCAAGCAGGTCCGGAACAACCCCGGGCTCGGCGCCCGCCTGGAGGAGAAGCCGGATACGACGCCGAAGTAGCCGATCGCGAGGGGGAATAGCGCACCGAAGAACCAAGCGCAGCCAGTGGCGATGGCGCCGACCCACCCCTGGTCCAGCTTGTACGAAGTGTCGCCCGTCTTGAGCGCCTCGATCACGTAGCCGCGCTGGTGCAGGGCATCGCTCTTGAGTTCGGCGTTGAGGTCCTTCACGGAGCCGTCGTTGGCGGTGAAGGTGCCGTAGCACCACCTGGTCTTGGTCTTCTTGCGTGAGCTGCTCGACGTGCTCGAGCGGTACTTGTAGTCGACTGTGCAGGTGTCGACGGTGAGCTTGCCCGGCGTGGACGTGGCGTAGGTGTACGGGCCCATGTAGGCGCCCAGGGCCATCAGCACGACGCCCACGAGGATCAGGCCCGCGCCGATGAGGCGGCCGATGCCCGCCTGGCCTCCCGGTTTGGCGGCGTTCGCCGTGGCGTTCCCGTGTACTTGTGTCATTGGGGGGTCCTTGGGGGGTCCTCAGGAATGGGGTGTGGCAGGTATGGCGTCACAGGACGAGGGCGCAGACGAGCGCTGCCAGGACGCCCAGGGCGCAGAGGCCGCCCAGGGCGGGGCCGGTGACGGACCGGGCCGGCAGACGCTGCCAAGACGCGGTGAAGCCGGGGCCGTTGCGGGTGCCGAAGCCGGTGAGGAGGCAGTAGATGCCGAGGGTCAGCAAGGAGAGGCAGAACGCGAGAATCGCGGCGTCGTCTCCGGGGTCGCGGTCGTGCGGTTGCTCGAAGGTGTCGTCCACCTGCACCACGGGTATTTTCGCGCCGGTTTCGAAACGCGATGAGGTTTCCACCACTACGTCTTTGTAGGTGGCCTTGCCTTCTTGCGCGCTCCAGTTTCCGGTACAGCTGAACTTCAGTTCGGTGGAACGCCTGTGCGTGCCGTAGTGGGTTTTCGTGTGCGTCTCGCATGAAGAAACGGTGAGGGTTCCGTCGGTGCCTTCTCCGGCGAGTTCACTGCGCAGTTCCGGAATGGTCACCGAGGCGACGACCGCGGCCAACAGGAGCAACCCCAGGCCGAGGAGTCTTCCCGCCCACAGGCTCCCTGTGTCGCCTTGACGCGACTGTACTGTCACCACTTTTTGTCGTCCCCTTGCTCAACTTGACGATCTCTTGACTGGCGGGCTTGGCAGGGTAGTGCGCGAGGAGTCTAAGGTATCCGTCTGTCGTCCAACATGAAGTGCAGCAAGGGGAGTTCGGGGGAGCGCAATGGAGTTCGACACCTTCGATGTGGACACGGGTGTACTCCGCAAGCAGGGCGGGAAGTTCGTGGACCTCGGTGGTGATTTCTCCACCGCGTCCAAGCGACTTAAGGGCAACCTTGAAGACCTTGGTGAGCCATGGGCGGACGCGGATTTCGGGGAGATCTTCGGCCAGGTGTACACGCCGATCCGCGACGGGATCTTCACATCGATGAACAGCCTCGCAGAACGGCTTCAGAAGATCGGTTACAACCTGCAGGACATGGCACGCAACTACGATGCGTCGGAAGCGTCGAACAATGGCCTGCTGAACGGTATTTCCGGCGAACTCTAATCAAATACGGGGCTATTGGCATGTCGCTCACACTGCCCGGCGAGCTTGTCTGGGTGCTCGACCTTCTCGGCTACAACTGGCCCGAGGCCGACGAAGAAGCACTGCACAACGTCGCCGAGACCTGGCGGGCTTTCGGCGAGGAACTCGCAGAAATCCAGCAACACGGCGAAGGCCTCGCCCGCACCGTCGTCTCCCACAACTTCGGTACGGCTGTCGATGGATTCAGCAAGGACTGGGGCGCCTACACCGGCGCCAACGGTGAGGACAGATATCTGCCGGACGCCAAGACCGCGTGCGATGTGATCGCCCTCGCGTTCGACGCGGCGGCGGTGGCGGTCCTCACGGCGAAGCTGGCCGTGATCGCCCAACTCGTGGCGCTGGCCATCGAGATCATCGCGGCGCAGGCCGCGGCCCCCTTCACCTTCGGACTGTCCGAGATCGGTGCGCTGGGCGCGACACAGGCCACGCGGCTGATCGTCCGTGAGCTGCTGGACCGGCTCAAGCGGGAGGTCATGGAGGCGGTCACCAAGGCCATGGAACACGCCACCATGGACGCCATCAAGAAGATGGCCAAGGAGCAGCTCGAGAAGGTCACCAAGGAGAAGGTCAAGCAGTTCGCCAAGGACCAGCTCAAGGAGCAGGGCAAGCAGTTCGTCCAGGAGAAGGTGGTCGACGCCGCCAAGGAGAAGGCCACCGAGGCCGCCGTCGGAATGGCGCAGAACATCGGCCAGCAGAGCATCGAGACCTACTTCGACGCGCGGTCCGGTGTCGACCTCGGCGAGACGGCGGACGTCGCCAAGACGGCGGCGGGCGAGTACGTGGACGGCCTCAAGAACGAGGTCACCGGCGGGGAGGGATCGACCTTCGCCGACTACGCGGATCCGACCACGCACGTGAACAACGGCGTGGACGCCGCGACGGAGCGTGTCACGGGAGCGGCCGGGGACCGGGTCCAGCATGGCGTCGACGCGCTGGCCGGACACGGTGCGCAGAGCACGCAGGCGTCGGACGGGGCTGCGGCCACAGCATCCGGGGCGGAATCCGGCTCCGGGGCGGGCTCGGGTTCAGGGTCCGGGACGGGTTCCGGTTCCTCGGGCACCACCCAGTCCTCCAACAGGCCGACGGCCACTGCCTCCGCCGCGAGCTCCGGTTCCTCCGGCTCCTCCGGCCCCTCCGGCGGCGCGGACGACTGGGCCCGTAGCGAGTTCGGCTGATGCCACCGCTGCTTCAGCTGCCCCCAACCGAGCCGGCTCCATCAACCACTCACGGGAAGGACGTACCGCACCCATGACCGCGGACCGGGAGATCCAGGACGAGGAACTCATGGGGATCGCCCAGGACCCCGAGCAGGCCCTGCGGCTGCGTCGCTCCCTGCGCACCATCGCCGACGCGACCTCGCTCGGCCCGGACCTGCGCGAGATGGCGCGGGCAGTGCTGAGCGGGAGCGTCGACATCAAGGACGCCTTCCAGGACCCGCGCTACACCGAGGCCGTGTTCCAGCGGATGCACGAGATCCGCCGTGCGGCCGACGACCAGACCTACGCGGAACGCCAGCAGTCCAAGGCCCAGTTCGAGCAGTGGGACGCACGGCAGCAGGCTGGCCTGGATCGCGAGCGTGCCGTGCGGGATGCGCCCGTGCACGACTCCGGCCGGGGTGGGCGAGCGGGGCAGCGCTGAGGCGCAGCCGCACAGAGGGATGTGTGGCAGGCCGGTCATGCACCGGCGTCGGCTCCGAGAGGTTCTGTCCTCCGGAAGGGCGGCGTTCGCCCGAGGAGCCCGGACCGGTCGTGTGTTGATGCGTTGGCACGCGCGTTGGTAGTTTCACGCCGGTCCGGATACGCCGGCCTGCTCGGCTTCGGCTGTTCAACCTGCTGCAGGTGTGAGGCGAGGCGGCCGAGGCGTTCGACAGGTTCGCGATGGCGCTCAGCGCGCTCGGAGAGGTCATGTCCGCGGCCATGAACGCGTGTAGTGGAGAAGGCGGTCAGGATCAATGGGGTTTCTCGGCGGGGTCGACGACCTGGAGCGGTTCCTCACGCGCTCGTGCTACTTGAGCATCGCGTCCCTGCCGGCCTGTTGGGGCCTCATGGTCTTCCTCATCGGAGATGAGGGCTGGCGCTTCAGCTTTCTGGTGACTGCCGTTCTCCCGCTGGTCGCTGCTTACCTGGGGATCCGCGCCAGACGGGAAATTCGTACGAGGATGTCGGCTACGGCGTTCGGACTCGCCTTCGTTTCACTGCCGTTGATGCTCGGACTGGCGTATCTCGAGGGCTCGTAGCGCAGGTGGTGTGCTTGGCGTGATCGGCTGGGGGTACGACGGTGCCGGCCGACTCGGTCGCTAGGCTCGGCTCCCATGACAACGCATGGCGGTAACGCGGCGAACAGGTCGGACGGGACGGGCGGGCAGCCACTGTCCGCCGGTCCAGGTCCCGGGACGAGTGCGGACGAACTCCGGGCGCGATTCCAGCCTCAAGGCCAACCGGGGCCCAAGGAGGAGCGGCTGCGTGAGGCGCGGCAGGCGCGTGGGAGGTACGCGGCGTTCGCGGGGGCGGTCGCCGTCGTCTGTCTGGTCCTGATCGGCGTACGCCTCGGTCAGGGCGATGCGCTCGGCGTCTGGGTCGCCACGTATGCCATGGGGGTGGCCCTCGGTGGTTGGGGTTTCGTGCTCGCCAGGATCGGCCACACCCGTTGGGCGATGATGGTCACCTGTATCGGGGGAGCGTTGGCGGGCCTCGGCGACAGCCCCGCTTTTCGCTGAGGCGGGTCGGCTGAAGGCGGCTCGGCTGAAGGCGGGTCGGCTGAATGCGGGTCGGCTGAATGCGGCCGACTGACGGCGGCCGTGACGGCAGGGGTTCAGCTACCGACCGGGCACCAGGCGGTGGCCGCCCGGACCGGCACCTGACGAGAAGTCACGCCTGACGGCGCTTGTTACCGATGAGGTAGGCGAGGCCCCAGGCGGCGGCCGCGGCGAGCACGAGGCCGAGCGGGGCGAACCAGTCGACGCCGCTGTCGGGGTTGTCGGTCCACCAGAGTTTGGCCGGCCAGAAGGGCTCGTACCTGACCAGGTCCCAGACGGCGCCGCCCCCGTCGCTCTCGGCGAAGACGAGCACGAGGGAGTTGGTGTAGCCGAAGAACGCGCCGAGCGCCGCGATGATGGCCCCACAGATCCAGGCGCCGTTGCTGCGGTGCCCCACCATGCCGACCAGGAAGCCGACAACCGCTCCATTGAGCAACGCGTGGCCCAGATAGAGGATGTTGGCCACCGTGACCGACTGGTCCTTGTACGTGACCAGGATCAGACCGCTGTAGAGCAGCGAGACGATGACCGACGCGAAGAATCCGAGGAAGACCGCGCCGACCGGACTACCGCTCGCGTTCGGCCGCTGTCCGTAGGGGGGCGCCTGGAACGGCGGCGCGGCGTGCATGCCGTACATCGGTTGCCCCGGCGGCTGTCCCGGTCCAGGGACGGGCGGTGTCCCCGGGTACATCGGGGGCTGGCCGGAGGCAGGCGGCGGCCCGGCCTGTATCGGCGGCTGTCCCGCCGGCATGGGGGGCTGACCCGGAGCCGGAGGCTGACCGAACCCCGGGGGCTGCTGCGGCGGGGCGGGCTGCGTGTAGGGGTTGTTGGAGGCCTGCGGCGGCTGCGAAGGCTGCGGTGGTGGTTGGAACGGCGGCTGGCTCATTGACTTCCCACGGAGTGAACGGTCTGGAGCAGCAAGCTATCAGTGAGATCAGGAGGGGGTCGTCGGAGCCGGAGCGGGCTGCGTGAAGGGCGCCGAGCGCTCGGCAGACGGAACGGCGCCTCGACCGCGTCACCACCTCTCCGCTGTGGGGCCGGCGCCGGCCTGAACCTGGCTCCATACGACGAGCAGTCGGGCTGTGGGGGAGTCGGGACTCTCGGAGAGGTGGATCACGCCCTCTTCCGACGCGTGAACGGCCGTGGCGGTTGCTGTGGAGCGACTGCTGGCACGCTTGACCTGCGTGAACCGACATCGCCAAGATCTTTCGAGCCAGTCGGTGCATGAGCACCAAGTAGGGGAACGGGACAGCATTGAAGACGGACGCGAGTGGTGGGCTGAACCTGCAGAAGGCCGGAACGGGAGGCCCGGACGCCGGCCCCGTCGCTGCGAAACGGGGCGTCGGCAGCCGTATAGGCGCCGGAATGGTGGGCGTTTTCTTCTTGCTCTTCGGCCTGGTCCTCGTCGGGTCGGGCTACGAGGAAGGTCCCAGGAAGGTGTCCGACGGCATGGAAGGGACGATCACCATCGCCCGTTGCGGCACGGAGGACATCGGGAACGACGTGGAGTGCTCCGGCACCTTCCGTTCCGACGATGGCCAGGTCCGCTCCAAGGTGGAGGAGTTCGAACCCGGTGAGGACTTGGACAGGGGTGAGCAGGTCCAGGCGGTGGGGTACGGCACGGGGTATTTCAACCGCGGCACCTTCACGTCGTTGTACGTCGAGGGCGTTCGGTTCTGGTGTGTCGCCGCCGCCATGTTCGGAGTGGCGACCTTCCCGCTGAGCGCCGCCTTCCGTCGCGGGAACCGCCCCAGGGGGCGGGGGACGTTCATCACCGGGCTCGTCCTGCTGTTCGGTGGCTTGCTCGGCTGTGGTGCCTGTGTCCTGGTGAACTCCGTGCTCGTTTAACTGATTTCGGCGCTTCGAGGGGGTGGGCGGGCCGGTTCGCACGGCTGACGGGCGGTCATTTGCGCAGGACGTCGTTGGTGTGCGCTGTGCGCTATGCGGATGACGGTTGGAACCGCCCTCTCGGCCGGACTGCCTCGAAGTCGGAGCAGCGGATGTTCGATCGAGTCGAGAGCAGAGCATGGTGAGAAGGTCCGCAGACCTCGACGTCAGACCTTCCGGATCCGGTCGGCGATCTCCGGCCTCGCCGCGAACCCGGCCGCCTTGTACGTCGCGACGCCGCCGACGTTAGAGCTCGGTGTGCACACGCGCACGCTCGACGAGCCCATCTCCCGCAGGGCGGCCGCACCGGCGACGGTGATCGCCCGGCCATAGCCGCGTCCGCGGTGGTCCGCGTGGACGCCCATCGGCTCGACCAGTCCCGACTTCCCCGGGCCGGCCGACCAGACCGTCACCACCGCCGCGGGGTTGCCCTGGTCGTCGTAAGCGCCCAGGCATCGGGCGTCGGCGTAGAACGGTCCCGCGGACATCTCGTGCCGGTACTCGCGTGTGGGCCTCGTGGTGTTGAACGCGGACCGCAGGACGTCGGCGAAGTCCTGTGCCTGCTCCAGGCCGATCGCCTTGATCCGCACGCCGGGGTCCTCCACCGCTTCGGCGAGGTCGCGGAAGAGCGGCGTCCACGGCTCGTCGACACCCCAGCCTTCTTTGGTCAACAGGTCGTGGAGCAGCAGGCCTTGCGGCGCCTCGATGGACACTGCTCCTTCTGGCAGTACGCCGCGCTCAGGCAGCGAGAAGTCCTCGACGAGCCGCCGCGCCAAGTTTTCGTCCTGGAAAGCGTCGGGAGCGACCGTCATCCGCACCAGCGTCGGGGAATCCAGCATCCCGACAGCGAGGATCCGTCCGTCCCGGCTCCAGGTCCGGACCGCCGCGGCCGTCTCGGCCGTTCCGAACCGGTAGTTCCAGCCGATGTCCCCGGGATGCAGCTGCATCGGCGCTTCGTCGTGCTGCCACTCCCGCAGCGCCGCCATAGCCTCGCGCACCCCGTCGGCCGTCGGCGTACTCAGCACAATCGTCATAGTCGGGATCTGACACCCCGTCTCGGTGGGGTGCAACCGATTAACTGGCAGAGCGCTTCAGGGGGGATGGCGGCGGGAGGTCGCTGGCGAGTCCCGTCCCGGCGAAGAAGCCGTGAAGGACTCCGGGGCGGCACTGGAGGCGCTTGAGTCGGTTGCGACGAGCGCGGCAAACAGCCGCCGCAGGCCGCCCGTTTCCAGCCGATCAGCGTCACCGTCCGCCCCCGACCACTCCACTTCACCGCGAGCCCGTCTCCAGGTAGCCGACCAGTTTCTCCCGACACTTCGGCGACAGCTTGCAGCGCTGCCCGCTCGCGCCCCGGGAGGCCAACGCGCCCGCCAGAGGTCGCCCGCCAGTTGCGGGCCAGCTCGAAGGCGGCCTACCGACGACCCCTTCGGCGAACCACCCGGCGGCCTCCAGCCGCACCGCCTCGCGGCGCCGAGGCCCTTTCGCTGTCAGCTCGCCCCCCACCTGCGTAGCGCTTACCAACGACGGGACATATTGTGCAAAATTACTGTCAGTTGGCCGCACAAACCAGCCAACCACCTCAAAGCGCCGGAGTCAGTAGCGGCCTTGGCAGGGGCAGGGGCAGGGGCAGGGATCTTCCGTTCAAGACGGTCCACGGCAACTGACGTCACCCTCGTGCAGGTACTCGGCACCGCTCAGGTCAACCAGGACTTTCAGCGCGTTGCTGAGCAGACGCCCGGGACCCTGTCGCCGGATCTGCCGGCGCCGGGCGGTCGACAGAGGCTGAGCCGGGACGGCGGGGCCGTGGTGCCGGGGCCCGCCGTACCGAGGTCCATGGATGCCTACAGGTAGATGAATTCGTCGGTCTCCGTGACGTGCCCCCAGTTTCTGGTGGCTGCCGCGGCTGGGTCGATGCCCGCCAGCCAGGACCTGAGCTCGTCGATGAGATCCTCCCCGTCGAGGCCGCCGCTCGTGTGGTAGGCCAGCATGTACTTCCACTGCAGGCACACCATCGCGGTGAACTGGGCCAGGGAGGAGCCGGCCAGGGGGTCGCCGGGCCGGTCGTCGTCGACCGCGCCCTTCCTGGACTGTCGCAGTACGCGGCCGGTGGGGCCGTCGAGGAGCAGGATGCCGCCGATCCAGGTGCCCAGTTCGTAGAACGGGCCGTCTCCCACAGGCGTTTCGAACTCCTTGGTGCCTTCCCACGTGTGCTCGGCGAAGCCGGTGCCGGCGAGGTTGTGGGTGCTGAGACTGAGGAAGTTGTCGACGGCAGGGAAGCCGACCTCGGTGAGGAAACGACGGGTCGGCTCGTGCGTCAGGCCGGCCGGTAGCTCCTCCTCGGTCAGGAGAGGGGCGACGTCCGCGTCGAACACGTCGAGTACGAGGTCGCGGGTGGGGCGGCAGGCGGCCTCGTCGAAGGGGCGAGGGGTGATCTTTGTGTGCCGGCTGATGGCGGGGAGTGCGGGCAGCGGGGTGGCTTCGATGTAGTCCGGGTCGGGCTTGATCGCATAGACCCCTCGGCTGCCGCCGAGCACGACCAGCTCGCCGGCGCAGGCCACGTCCTTGACCTTGGGCGCTTGGATCACGCGGAGTGTGGCGGGATCTCCGAGGGCTGCCGCGCGGACCAGGTTCCATGAGGTGTCGGCCCTCCAGCGGGCCGGCGCCGGAGGTGTGGGCGGGGCTTCCTCGATGAACGGCCCCTTGGCCCCGAGGAATTGTCCCGTGACTGCGAGGAGCCGGCCGGTGGCCGCGTGCCAGATCTGCTCGAGACGGTCCAGGGTGCGGCTGGTCACGGTGGTGCCGTCCGCATCGGCCTGCAACTCTTCGACGACGTCGATCTGGGGTGGGCGGGGGCGGACCCGGCCGGGGGCCCGCCAGTGCGTCCAGACGGTCCGCCACGGCAGCGGACCGGCGGCTTCGATCAAGGCGTCGGCCCGCTCCGTATCGCCCTGGCTGAGCGCCACGAGATGCAGCAGTGAGACCCACTCCGCTTGCGAGGACGGCGCCAGACCGAGGTTGCCGAGGTAATACAGATCCGCGGTGAGGCTGCCTGCGGGAATGCTGTCGGGGAAGGCCATGCGGAGTGCGTTCAGCAGGGCGGTGTGGGTGCACTTGACCAGCGTGCGGGGATCCGCGAGGAGTTCCTCGAAGCGGCCTGCGGCTGCGGCGTGGGCGGGCAGAGCACGGGTCAGATAGTCGTCGAGCGGGTCGCCGTCGGTGCACGCGAACAGGCGGTCCACGACGGTCTGTTGGAAGGCCTGGAACGTATCGGCAGGAACTTCTGCGCGAAGCCTCCGGGCATCGCGTTCGTGGGTGAACACCACCGGTAGCTCGTCTGTGGGCTCGACCGCGACGAAAGGTGACTCATCGCCGATCGCGCGCAGTTCCGCGAGGTCGAAGTCGGTTCCGAGTGCGGAGCAGAGCGCCTGCCACTCCTCGACGCGCACCCGGTGTGGCTCGGACAAGGCGAGGGCCGTCATGGCTGTGCGTTGACGCGGCGGCAGCGAGTTGGGGGACAGCCGGACGATGTCGCGGGCGGGGGCGAGCAGGATGGGGTTCCGGTTCCGGGGGCCGAGGTCGTACACCTCGCTGTCGACTTCGACCACGAGTTTGATGTTGGTCGCCTTGGAGCGCCTACTGAACGCTCCAACGATCCCGCCGGCAGCTACGCCCAGCGGTTCATCTGTGAACCGCCTCTTCCCTGCCCACTGAGTATTGGTCACGACAACGATTCTCGGGTCGAACCTCCTGTCGAAAACGAGATCGTCCACGATATTGGTGAGGGCATTGATGCTTCGGAAATCGCCGTATGAAACACCGATGGCACGCATCACCCGATCCGCCACCTCTTCCGCGGAGCAGTGCGTGGCATCAACGAGCACGGCCCCCGGCGTGCTGGCGGCGAAATCTCTCAGAAGTGAGGTCTTCCCGGCTCCGGAGGGGCCGTCGACGTAGATAATGCCCCGCTTGGGCGGAAGTTTGGCCAGCTGTGAGCTGATCTGGTCCGCGGCTTCCTCCAGGTTGAGGTGAGAATTCACAGTGGGCGACTTCCTTTCCTGGTGACTGTTACCGGCGTCGTGCGGTGGGCTGCCGCATGTGCCCGCATCACAACGATTCCGGGATATCCAACCTCTCCAACGAATGCGTGATGCACAGACCGATCAAGGTCATGAACTGCCGCAGGCTGCTGCCCAGTAGCTGCGCTCCGGCGGCAGAGGCTGCCCTCGCGCGGATCGCTGAACGGTTCGACGTGTTCGCCCTTGCGATAAGCCGTGGCGTAGGTCGTCCCCATCTCCTATGAGCTCGTAACACGATCTTGTCTTGTCGGCGGCATTGGTGAGGTACGGGGTGCCAGTCGGGTGCGGCTGGGATGATTGCTGGCATGACACTGGACTGGTCCCGTCTGAAGCATGCCTATGGCTCCGCATCCAACCTGCCACGGCTCTTTGACGAGATCGGTGATCCCGAGCTGGCTGACGAGGCGTGGGAGGACCTGTGGGCTTCTCTCTACCACCAGGGGTCGGTGTACACAGCCAGCTTTGCCGCCCTGCCCGTTCTGGCAGACATCGCTGCCGGTCACAAACCTGGTGGTCGCTGGCCGGCACTTGGGTTGGCCGGCCGCATCGTCGTCGAGGAGCAACAGCTTCACGAGCCCGGTTACGTACAGACGCGCTACCCGGCTGCGATCAACGAGCTGCACCAGCTGACCCAGAACGTCGTGGGGACAAGGCCCTTCGAGGGCGACGTAGACGACTTTCTGTACTGGCTGGAGCACCTCCTGGCATTTGAGGGGGTGCCCGTATGGAGGCGCAGACTGCGCCGTGAGGAGCATCCCGTAGTGTGCCCCTCCTGCGCACTGAGCTTGGAGATCGACCTTTCCTACAAGGGGCCAGGCACTCGCCGTCGGGACCCGAACGCGCGCTTTCGGGTTGTCGGCCGTGAGGGACCCATAGTCCACGGGGTCCGCCCGGCGGACCCCGTGGACCTGCCGCCACTGGCGTCTCGGCTGCGCGATGTGGCCGTCAGGGCCGGCCAGCCAGCAACCGCAGAGCATCTGACCCACCTGTTTGGCTCCACGACGTGTCCCGACTGTGCTTCAGACTTCTCGGTGCCGGACCAGATCGCAGCCTTCCAGGCATAGCAGTCCAGGAGCGCGTAAAAGGATCACGCGTGGGCTTTCTTGAGTCGTCTCCAGCAGATGAGGCTGGAAGCCAACGAGACGAAGGCGTCGTGGAGTTCGGTTCGGCGTTCCCAGCGGACGGCGAGGCGCTTGAACTGGTGGAGCAGAGCGAAGGTCTGCTCGACGACGTAGCGCAGTTTGCCCAGTCCCTTGATGTTCGGGGCGCCCTTGCGGGAGATGACCGGCAGGATCCGCCGCTTGCGCAGCTCACGCCGGTTGGGGTTGGAGTCGTAGCCCTTGTCACCGAGAAGTGAGTCCGGGCGGCGCCGCGGGCGGCCCATCCTTCCGGCCACGGGCGGAATGCCATCGACGAGGGCGATGGTCTGGGTGACGTCGTTGACGTTGGCCGCAGTGGTGATGACTTTGAGCGGGGTGCCGCGTCCGTCGCAGATCAGATGGTGTTTACTGCCCGTCTTCCGCCGGTCGACCGGCGACGGCCCCGTGTCGGGGCCCCCTTTTTCGCGCGGATGTGGGAGCCGTCTACGCACGCGCGGGACCAGTCGAGTTCGCCGGCCGCGTTGAGTTCGGCGAGCGGGATGCAGTGCAGCTGCTCGAAGACACCGGCCTGCTGCCAGCGATCCAGGCGTCGCCAGCAGGTCTGTCCGGAGCCGAACCCCAGCTCTGGGGGCAGGAGTTGCCAGGCTATGTCGTTGTGGAGCACGTACAGGATGCCCTGCAGACACAGCCGGTCCGCTACCGGCTGCGGGCCCGGCGCCTTCTCCGGCCAGGGCGGCAGCAGAGGCCCGATCAGTGCCCACAACTCGTCATCCACGATCCACGGCCGAGTACTCACACCCTGCCGAACAGCCGAATCGTCACATCGGTCACGCCGGACCAGGGCACTTCAACAAGATCGTGTTACGAGCTCTATGGCAGGTAGGGCCAAAAGCGCTGCGGGCGCGAATACAGCCTCCTCAGGCACCGTACCCGTTCGGCCCAGAAGGAGGTGGCCACGTGGCTCCCGCTTCGTGTAAAGGTGCGCGAGGACGAGCGGAACCTGCCCCTCGGCGGCCCGGTACTCGCCGGGGCCGGGGCGGTAAGTACGAGCAGGGTCATGGGTCGGTCAGGTGGATCGGTCAGTCGGTGGTTCGCAGTGCAGCAGTCCAGAACGTGGTGTCTGTGTCTGCGTCGTCGAGGTCGGACAGCGTGTTCTCCAGATCGTCTCTGATCGCGACGCGCTCGGTACGGCTCCCCGCCGCGGCAAGCATGCACCTGGCCACAAGGTAGTGCTGGAGCAGGTCGATGAACGCGGCCAGACTGCCGGCGATCAACACGGCGCTGATTTCCTGTTCTCCGGCGTCGTCGGGCTCGTCGTCGAAGTAGGCGTCGAAGTCGTCTTCTGCGCTGCTCCAGTCGGCCGCACCGAGCAGGAGAACCTGCCCCGTTCCGCCGTGCAGGACCAGGTCGCCGGCACCCCACGCACCGATCTTGTAGTACGCACCTGGGGCAGCGTCTGCCGACAGGTCGCCAGGGGCGAGCCGGGGTAGACCCGCTTCGTCCAGAGCCTCGAGCCGGATTGCGGCGCCCTCGAAGGCGGGCAGTCCGACGTCCATGAGAACGCGGCGTGCCTCGGCGTTCGTCACCTCCTCGGGCAGCAGGCTGGTGGGCAGACGACGTACGACGCCCGGTTCGAAGAGGTCAGGGTCGTACGTGCCTCGGCGCCGTGCTGTCCCACGGTGCAGTGCGGGGAGGAAGCCGGAGTCGTCGAAGAGCGCCTCCCCGTGCACCTTGCTGAGGCGCGGACTTACGTCAGGGTCGTGGAGCTCGACCGCGAAAATGCCGCCGAGCCCCGTCACGACCAGGAGGTCGCCGACCCTCACCTGATCCGACACGAAGGGGGGTTCCAGAGTGTCGAACACGGTCAGATCGTCCCAGTCGGGTGTGACACTGCGTTCCATGTCGATGGGCCAGAGCGGCTCGCGCTGCCCCGGTGCCGGCATCGCATCCGGCCAGGGGCCGGCCAGCTCCTCGCCGGTTTCGGCGTCCCAGACTCGGTAGCGCTCGTCCCATTCCCCCGGAGCGCAAACGGTGTGCCGGCCAGGGAGATAGTCCTCAGGGGCGATGACAGGGTCTCCGAGTGGCCCGGGGCGAACGTACGCGGCGTTCAGAGCACCCGGCGGCCTCCAATGGGCCCAGCGCACCTGCCACGGCAACGGCTGGCCGGACGAGGCGATCTCGGCGGCGGTCTCCGCATCGCCACGCACCGTACTCATCAGGTGCAGCCACGATGCCCATTCACCCTGGGACAGGGAATCGACGCCGCACATCCACAAGTTGACCGAGTCCCCGGCCGGGGACGCACCGTCCACGACGTACGAGTCGTCGGCGTGGGCCGCGTCGATCAGGGCGACCTGATCGATACGGGCAACGAGTCGGCCGGAGCGCTGAACGGAGTCGAACTCGCCGGCCTGCACGGCGTGCATCGCCAGTCCTTGTGTCAGGTACCGGCCGGTCGTCGCTGTCGCAGGCTGCTGGCGCAGCCATGCGACCAGCTCCACATTCACGGCTCGTACGATCTCGGCATCGGTGGTCCGACGCAGTGTTTCGGCGTGCCGCTCGTCACGGAAGCGGATCCAGCCGTCGCCGTCCACCTCCAGTAGCTCGCCAGAAGCCTCCAGCGCTGTGGCCACATCCGGAGACCGGCCCACATGGCGCCCCAGCGCCTGGGCGAGGACGGTCCACACAGGCAGGGGAGCGCGACGGACCTCGGCCAGTGCGAGTGCACGCAACGCTTCGGTGTCCGTGCCGTCGGGCAGGTGCCCCACAGCCTCTTCGGCACTGCTCGGTTGCAGTGCCACGATCAAGTGATCGTGTGCCGACCGCACATCCGGCAGGTCCCGTTCGATCACGACCTTGAGACCGCCGCCAACGGCCAGTTCACCGGTGAAGCGGTGCACCATGCGCTCGGGCTCCGTCGAGCGCCGAGTACGGCCCGCACGGTGGGCATTGACGATGATGACCAGCCCGCCCCCGAGCGGGGAGTCCTCGAGCTCGAATCCCCAGTCCGCCCGCTTCTCCGGCAGAGCGGTGAACCCAGCAGCAGTCATGACCCGATCGATGAGGTCCTCACAGGTCAGCCCGGCAGCATCCACGAGCACCGCCTCACTGCGGGCCTCACTCAGCCGCAGCAGCGTCTCGGTCCTTCCGGACCCAGGAGGGCCGGTCAGCTCGGCCACCCGCTGGCTCCCGCTGTCCGACCACTCCAGGAGCTCGGCCAGGGCTTCTTCGGGTGATACGGGTGAAGGGGTGGGTGTTTGACGGCTCATCGCTGAATCTGCTGACTTTCGGTGTGTTCATGCAGGGGCGGGCTAAGGGGCTATTTTAGCTGCGGTGCGATCCCCTTCCAGAGGGCTTCGACCTCCTGACATGTCTGACCATCTCTCGATCGCGGGCCTTCTCAGTGGCGGTAACCGGGAACTTCTTATCGACCTCAGCGGTGATCTTTTTCTTCTCGTCATCGGGAAGATCGGCTCTTGGGTCCAACCCGAGTTCTGCCCGACGCTGTTTCTGGAGTTCCCTTGTGAGTTCGGATCGCTGCTGATCCGCTGGGTCGGCCCGGTATGGGGTGCTGTAGTGCACAGGTGCGTCGGCCAGACGTTCACCCAGCAGATTTGAGCAGTTGGAACTCCCGAGTCCGGCCTTCTTGTCGCCACAGGGCTCGCAGTTCGGTGTACAAGGCGCTAATCGTGTAGTTGCGCCCTGGGCTCTCAGTGGCCTTGTTGACGTCGTCGATCCAGTCGGCGAGGTGCCGTTCCGAATACAGACCGGTAACTCCTGCCCGGCTTGGGAACGATGAATCCGTCACGTATTTGATGGTGCCGTCGTCCCGCTGCAACTCGACTACTGCGAAGTTTCGTTGAGTCAGGTCCGGTGTGTGTCTCAGGAACCCCGAGTCTGGTCATCAACTTCCTGACGCGCTCGCCGGGGTCTTGTGCTTGGCGGCGCCTTCCGACTCCTTGCCGTTGTCAATCGGATTGCTGTTCACGCCGTACTGTTCGTGAGCAGATTGGCTGAGACGAGCCAACGTGGAGATGACCAGCATTTTCTCGCACCGGCTCAGGGACTCGAATCTGGGCAGAGCCTTGTTCAACCCATCAGATGTGAAGGTACGCGGTCGATCCGGGGAGGCATCGGGATCCGACTCGGAACCCGCGGCCACATTCAAAACGTGAGCGAGCTGACCGTTCTTGGCCCAGTCCCGCAGCTGTTGGGCGACGTGGTCCTGCTGCAGGCGGAAAACAGGATTCGTCTGGCGGACACGCTGCTGCGAATCGTCCGGGTCCAGGTTGCCCTGTTGCTCCTTCTTGTCGCCGAACTCGCAGTCCAGGCAGGGATGAGAGTCGTCGGGGTGTGGTCAGTGTCCGGCCTTCTTGTCCTTGTCGCCGCTGTCGTCCTTGGTGTTCTTTTCGTCCGGGTCCTTGCCGTCTGCGTTCTGGCCGCTGGATGGCTGGCCGGCCGGTTCGGCGGCTGGTCTCCGCGCTGGGTCGGCAGACGATTCCGGGGTGGTTCGAGGGTTTGCTGCGGTTGGCATTAGAGCTGTTGGAGTCCGTGACACCGGGCCGGTTCGGCGACACGGGCTGCCGGTTGGAGTCCAGCGGAATCGCGAAGACCCCGTTGTTCCCGCTGTGCAGCGGCTTCGAGCTCTGCTGGCCCGTCTGGGCGTCGATGTAGGTGATCTTGCCGTTGTGGTTGACGGCGTTCCACGCGTGGGCCCGCCCGTTGGCGTCCTGCGTGATGATCACGGCCTGTGAGCCGTGGCCGTTGTTGCGGAGGGTGTTCTCCAGGCGGTTGAAGGCGTCGCGCCCGTTGCCCATGTCGCTGAAGCGGGCGCCGAGGGTGTTCTCGATGCGGTCGCGGCCGCCCTTCTCGCCGCGGTCCGAGGGGTTGCCGTCCGCGTCCAGGTCGGTGGTTCGGCTGGCCGCTGCTGTGGGGTTGCCCGCGTAGGTGTCCACCGTGGACAGGGCCACGTCGACGCAGTTGTTGTTGCGGTCGCCGGACCGGCGTTGGAGGTGCTCGGGCTGGTCGGGCTCGTGCGGACGGTGGCGGGAGGCGTGCCGGGCGTGCCGGCGGCAGGGTTCCTCGCGGGGCCGGAGTTGGGGTTCGGGCTCGTCGTGGTCGGGTTGCCGCCGGAGGCGCCCGGGCTGTGGTGCCCACCACCCGGAGCCGCACCCCCGGTAGAGGGCGTCGTAGGCGACGTCGGCATGGCTGAGCCGCCGTCCGAACGGCCGCCGGAACTGGAGGGAGACGGGTCTGCCGTCGTCGGCGTGGGTGCCGTGTTGGACTGCGTGGGCGCACTCGCGGCCAGGCCGTCGATCTGGGTGCCGATCGAGCCGCCCCCGGGCGGGGACGACGTATTGCCGGACGACGAAGGCGTGGGCGTGGACTGCGCGGTCGGGGACGACAGTCCGGAGACGGGGGAGCCGCCGCCGGTGTGTGAGGGGCCGGACGTGCTCGGGGTGCTGGAGGAGCCGTTGGAGTCGGAGCCGTTGGACGAGGGGCCGCCGGGTGTGGGGTCGTCGAAGTCCGACAGGGACGGCCCGGTGGATGGCGTCGGCCTTGAGTACGGGGTGTCCGGGGAGGACGTATTCCCGGAGTCGGATCCCGGCCCCCCGGAGCCGGAGCCGGAGTCGGGCCCCGGCCCCACATTCGGTGCGCCGATGTCGTTGCCGCCTGTGTCGGCGGATATGCCGCTGCCTATGTTCGCGCCGGGGATGTTGCCGTTGCCCGTACGCGTCGAGGTGCTGGAGTCGGACCCCGACGAAGTCGAGTCGGAGGACGAAGAGCTGGAGGAGGAGTCAGAGGACGAGGAGGAGTCGGAACTTCCCGGCCCGGAGTTGCTCCCGGTGTCACCCCCCCCGGAAAGTCCGACCCCGACGGCCCGTCGTATCCGTCGATGCGGCTGTCGATGGCGTCCCGGGCCCGGCTGCCGGCTTTCTGGCCGAGGAGTAGACGGTCTGGCGGCCGAACTTGCTCCAGTACAGGCCGACTGCGGCGAGGCCCTGCCAGGGGATGACAGCGCGGTGCTTTCCGTTCTCGACCCACAGGCCGGTGGCGTCGACGAGGACCCGGGTGCGGCGGTTCGCCCAGTGGACGACGAACAGGCACACGCCGAGCGCCCCGAGCAGCAGCATGAACACGAGGCCCGCATAACCGGCCGGGCTGGCCGCACCCTTTTGGTTCCCGGTGGCAACCACGACAGCTCCGAAGACGCCGACCGCGCCCAGCGCGATGAGCAGGACGGAACAGGGGAGCCCGGTCGTGGCGCCGCGGCGGCCGGTCCGTATGACCGTGGCGTCCGGCGCGAGGGAGGGCGTGTGCTAAGGCAACATGGTGCGTGAGCCTAGCGAATTGACCTACGCTCCCTCCTCATGACGACGCACGGCCGGGGACACGGTGGGGAACAGGTACAGACGCAGGTGGGAGGCGGTGGGGGCGATCCGACCCCGCCCGGCGTGGACGAACTCAGAGCGAGCTTCCCACGGCAATCGGATCCGGGGTTCGCGAGACAGCGGTCGGAGCAGGCGCGGAGCGCTCGCGGGGGTCTCATGGCTGCCGGGGCGTTGGTGGCGCTGGTCTGTCTCGTCGTGATCGTGGGACGTCTCAACAGCGGTACGCCGACGGGCGTGGGGACCGTCGTCTACGGCGTGAGTCTCGCTTTCGCCGGCGTCAGCGTGGAGTTGGCGCGGCGCGCCCGCACCCGCTGGGCCATGATGGCGATCATCCTTGCCGCGGCGGGCGCGTCACTGGCGGATGCGCTGCCCTGACTCTGTAACGGAGACTGCCGGGGGGGCTGAGGTTGCTGCGGGCAGCCGTACGGCTGCGGTCAGAAGGCGCGTCAGAAGATGTGTCAGGACATGTGTAAGTAAGGCGTGTCAGTAAGGCGTGTCAGAAGAAGTAGCTGACCAGGAACGACACTCCGGCACCGACAAGCCCAACCCCGATCATCCCGACCACGACCGACCGCGTCCCTCCCCGCCCCGCCGCCTCCCAAGCCGCGTCGAACGAGATACGGCTCCGCCCGAACGGCGCGAACCCGGTGGCGAGGCAGAAAACCCCGAGTCCCGTGAGAACCCAGCCAGCGAAGAAGGCTCCGAACCAACGCCAGGCCCGGTCCATGCCGGTCTGCACGTACTCGGCATCCGTCGCGCCCGCCTCCGTCGGCGGGTCGCTTTGCTGCACCGCCAACTCGGCGCCCTGCGCGTACTGTCGCCTGACCTGAACCGCGGCATTCGCGTCCGTACGCTTGCCGTCCGCCGAGACGAAGGTGCCCTCGCAGCGGACGGGCCGGCGGTTCTTACGGCTGCTGCGGGAGGCGTTGCTCGGATGGCTCACCTGGCACTGCTCCACCGTCAGGGTGCCGGGCGTGCCCGCCCAACCCGCCGCGTACGCCCCCTCGTACGCGCCGAATCCGCTCAGGACGAGTCCAGCGAGCAGAAAGACCAGGCCACCCGCCCGCCCGAGGCGTCCGAACGCCCCGCCGACGAGACCGGTGAGGGAACGGTCGACGCCTGTGCCGCTTCCTGTGCCTTGCGTCCGAGCCATGACTATGCGGGCCTCTCTCCTCGGTCCTTGTTCCCCATGTGTGACAGGAGATACTTCAGGTGTCGAGAGGCGAGGAGAAGCGACAATGACCAGGAACCCCGAGAACTCACCGAACTCACCCACCCCGCACGGCTCTTCGCAGGAACGCGGTGTGCTCGACGAGGCACTCGAACCGGAGCAGATCCGTTCCCTGAACTCCGCCCTGCGCAAGCTGTCCGAGACCGACGCCGCCGGCAAGGACATGCAGGAGGCGGCCAAGAAGCTGCTCTCCGGCCGCCTTGCCCTGCGCAACGCCCTGGACGACCCGGCGGTGTCACGCGCCCTGGGCGGAGGCTTGGCGTCCCTGCGCGGCCAGTGGGAGTCGCTGTCGGAGGAGGAACGCGATCAGATCAGGCACGGCGAGCCGCTCGCCGACGGTGGCCCGTCCTCCGGGTCGTCCGAGCCGAGGCGGTCGGAGGGCGAGGGCTCGCAGTCCGGGAAGAAGAACCAGGGGCGGCACAGCGGCGGCTTCTCGCTGTACTGATCACGCGAACGCCGTACGAAGTTGTGACCGGCGCCGTACGAGTTACGACTGGCGCTGCTTCCGGTACAGCGCGATGGCCGCCTCCGTCGGATAGTTGGGAACGGTGACGGTCTCGCCGTTCTCCTTGGAGACCACGATCTTGCTGCCGCCGGGCGGAGCGGGCTGCGGCCGCCCGGCGGCGTCCGTGACCGGCGGGAACACCGCGTACACCAGGTATCCGATGTCGAATTCCTCGACCCGCAGTTCGGCGGGGGTGCCGTCAGGCAGCCTGGGCTGCGCATACCGGCTGCGCACGAGGGCGAGGGCCTGCTCGGAGGTGGCGGGCGGGGTGGCCGGGGTGTCCGCAGTCACGGGTCGGTCGCTCTTCTGGTCGTCAGAACAACCCGTGCCACATCTGCTCGACCACCAGCGACCACCACGTCTCGACGTTCCCCAGCGCAGAGGCGTCCACAGCCGCCAACTGCTCCTGCAGCGCGGCCACTTCCGCACCGGCCGCGATCGGATCCAGTCCCTGCATCCGCTGCCGTGCGGTGGCGAGCAGGGCCAGGGAGCGGGCGAAGGCGGCGACGGAGACGTTGACGTAACGGGCCGCGGCGGTGACCGGGTCCACCGCCCAGACCGCACCGAAGCCGTCCGGCTGCCCCGTCCCCGGCAGGCACTGCACCGCGATGACCGCGACGCCGTCGAAGCCGATCCGGGTCAGGTACGACAGGGCGCCGATCTTCTCCTCGCCGGCGGGGCTGCGGCGCTCGCGCAGATTCGTGGCCACGTCGGTGAACAGGCCACCGGCCGGCGGCGCGTCGGGCCGGTCGGCGGTGAAGAACAGCGGGAGGTCGGCGGGGAGCCCGGCCCAGGTGAGCGTCGACTTCGTGGCCTCGGGCAACTGGCTCTCGGCCACGTCGTCGGCGTCGTGACGTCGTACGCCGTCCTCGCCGAAGACCTCGACGAGATGGCGGCCCAGGGCCACGTCACGCATCGGTTCCACGGGCGTCACCTGCGCGGGAACCGGCAGGCGGTGCGGGCGGGGCGGCGGCTGCTGGCCGGCCATCCGGTGCATGGTCTCGACCTGCTCGACCAGCGCCGCGACGCCCTCCGCACGCGCCTCGGGACGGGCCCCGTAGGTCTGCGAGCAGGACAGCTGGGCGTTGGGGAAGGAGTTGAGGAGCTCGGCCGTGTAACCGCCGGGGAGCAGGCTGGGGCGCAGGTCGGTGTGGACGGCCACGACATTGTCGGCGGGCACGCTCATCCGCCGCAGCTCCATCCAGGCCTGGTACTCGGCGGGAGGCAGGCCCGGAGCGGAGGTGCGGAAGAGGGTGGTCTCCTCGCCGTTCCCCGGGTCGACGTACGTGAAGACCGCGGTGTTGCCCGGACCGGTGACCGGGCGTGCGCCTTCCGGCGAGCCCGCGCCCTGCGTCGCGCCGCCGTGCTTCTGCCGGTACATCTGGACGACCTCGTCGACCGGCACCGACGGCCACACCGTCAGCTCGCCGGTACGGCGGTCCACGACCCCGCACGCGTTGCCGATCTCGGCGGGCGGCCGCCGCTCCCCGGTGACCGGGTCACGCTCGGGCTCCGCAGGCGCCGCCCACACGACCCAGCCCAGGTCGAACTCCTGCATCCGCACCTCGCGGCGCGGCTCCGCGGAGCCTTCCGGGTTGAGCCAACGGTCGGCGATGGCGAGCGCCTGCTCCTGGCTGGTCACGGGGAGGCTCCTTCGAAGGGGTCGGTTGTGGTGGTGAGGCGGATGATGCGGGGAGACAGGGAGGGGGGAAGGCGCGTGGGCCTCCTGCGTGACGGCGTCCGCAAGGCGGCCACAACGCCGTCGTACGTGCCTACGAGGCTATCCCCGCCTCCACCGCGTGAATACGGAGGGCTTTCGCCCCGCGCTCGGTGGCGATGAGGAGGATGCCGTCGGGGGACAGGTCGGCTCCGCTGAAGGGCACGTCTGACAGGAGAGCCGTCACCATGTCGCCGGCGGCCCGGTCCCAGACGCGGATGTAGTCCGCGCCTTGGCTGAGCCCGAAGGCGGCAGTTGCCCTGTCGTCTTCCGAGGGACGCATCAAGAGCGCAGGGTCGGCCGCAGGTAGGAGCTCGGGACGAACAAGATCGTGCACCAGCAGAGCGCCACGTGAGCCCGCCGCGTTGGCCTGGCCCGTCCCCCAGGCCCCCGGTGTTCCCGCAGGGACGACGAGGACGGCTACGTACCGTCTGGTGCCGTCTTCGGCGGGCAACTCCGCCACCGTCAGCTCGTCGATCCCCGACACCGGCAGACTCCACAGGGTCTGCCACGGGAGCTCAAGGCCAAGACGGTGCGTGGCTTCGGCGTACTCCGCCAGGCCGTCCTCGACGAAGGCGGTCTCGAGCAGCGCGGCACGCCCCAACTCCGAAAGCTCGTTGCGGGTCAGCAGCGGGGCCGTACGCAGATATGTGCGGGCCGCTGCACCGAGCGCCTCGAGCGGTACGGCTTCGACGGCGGCCCGCAGCCGTATCGGATCGGCGTGGACGAACAGGCCTGGATCAGTGAGGAGTTGGGGGAGCAAGCCGGCCCCGAGCGCATGACCGGCTATGCCATCACGTACGTAGGGCGCGGCCTTGCCCCAATCCTGGTCCGGCACGGCTTCGAGGAGGGCGATGGCGATTCGGCTCTGGACGGCGTGCGGCTGGGGCAGGGCGCCGCGGAGCGCATCACCGATCGCCGGGTGGGCGAGGCGCAGCAGAGTGCGCTCGTCGGTGGGGTCGTCAGAGGCCTCGACCAGTTGAACGAACGGTCCGACGAGCAGCATGCCGGACGCGACGGCGCCGGACATGTCCTGTCCGGCGACCGCGCTCACGAGTCGAGGCCACAGATCGACGGGAACTCCGTCGCTCTCGGCCAAGGCCAGCGGAGTGAGGAGCATCCGCAGGGTTCCCGGGTCGGCCCCGAGACGCTGTGCATGCCAGTCGACAACCGAGGCGACGGACGTCGGCAGCCGCTCTCGGTCGGTGGGGTCGAACCCTTCAGGTGCGGTGAGGACGCTCTGAACGGTCAGCTGAACGACCAGTGCACTCGTGTCGGCCTGATGTGCGATGGCCGCTGCCAGGGCACGCCGGATCCCAGGATCGACAGTGAACGGCAGCTCGGGCGCGCCGAACTGCGTACTCAGGGCCGCGTCGGCATGGCGCAGAAGGACTTCGGGGTCGGCCCACTGGGGATCGTCCAGATCCATGATCTGCACGGTGCCTGCAGGTAGTCCGTCAGCCATTGTGCCGGCGAGTGGGCGCGGCAGCTCGACTACGAGGCGTACGGAATCGAGCGCGGCCAGGGGCATCAGCACCTCGCGGACGAGCTTTGTCGGCTCGTCCGCCGACCGGACCGGCCCGGCCTCATCGGCGTCGAGGACGACGAGAGGGACGGGTTCGCCCAGCGCCGCGAGCGCTGAGTAGACGTCCTCGGAACGCTCGGTCTCCAGTTCGTAGTGGTCCGCTAGGGCCCAGAGGAACTGAGCCGCTGTCAGCCCGCGTGCGTTCGCCGCGGCGGGCGCCGGCAGTTCGGGCGGGACGGTTGACGGATCCAGTCGGTCGAGGAGCAGTTGCTTGCGGAAGTCCGGGTCACAGAGCATCAGAAATCCGGTGAGCAGCCGTGAGCGCCCACTGCCGGAGTCTCCCGTCACGATCACGACACGAGGTGCCCCCGGCCGCCCCGTACGCCAGGTGGCAAGTGCCCGTAGGGCGTTGGCACGGCCGCCTATGTGGGGGTGGGGGAGATAGTCGTCGGCTGGCTCTGTCATGGCTTTCCGTCCTCCGCTGCTGCGGACGTATGCGAAGGCATCTGGCGGCTGTGTGGCTGGTGGCGGCTTCGGTCAGATGGGCAGGGCGCCCTTGAAATGAGAGGTGGGGACATCCGGGTGGGTGGTCGCCAGCCAGCCGTGACCATGGGTGTCGCGTTCACGTACCGGGCCGGGCTCGACCGAGAGTTCTTCGGCGGCCTTGTGCGCGTCGGTCACCCCTTCGCTGTACTTCTCGGCGAAGTAGGGGTCGTACCACAGGTCGTCTTCGTCCATTTCGATGAACTCGACCTCGAAAGGCAAAGGGTCACCCACCCATTCCGGATCGCCGTAAGTGGCGTACCCGCGGACCACTTCACCATTGCGGGCGACCCACCACACGTCGGCATTGTGGTAGGGGTCGATGGTGTAGAAATGGGCCTCGCCGCATTGTTCACTGGCTTTTTCGGCCAATTCGTGGCCACCGAGCTGGTCCAGGAACGAGTTGCCGTACAAGAGGCGCCAGTTCTTGAATTCCGGAGTGATGAAGACCCGGTATGCGGTGGCGGAGCTTCCGTCCGCGGTGGTGAAGTCGGCGGTATCCGGTGCCACTGTGGCCGCGGCGAGGCCCATGGCGGTGGTGGCTGCCCGGAGATCATGCAATCCCCACACCGACACGACGGTATCCAGCTGATCCGCGGGGAAGGCGATCCAGCGCCCGGCCGTGGGGATGGTGACCGGGCGCTCGTCCAGGAGCTTCGTCCGGATGAGGCGCTCGACCGCGCCGAGGTCCTTCGCGTCGAAGTCGCGGGAACCGCTCACATCGGCAAGCGCCCGGAGAGCCGGGGCCCGAAGCTGCCCCGGCCCTTGCCGGCGGATCTGCTGGAGACGGGGGACGGCTGCTTCGCCCATCCGTACGAGGGCGTCGATGTCGTCTGGCATGAGGATCAGCCTAATCGTGGTCAGTTGTTGCCGGATTCGGGCGTCTGTCCCGGTGGCGAACCCGGGACAGGCGGGACAAGCTGGAGGCGGAGTTTGTCCCACGTCCGTTCGAGGACATCCATGTGGCGGGTCATTTCTGCGTCGATCGCCCGCTCTTTATGGGTCTCTACGGCGTCGCGCAGGCGGTCTTGTTCGTTCTTGACCTCGTTCACCAAACGAGCCCGCGCAGCCTCTGCGGACATGCCATCGACTTTCTGGAGGTTCGGGTCGAGAGCCTTCGAACCCGGAACCAGCCTCTCGGTCACGCGACGCCGCAGCTCCTCCTTCACCTCCTGGTCCGACAGGTCGCCCACAGCGTCGACGGCTGCTTGCTTATCGGGAAGCATGGCATCGCGTTGCTGCACGCCGGCCGGATCGTCCCGATAAGTGGCGCTGTAGTGAATCGGGGTACCGGCGAAACGCTCGTGCTGCAGGACGTTGGAGCACTTCATGTGCCCCTGGCCCTGACCACATGGTTCGCGCTCGGTGTAGAGGCCCAGAGGCGTGTACTGGGTGCCGTCAGGGTCCACGCGCTGCAACCAGTCGAGCAAATGCTGTTCCGAGTGGCGGGGTGTGACTCCCGGCAGCGACGCGGGCACGGATGAATCCACGACATAGGTGACCTCGTGGTCCGGCGGTGGCCCCTTTACTTCGAGTACGGCGAAGTTCTTGCCGGAGAAGTCGGGCCCGTGGCGCCTCAGTGCATCCGACTGGTCCTGGTGAAGGTTCTTGAACTCCGCTGCTTTGAACATCGTGTTGACGAACTTCCGATGCAGCTTTACGCCCAGGGACTCCCCTGACTTCTTTCCCCCGCGGTCCTTCGTCCCCGGCTCGGGTGCGGGCTCGCCGGGCTCACGGTACGGGTGCTGTACGCGTTCGGGGTTCTGGCCCACGCTGTGCTGCTGGTGGAACGAGAAGCTGAGCCTGGCCAGTGACGCCACGACGGCTTGCTGCTCGCCCCGGGACAGATTGCCGAAGCCCTTCAGGCCATCGCTGAGCTGGTCCCTGGTGAAGGCGTGTGGTTGGTTGCCGGGGCCACGTTCTGTCTCCCGAAGCACACGCGCGAGTTCGCCGGATTGCGTCCAGCGGTCGAGGCTCTCGTGGACCCTGTCCAGGTCGACTCGGTGCACCTCACGGTTCTCGCGCAGCCCTTGCTGGAGAGCGTCGGGCTCGATGCCGTACTCCCGCGAGGTGGGCTTCTCCCGGTCCTCGTGGGTACGGGAAGTGTCGCTCTCCGGTCCGCCCTCGGTGACCCTCTGGCTCTCGTCCGCTGTGTCACTTGTGCCCCGGTCATGAGGCTCGGTGTACGGACGGTCGTCGGGATCCTTCTTGCCGTCCTTGTCCGTGGAATCCGTGCCGTCCGCAGGGGCCTTCGAGTGGTGCGGGTCGTCCTTCCCGGCCGGATCACCCGGCTGCCCCGCGGGCTCGGCACTCGGTCGCCGCCCTGCCTCCTCCGGTGTGGCGGACCAGGGGCGGGTGGAGTCAGGCTGAGATCGCGGGCCGGACTCCGAGGAATGGGTGGGCACCGGCTGCCGGTTGGAGTCCAGCGGAATCGCGAAGACCCCGTTGTTCCCGCTGTGCAGCGGCTTCGAGCTCTGCTGGCCCGTCTGGGCGTCGATGTAGGTGATCTTGCCGTTGTGGTTGACGGCGTTCCACGCGTGGGCCCGCCCGTTGGCGTCCTGCGTGATGATCACGGCCTGTGAGCCGTGGCCGCTGTTGCGGAGGGTGTTCTCCAGGCGGTTGAAGGCGTCGCGCCCGTTGCCCATGTCGCTGAAGCGGGCGCCGAGGGTGTTCTCGATGCGGTCGCGGCCGCCCTTCTCGCCGCGGTCCGAGGGGTTGCCGTCCGCGTCCAGGTCCGGGGTACGCGCCCCCGCGGCCGTGGGGTTGCCGGCGTAGGTGTCCACCGTGGACAGGGCCACGTCGACGCAGTTGTTGTTGCGGCCGGGGGCGTCTCGGCCTTCGCCGTTGATGCGCTCGACCCAGCGGCCGTCCGCCGGGTTCGGCGGTCGGGTCGGGTCGCCGTTCTCGTCTCGGGGGACCGAGTCCTCGAGGGCACCCTGTTCTGCGCGAGTGGGGTCGGTGACACCGCCCGGCGGGTTGGTGTTGCGGGTCTGCGAGGCCGCGGTGGGGGCGTCCTTCGGCTTCGGGGTGTCCGAGGAACCCTGCTGGTCGGGGTGATGGGGGGTGGACTGCTGGGCCTGGTTGTTCGGCGTCGTGACCACGTGGTGGACCGGCACCGGGACGACCTGAGGCTGCTGTTGTTGGTTCGGCGTGTTGGCTGGAGGCTGCTGGGTATTGGGCTGCGCACCCGGCTGGTTCGGGGTGTTCGGCGAGCTGCCTGGGGCCTGGTGGGGCGGCCTGGTGGGCGTGGAGCCGGCGTTCGGCTGGTTCGGGGTGCTGGGCGTGCCCTGAGCGGAGGGGGTGTGCGTGGCGGGGCCGGGCTGGGTCGAGGAGTTCGGGGTGCTGTTGCTCGGTGTCGAGGCGCGGTCAGGTCCGCTGCCGGTGGACGGGGAGGGCGACGTCGGGGGCGTGCTCGTGGAGGGCGATGCACTCCTGGGGGGAGTCGACTGCGCCGGGTTCTGGTGGGCGGTGGTCGTACGCGGGCTCTGGCCCGGGGCGTGGGTACGGCTGCCGCTGGTCGAGTCCGTGCTGTTGCGCGGGGGAGTGCGGTCGCCAGGCGTCGTGCCGGGGTTGTTGCGGGAGGAGGTGCCGTCGTTCGGAGTCGTGCTCCCGGGGGTGTTGCGCGGCGTGCCGCCGTCCCCCGGCGTGGCGGCGGTACCGGGGTTGCTGTGGGGCGGAGTGCGGTCGCCAGGCGTCGTGCCGGGGGTGTTCCGTGGCGTACTGCCGTCCCCCGGGGGCGTGCCCCCGGGGCGCTGGGTCGGTATCCGGCCGTCCGGCGTGCTCTGTGCGGGCGTACCCGGCGTACGGCCGTCCGCCACCGTCCCCGGAACGCGCCCGTCCGGCGTCGCTGCAGGCGTACTCCGCGGCGCTGTAGGAGAGGTAGAGCTCGGCGTGGAGGCCGGCCCCGTCCCCGTGGCGGAAGGCGTGCCTGGAGTACTGGCGGAAGGATTCCTCGCCGGACCGGAGCTGGGATTCGGGCTCGTGGCGGAGGAGGCACCGCTGCCGGAGGCGCCCGGGCTGTGGTGCCCACCCGGAGCTGCACCCCCGGTGGAGGGCGCCGTGGGCGACGTAGGCATGCCCGAGCCGCCGCTGTCCGGACGGCCCCCGGAACCGGAGGGCGACGAGTCCGCCGTCGGTGTCGGCGCCGCGTTGGACTGCGTGGGCGCGCTGGCGGCCAGTCCGTCGATCTGGGTGCCGATCGAGCCGCCCTCCGGTGAGGACGACGTACCGCCGGACGACGTGGACCCGGACGTGGGCGTGGACTGCGGGCTCGGGGACGACAGGCCCGAGACATGGGAGCCGCCACCGGAGTGCGAGGGACCGGACGCACTTGGGGTGCTGGACGAGCCGTTGGAGTCGGAGCCGTTGGATGAGGGCCCGCTGGGCGAGGGGTCGTCGAAGTCCGACAGGGACGGCCCTGAAGAGGGCGTCGGCCGCGAGAACGGGCTGTCGGAGGAGGACGAGTTCCCGGAATCGGATCCCGGCCCGGAGCCGGAATCGGGGCCCGCGCCGATGTTGGGTGCCGGGATGTCGTTGCCGCCTGTGTCGGCGGATATGCCGCTGCCTATGTTCGCGCCGGGGATGTTGCCGTTGCTCGAACGCGTCGAGGTGCTGGAGTCCGAGTCCGACGAACTCGAATCGGGGGACGAGGAGGAGTCGGACGAAGAGGAGTTGGAACTCTCCGACCCGCTGCTGGAGTCGCTACCGGTGTCACCCCCCGGAAAGTCCGACCCCGACGGCCCGTCGTATCCGTCGATGCGGCTGTCGATGGCGTCCCGGGCCCGGCTGCCGGCTTTCTGGCCCAGGCTGTCGCGGACGCCTTCGGCGAAGGTCTGCGGGCTCTGCCGGAGGGCGTCGAGGCCTGCCTCGCCGCCGGCCTTGAGGGTGGCGCCGACGTCGTAGCCTTCCTGGGCGCCGAAGCCGACGTTCACGGTCTGGCGGATGAGGTCGCTGATCATCGCCTCGACCGCTGAGATCGCGGGTTCCTTCATCATCTCGATGAGCGCCTCGAACATGGCTTGTTTGAGCTCGTCGAGGAGGCGTCGGACGATGAGGCGGGCGGCCTGGGTGGCGCCCATTCCCGCCACCGAGGACAGACCGAAGGTGAAGGGGGCTGCGGCTGCGGCGGCGGCGATCTGGATGGCCAGGGCGATCAGCTGGGCGATGACGGCCCATTTGGCGAACTCGACGAGGTAGGCGCAGGCTTCCAGAACGTTCGCGATGAGGAAGGCGGCCTCGGCGGCGCTGCGGAGGTAGCCGTCGTTGCCGCCTCCGCCGTCGAACTTCTCGTAGGTCTTGGTGAACTTGTCGATCGATTCACCGGCGTTGTGGGCGGTGACCTGGCGGGCGCTGGTGTTCGCTTTGGTGTGGAGCGTGTTGACCTTCTCGCCGAACTCCCGCCACACCGTGGCGCACTCTCTGAGCTTGTCCTCGTTCGCCGTCGGCCACTTGTAGCCGAGCATCTGGAGAACCCACTCGAGCTCGTCCGGCAACATCATCGCCACAGCAGAAAGCACCCCCGTCGGACAGCACGGCCGTACACATCCCTCACCAGCCAAGGGAAATCACACAGGAGTACAGCCGTCCGCAAAGTTTACGGACTCACCTGCCGGTGACTTCAGGGGTTTGCTGTCACAAGTCCGTTGCAGGCCGCCATGGTTGTCCGCAGGAGCGCGGTACGACGCCGACCGTTCACCGCGTACGGCTCTGGGTGTGCTTTCGGCGTACCTTGACGTCGGGTCGGCCGACGTGCCCCTCCACGCGCTCGGACTCGCCGAGCCGGCAGGGGACGCCTGCGGCTCAAAGGCCCGTACCCCGGGGCACAGTTGGGCCGTGGCGCCAGGGGGCGCCGCCGGTACCTGCGCTCTTGGCGTGGAGTCGGCACGGCGCGGGCGCAGGCATACTGGGTCACGGCGGCCCTGATGCTGGGGATTGTCTGCGGGGTCCTGGGGGCGCGGGCCTCCGACCCCGCTCCATCGGCTCGACCAACCGCCACGAGAACGGCCGCCGCCCGCTGCTGTGGGCGACGGCCGTAGGACCATCTACGCGGAACCCTCGGAGTCCTCGGAATCCACGCGAAGCCGCCCTACTCCGCCACCACCCCACCATTCTGCGGCGTCGGCTCCAGGTCGAACTCCCCGTCCCGCGCCCCGAGTACGAACGCCCGCCACTCCGCCTCGGTGTACCGCAGCACGGTGTCGGGGTCCAGGGACGACCGCATGGCCACCGCCCCCTCGGGCAGGTACGCGATCTCGACGCGCTCCTCGTGCTCCTCGGTACCGGGCGCGCATTGCCACTCGACTCCCGAGATGTCGAGGGCGTAGAGCTCGTCGCGCTCCCGTTCCTTACGCGCCTTGATGTCCTCGGCCTGAGTCGCGACCTCGTTGTCCCGTGCCTCGGTCATGCTGCTGGGCCTCTTCCTGACGTGCGAACGAAGTGTGTGTCTCACCCTACTGGCGCGGGTGGACCGCCACAGGTGCGTTGCGGATCAGGCGCTCGGATCAGGTTGACCGGCCTCAGGCTGTCGGCTAAAGAGCCCGGCGTCAGGTCGAGGGCCGGGTGTGGATCTCGCCGTACGCGACCCCGGGCGGCATCTTCACCTGGCCGTCGTACTGGGCCATCGTGTCCTTCCAGATGGCGTCCTGCGCGGCCTCGTTCTGCTCGTGGGCGACGCCCATCTTGGCCAGGGCGGCCCCCATCCCGGCGATCCGCTCCGCCAGGCTCCCCATCGAGTCGTACATGCCGTCGCGCAGACCCTCGTACACGACCCCGAACTTCTCGCCGATGTCGTCGTCACCCCACGGCGGGGTGTCACCCTTCTCAAGGGCGCCGAGCTCCATCGTCAGCGTCTTCACGGCCTTGGCGAACTCCACACCGGTGTTGAACATGTGGAATCCCTCGGTCTTCAGTACCTCAGGATCGGAGTCCATGTAGTCCGACGGCACAACTGCCCCCCGTGGCTCGTCATTTCTGTCGCGACTCCACCTTAACGGCGGCGCCCGGACGATACCCAGCCCCCACGGACACCCGGCCCCACGGACAACGAAGAGGGGCGGCACCCAAGCGGGTGCCGCCCCTCCGGCCGGACCGATCGCCGAGCCGCCGCCGCTCAGAACCGAGTCGGCAGCCACCCCGTCTGAATCAGCTGCCCACCGCGGCGGCGCGTGTGGAAGTACCCACGGCCGGGCGGCAGTTGGGTCGCCGTGATGTTGCCGAGCAGCGCGCCCTCCGCACGGTCGCCGGAGAGCACGATGCCCTGGGCGCCGAGCTCACGCAGGCGCTGCATCACCGGCTCGTACAGCGACCGGCTGGCACCGCCCGAGGCACGCGCGATGATGATGCGCAGGCCGACGTCACGGGCGAACGGCAGGTACTCCAGGAGCGGGGCCAGCGGGTTCACGCCGGTCGCCACCAGGTCGTAGTCGTCGATGATGACGAACGCGTCCGGGCTGCTGTACCAGCTGCGGTTGCGCAGCTGCTCGGGCGTGACGTCCGGACCCGGCATACGGCGGCTGAGCGAGCCGGCCAGGCCCTCCAGCGTCTCCGACAGGGCCGGCGCCGAGGCGCAGTAGCGCGACAGGTGCGTCTCCGGGACGCCCTCCAGGTGGGCGCGCCGGTAGTCACCCATGACGATCTTCGCCTGCTCCGGCGTGTACCGCTCACAGATCTGCTTGATGAGCAGCCGCAGCACCGCGGACTTACCGGACTCGCTCTCACCGAACACGATGAAGTGCGGGTCGGTCTCGAAGTCGACGAAGACCGGCGAGAGCGACGACTCGTCGATGCCGATGGCGACACCGCGGTCGGGGTGCTCGAAGCCCTTGGGCAGCCGGTCCGACGGCAGCATGGTGGGCAGCAGCCGTACCGCCGGAGCGTGCTGGCCCTGCCAGTTGTCGTTGATGCCGCGGATGAGGATCGACTGCGCCTCGGACAGGTCCTCGGTCTCCGAGGAGCCGTCCACGCGGGGCAGCGCCGCCATGAAGTGCAGCTTGTCCTGGGTCAGACCACGGCCCGGGACGGTGGCGGGAACGTTCTGCGCGACCTTGCGGTCGATCTCCGACTCCGTCGGGTCACCGAGCCTGAGCTCGATGCGGTTCTGCAGCATGTCCTTGAGCGCGGGCCGCACTTCGGTGTAGCGGCTCGCCGTCAGGATCACGTGCACACCGAAGCCGAGACCGCGCGTGGCGATCTCCGTGACGGTGGACTCGAGCATCTCGTAGTCCGTCTTGAAGGTGGCCCAGCCGTCGATGACGAGGAAGACGTCACCCCAGGGCTGGTCCGGCAGCTGTCCCGCGTTGCGACGCTGACGGTAGGTCTGGATCGAGTCGACGTTGTTCGCGCGGAAGTACTCCTCGCGCGCGTTCAGGATCCCCTCGACCTCGCTGACCGTACGACGCACCTTCTCGGCGTCGAGACGGTTCGCGACACCGCCGACGTGCGCCAGCTCCTCCATCGAGATCAAACCGCCACCACCGAAGTCCAGGCAGTAGAACTGCACTTCGGAGGGGGTGTGGGTGAGCGCGAACGACGAGATGAGCGAGCGCAGCAGCGTCGACTTGCCGGACTGCGGACCACCGACGAACAGACCGTGACCGGCACCGCCCGCGAAGTCCCGGTACAGCACGTCACGCCGCTGCTCGAACGGCTTGTCCACGAGGCCGACCGGCACGTTGAGCCGGCCGAGCGCCGTGTAGTCGGGCGCGGTCAGGCCGCGCTCCGGGCTGACGGCGAGCTGGGGGAGGAGCTGCTCCAGCGAGGGCGCCTCGTCCAGCGGGGGCAGCCACACCTGGTGGGCGGGCGGGCCCTGGTTGATCATGCGGCCGACGAGCACGTCCAGGACGGTGTCGGCGAGCGCGTCGTCCACCCGGTTGTCGGGCTCCGGCTCCTCGATCACCGGCTGCGGAGGCAGCGCCACCTGCTCCGCCGAGAACAGCGCGGGGCGCAGCTGCGTGGAGCGGTGCACCCGGGACGGTCCCTCGCCGTGGTACGGGCCCGACACGTACGCCGCCTTGAAGCGGACCATGGTGTCGGTGTCGTAGCGCAGGTAACCGGAACCGGGGATCGACGGCAGGTGGTAGGCGTCCGGGACACCGATCGCCGTACGGGACTCGGCGGCGGAGAACGTCCGCAGACCGATCCGGTACGACAGGTAGGTGTCCAGGCCGCGCAGCTTGCCCTCTTCGAGGCGCTGCGAGGCCAGCAGCAGGTGGATGCCCAGCGATCGGCCGATACGACCGATCTGGATGAACATGTCGATGAAGTCCGGCTTGGCCGTGAGGAGTTCGGAGAACTCGTCGAGCACGATCACCAGCGAGGCCATCGGCTCCAGCGCGGCGCCCGCGGCCCGGGCCTTCTCGTAGTCGTGCAGGTTGGCGTAGTTGCCGGCCGAGCGCAGCAGCTCCTGGCGGCGCTGCGTCTCACCCATGATCGAGTCGCGCATGCGGTCGACGAGGGTGAGGTCGTCGGCGAGGTTGGTGATGACGGCCGCGGTGTGCGGCATGTCCGCCATGCCCGCGAAGGTCGCACCACCCTTGAAGTCCGCGAGGATGAAGTTCAGCGTCTCCGAGGAGTGCGTGACCGCGAGGCCCAGCACCAGCGTGCGCAGCACCTCGGACTTGCCGGAACCGGTGGCGCCGACGCACAGACCGTGCGGGCCCATGCCCTCCTGCGAGGCCTCCTTGAGGTCCAGCATGACCGGCTCGCCGTTCTCGCCGACACCGATCGGCACCCGCAGCCGCTCGTGCAGCGTGCGCGGACGCCAGGTGCGGGAGACGTCGACCGTCCCCGCGTCGCCGATACCCATGAGGTCGGTGAAGTCCAGGTTGGACAGGAGGGGTTCGCCCTCCTCCGCCGAGCCGACCCGGAACGGGGCCAACTGCCGCGCCAGGGACTCGGCCTGCGCCGGGTTCAGCACGTCGGGCCTGCCGGTGTAGGCCGACTCGTGGCCGACGAACAGCCGCATCCGGTCCGGCTTCACATAGGCCGTCAGACCGGCCCGCAGCTCCTCCTCCAGTTCGCCGGGGGCGATCTCCAGGAAGGTGACGCCCTGGAGGCCTTCGGCGCCGGCGAGTTCGGAGTCCGGCGGCACGGTGCCGCCGTCGAGCACCACGATCAGATGCGGCTGGTCGTAGACGGGGGTCGCCTCACGATTCCAGCGGGGACGGTCGTCCAGCTGGTCCGCGAGCGCCTCCTCCAGCTCGCCGAGGTCGTCGAAGAGGAGCCGGGCCGAACCCGCCCCGTCCTTCGCCTTCGGGTGCTGGCTGTGCGGCAGCCACTTGATCCAGTCCCAGTCCGCCGCCGCGGAGGGATGCGCCACCACGGCGATCATCAGGTCCTCGGGCGAGTGCAGCGTCGCCAGCTGGGACAGGGTCGCGCGGGCGTTGCCGTAGACCGTGTCCGTCTCTCCGCAGATCGTCACGTGGTAGAAGGCACGCAGCGAGATGGAGACGGGCAGGTCGTGCAGGCTGCCGTGCGCGTCGAGGAAGGCCTTCATGGCCGCCGCGGTCAGCGGCTCCAACTCGTCCTTGGGAGCCGTCTCCGGCGCCACGAGCGGAGTGTTCAGCTGCTGGGTGCCGCGGCCGATTCGTACGGAGGCGAAGTCCGCGTCGACCGGCCGACGCTCCCACAGCCGCTTGCTGTCGGCCGCCACCGCCCAGAGCTGCTCCGGGTCGGGATGCTGGAACAGCTGGCTGCGCCGCTGCAGTTCCGCCGTCTTGTGCACGTCCTTGCGGACCTGCTCCAGATAGCGGAAGTAGTCACGCCGGTCCTGGGCCATCCCCGCGCCGGGCCCCTGACGGGCCTTCGCGAACTGGGCGATCATCATGGCCAGGGTCGAGGCGAGCATGAGCCCGCCGACGACCTTCATGTAGGACTGGCCGGCTGTGAAGAAGAAGGCGACGGAACCAAGCATGCCCATCATGGGCAGCATGTTCATCAGCATGCTGTCGTCGCCCTCGCGCGGAATCTCGGGCGGCGTCTCGAGTTTGACCTCGCCGTCCGGGACGGCCGGTGGCACTGTCCGCGGTGGTCGTTTGATGATGACGACGCTCACCGATGCACTCATCCTTCGCGATTGATACGTGATACGTCCTGGCACCGACGCCCCCGTGTACCGCTGTGCCGAGATGGTTTCTCGTTCGCGTAGGCGTCGTTCGCGTAGGCGTCGATCCTACTGATGCGCTCAGTGCCCGAGTGAGGCAGGCGGATGGAGATGCGGCGCAGGTCCTGGGAGGAATGGGGGAGGTAGGTCCTGTGGCCGGTACGGCAACGGATATGGTGGCGCTCCGCGTCGTACGAGCGGCGCGAGGAAGCCTTGTCTAGCAGGGGGAACACCAGGTGAGCACGGGGACTTCGACAGGTTTCTGCCGAATCACCATCGCAGCACCGGACAGCCGTGTAGATGTCGCGCTGCCGGAGGACCTGCCGATCCAGGACCTCTTTCCCGAGATCATCAGGCTCTCGGGCCTGGTCCAGTCGGACACCAGCCCCGCCGGTTATCACCTTGTGACCCGCGAGGGCCAAGTGCTCGACGCGAGCCGTTCGTTGCTCGAGCACCGCGTCAGGGACGGCGAGGTGCTGCTGCTGCGCACCTTCGCCGATTCGCTGCCACCGGCCGTCCACGACGACGTGGTGGACGCGATCGCCGCCGCGGTCAAGCAGGACATGCGCAGCTGGAACGACAACCTGATGCGGGTCGCCGGCCTCGTCGCGGGGTCGCTGCTGCTGGTCATGCTCGGCTTCGTCTTCTGGTTCGCGGACCCGATCCGGCACGACATGCACGGCCTCCAGGGCATCCTCGCCGGCGTGACCGCGCTCGCCCTGACGGCACTCGCCGGCGTACGGGCCCGGGTGTACGACGACCGGGGCTCCGCCGTCGCGCTCGGCATCTCGGCGCTGCCGCACGCGCTCATCGCGGGCTCCGGTGCCATCGCCCAGGACCCGGGTGAAGGCCCCGGCCGGATCCAGTTCCTCGTCGGCTGCGTCGCCGTACTGCTCTTCTCCGTCGTACTGATCATGCTGCTGCCGCAGGGCGACGCCCCGTTCGTGGCCGCCGCGCTGGCCTCCGCGATCGGCACGCTCGCCGTGTTCTGCGGGGTGCTCACCGAGGCGGAGCCGCGCGAGATCGCCGCCGGCACCTCGGTCGTCGCCCTCGCGGTCGTCGGCTTCCTGCCCGGCTGGTCGGCCCGCTTCGCCAAGCTGCCGATCGGCTTCCGCAACCCCGAGGACCTGGCCCGTGCCCGTCGCGAGGGCGACGAGGGCGACCTCGAGGCCGTCGACGTCCAGCGCATCGTCGCCCAGACCAGCCGCGGCCACGAACTGCTGCTCGGCCTGGTCGGCGGTTGCGCCGCCGTCATCATCGGCGCGGGCGGCGCGGTGCTCGGCTTCAGCAGCAGCGGCTGGGCCCAGCTGCTCGCCCTGTGCACCGGCCTCGCCGCGATGCTGCGGGCCCGCCTGTTCCGCTACACCGCCCAGGTGACCTGCCTGTTCGTGGCCGGTGTCGTCACGCTCGCCCTGCTGGTCCTCGGCCTGGCGATCTCGCCCCCGGCCGACATCATCATGGAGCTGCTCCAGAACAACTCCGGCCCGGTCAACGTACGGACCCTGTGGCTCGGCGCCTCGGTCGGCGTCGGCGTGCTGCTCCTGATCGCGATCGCCCTGATCGTGCCGAAGAAGGGGCTCTCCCCCTTCTGGGGCCGCATGCTCGACCTCGCCGACTCGCTGGTGCTGCTGTCCCTGGTCCCGATCTGCCTGGCCGTCCTCGACATCTACGCCAAGGTCCGCGGCGGTCTCTGACCGGGGCGGCGCCGCGGGACCGCCTGTCAAGGGCGTGCCCGTGTGCTGGTACGCTGTGCAACGGCCGTTTGTGTACGCGCCCCCGGGTTCACCTGGGGGATGCGCCCAGCGGACCCCGCCTCCCGAGTAACGGAAGCTCCCCCGAGACAAAGACCGGGGGCACTCGGTGGCCACTCAAAGACTACGAGGAGTACGCGTGCCGCTCGACGCCGCTACGAAGAAGCAGATCATCACCGACTTCGGCCAGAAGGAGGGCGACACCGGCTCCCCCGAGGTCCAGGTCGCCATGCTCTCGCGCCGTATCTCGGACCTGACCGAGCACCTCAAGACCCACAAGCACGACCACCACTCCCGCCGTGGTCTGCTGATCCTGGTCGGTCAGCGTCGCCGCCTTCTCCAGTACCTGGCGAAGAAGGACATCCAGCGCTTCCGTACGCTGGTCGACCGCCTCGGCATCCGCCGTGGTGCGGCGGGCGCCAAGTAAGACGCCGTGAGGGGAGCGGTTCCCGGAGAGATCGGGAGCCGCTCCCTTTGCTGTACGTGCGGAACGTCAACCGTGCGTGCGGAAACATGCGGAGTGTCACACACGCTTTGTAGTGTGGTAGCACAACGCAATACGGACGACACAGCACGACAAGAAGAGGAGAAGCGCGCCTAGCCGCCGCCGGTCCTCGGTAGTGGCCCCCGGGGGAAGTGAGCCCCGGGTGCTTCGATCGAAGACCGGCCCGCACCGCACGGAGCGCTTCTCCGCCACCGTCCCCCTGCCACACGGGCAGCGACGGGACAAAAGACGACAAGTAACGGAGAAAACGCTAGTGGAGAACGAGACCCACTACGCCGAGGCCGTCATCGACAACGGCTCCTTCGGCACCCGCACCATCCGCTTCGAGACGGGCCGCCTGGCCAAGCAGGCCGCCGGCTCCGCCGTGGCGTACCTGGACGACGACACCATGGTGCTGTCGGCCACCACCGCCTCCAAGAACCCCAAGGACCAGCTCGACTTCTTCCCCCTGACGGTGGACGTCGAGGAGCGGATGTACGCCGCCGGCAAGATCCCCGGCAGCTTCTTCCGCCGTGAGGGCCGTCCCTCCGAGGACGCCATCCTCACCTGCCGCCTCATCGACCGCCCGCTGCGCCCGTCCTTCAAGAAGGGCCTGCGCAACGAGATCCAGGTCGTCGCCACGATCATGGCGCTCAACCCCGACCACCTGTACGACGTCGTGGCGATCAACGCCGCCTCCGCGTCCACGCAGCTGGCCGGCCTGCCCTTCTCCGGCCCGATCGGCGGCGTCCGCGTCGCGCTGATCAACGGCCAGTGGGTGGCCTTCCCGACGCACTCCGAGCTCGAGGACGCCGTCTTCGACATGGTCGTCGCGGGCCGCACCCTGGAGGACGGCGACGTCGCGATCATGATGGTCGAGGCCGAGGCCACCGAGAAGACCATCCAGCTGGTCAAGGGCGGCGCCGAGGCCCCGACCGAGGAGGTCGTCGCCGCCGGTCTGGACGCCGCGAAGCCCTTCATCAAGGTCCTGTGCAAGGCCCAGGCCGACCTCGCCGCGAAGGCCGCCAAGCCGACCGGCGAGTTCCCGATCTTCCTGGACTACCAGGACGACGTCCTCGAGGCGCTCACCGCCGCGGTCAAGCCGGAGCTCGCCTCCGCGCTGACCATCGCCGGCAAGCAGGAGCGCGAGGCCGAGCTGGACCGCGTGAAGGCGCTCGCCGCCGAGAAGCTCCTGCCGGAGTTCGAGGGCCGCGAGAAGGAGATCTCCGCCGCGTACCGCTCGCTGACCAAGACCCTGGTCCGTGAGCGCGTCATCAAGGAGAAGAAGCGCATCGACGGCCGCGGTGTCACCGACATCCGCACCCTGGCCGCCGAGGTCGAGGCCATCCCGCGCGTGCACGGCTCCGCGGTGTTCGAGCGTGGCGAGACCCAGATCCTGGGCGTCACCACCCTGAACATGCTCCGCATGGAGCAGCAGCTGGACACCCTCTCCCCGGTGACCCGCAAGCGCTACATGCACAACTACAACTTCCCGCCGTACTCCACCGGTGAGACCGGTCGCGTCGGTTCCCCGAAGCGCCGCGAGATCGGCCACGGCGCCCTCGCCGAGCGCGCCCTCGTGCCGGTCCTGCCGACGCGCGAGGAGTTCCCCTACGCGATCCGCCAGGTCTCCGAGGCGCTGAGCTCCAACGGCTCGACGTCCATGGGCTCGGTCTGCGCCTCCACCATGTCGCTGCTGAACGCCGGTGTGCCGCTGAAGGCCCCCGTCGCCGGTATCGCCATGGGCCTGATCTCCCAGGAGATCGAGGGCGAGACGCACTACGTCACCCTCACCGACATCCTCGGTGCGGAGGACGCCTTCGGCGACATGGACTTCAAGGTCGCCGGCACGAAGGAGTTCGTGACCGCCCTCCAGCTCGACACCAAGCTGGACGGCATCCCGGCCTCCGTCCTGGCCGCCGCCCTGAAGCAGGCCCGTGACGCCCGCCTCCACATCCTCGACGTGATGATGGAAGCGATCGACACGCCGGACGAGATGTCCCCGAACGCCCCGCGGATCATCACCGTGAAGATCCCGGTCGACAAGATCGGCGAGGTCATCGGCCCCAAGGGCAAGATGATCAACCAGATCCAGGAGGACACCGGCGCCGAGATCACGATCGAGGACGACGGCACCATCTACATCGGTGCCGCCGACGGCCCGTCCGCCGAGGCCGCCCGCACCACGATCAACGGCATCGCCAACCCGACGATGCCCGAGGTCGGCGAGCGCTACCTGGGCACGGTCGTGAAGACGACCACCTTCGGTGCGTTCGTCTCGCTCCTGCCCGGCAAGGACGGTCTGCTGCACATCTCGCAGATCCGCAAGCTGGCCGGCGGCAAGCGCGTGGAGAACGTCGAGGACGTCCTCGGCGTGGGCCAGAAGGTCCAGGTCGAGATCGCCGAGATCGACTCCCGCGGCAAGCTGTCGCTCATCCCGGTCATCGAGGGCGAAGAAGGCTCCGAGGACGACAAGAAGGACGACACCGACAAGTGACGTCGAGTAGCTCCACGACGACGGCCCGCACCTCTTCGGAGGCGCGGGCCGTCGCCCGTACCCAAACCCTCATCAAGGGCATGAACGGCATCGGTACGGTCCGCAAGACGACCCTCCCGGGCGGCCTGCGCATCGTCACCGAGACCCTGCCCTCGGTCCGCTCCGCGACCTTCGGCATCTGGGCGCACGTCGGCTCCCGCGACGAGACCCCGGCTCTGAACGGCGCCACGCACTACCTGGAGCACCTGCTCTTCAAGGGCACCACCCGCAGGTCGGCGCTGGACATCTCCTCCGCCATCGACGCCGTCGGCGGCGAGATGAACGCCTTCACGGCGAAGGAGTACACGTGCTACTACGCGCGCGTGCTCGACGCCGACCTGCCGCTCGCGATCGACGTCGTCTGCGACATGCTGACGGGCTCCCTCATCCTCGAAGAGGACGTCAACGTCGAGCGGGGCGCCATCCTCGAAGAGATCGCCATGACCGAGGACGACCCGGGCGACTGTGTGCACGACCTGTTCGCGCACACCATGTTCGGCGACAACCCCCTCGGCCGCCCGGTCCTCGGCACGGTCGACACGGTCAACGCCCTCACCGCCGACCGCATCCGCCGCTTCTACAAGAAGCACTACGACCCGACCCACCTGGTCGTGGCGGCCGCGGGCAACATCGACCACAACAAGGTCGTACGACAGGTCCGCGCGGCCTTCGAGAAGGCCGGCGCCTTCAAGAACCTGGACGCCACGCCCATCGGCCCGCGCGAGGGCCGCCGCGCCCTGCGCACCGCGGGCCGCGTCGAGCTCATCGGCCGCAAGACCGAGCAGGCCCATGTCGTCCTCGGCATGCCCGGCCTGTCCCGCACGGACGAGCGCCGCTGGGCCCTGGGCGTCCTGAACACGGCGCTGGGCGGCGGCATGTCCTCCCGCCTGTTCCAGGAGGTCCGCGAGAAGCGCGGCCTGGCCTACAGCGTGTACTCGTACACCTCCGGCTTCGCCGACTGCGGCCTGTTCGGCGTGTACGCGGGCTGCAGGCCCTCGCAGGTCCACGACGTGCTGAAGATCTGCCGCGACGAACTCGACCACGTCGCCGAGCACGGCCTGTCCGACGACGAGATCGGCCGCGCCATCGGCCAGCTCCGCGGCTCCACGGTCCTCGGACTGGAGGACACCGGCGCGCTGATGAACCGCATCGGCAAGAGCGAGCTGTGCTGGGGCGAGCAGATGTCCGTCGACGACATGCTGGCCCGGATAGCGGCCGTGACCCCGGACGACGTCCGCTCGGTCGCCCGCGAGATCCTGGGACAGCGGCCCTCGCTGTCGGTCATCGGCCCGCTGAAGGACAAGCAGGCGTCCCGGCTGCACGACGCGGTCGCCTGACAATCCCCTGGTGAAGGAAGCACAAGAGATGAGCAAGCTGCGCGTGGCGGTCCTCGGTGCCAAGGGCCGCATCGGCTCCGAGGCCGTACGGGCGATCGAGGCCGCCGAGGACATGGAGCTGGTCGCCGCCCTGAGCCGGGGCGACAAGCTGGAGACCCTGGCGGAGACGGGCGCCCAGGTCGCCGTCGAACTGACCACGCCGGACTCGGTGATGGCCAACCTCGACTACTGCGTGGGCCACGGCATCCACGCCGTCGTCGGCACGACGGGCTGGACCGACGAGCGCCTCGCGCAGCTGAAGGGCTGGCTGGCCGAGTCCCCGGAGACCGGCGTGCTCATCGCGCCGAACTTCTCCATCGGGGCCGTCCTGACGATGAAGTTCGCGCAGATCGCCGCGCCCTACTTCGAGTCGGTCGAGGTGGTCGAGCTGCACCACCCGAAGAAGGTGGACGCCCCGTCCGGTACGGCCACCCGCACCGCCCAGCTCATCGCGGAGGCCCGCCGCGCCGCCGGCACGGCCCCCGCGCCGGACGCCACGGAGACGGCCCTCGACGGCGCGCGCGGTGCCAGCGTCGACGGGATCCCGGTGCACGCCGTCCGCCTGCGCGGCCTCCTGGCCCACCAGGAGGTCCTCCTCGGCGGCGAGGGCGAGACCCTCACCGTCCGCCACGACTCCCTCCACCACAGCAGCTTCATGCCGGGCATCCTGCTCGGCGCGCGCCGCGTGGTGACCACTCCGGGCCTGACCTTCGGCCTGGAGCACTTCCTGGACCTCGGCTGACACGAGGCTCACCGATGCGCGCGAAACTCTCCTACGCCATAACGGCCGCCGTCCTGGTCGTCTACTTCGTCCTGGTCGGCAGCCGTGGCGTGATGCTCATCCAGTCCGGCACGGTCCTCACCGTCACCTTCGGCGTGGCGGTGCTGATCCTGCCGGTGATCGGTGTCTGGTTCCTGTGGAAGAACACCCAGTTCGTCCGCAGGGCCAACGCTCTCGCCGCCGAACTCGACGCCGAGGGCGGCCTGCCCGTCGACGAGTTGAAGCGCACCCCCAGCGGCCGTATCGACCGCGACTCGGCCGACGAGGTCTTCGCCCGGCGCAAGGCCGAGACGGAGGCGGCCCCCGAGGACTGGCGCAGCTGGTTCCGCCTCGCCATCGCCTACCACGACGCCCGCGACACCCCGCGCGCCCGCAAGGCGATGCAACGGGCCATCGCCCTGCACGACGGCAGGACCGTCGAGGCCTGAGCCCTGGGACAGCCCGCCCAAGCCCTGTGGCGACTCCTCAGCCGTACGCCGAAGGGGCCGGCCCGCACTGACCGCGGACCGGCCCCTTCGGCGTACCTGCCGGGCTCAGCCGCGCGTGTTCTCCGCGGCCCACGCCTCGACCGCGTCGGTGGCCCGGTCGAACGCCGCGACCCGCCCCAGGAAGTCCGCATTGTGCGTGGTCATCAGCGTCGGCATGTCATCCGCCGCCCGATCCCGCCGTACGAGCATCAGCGCCTGCCCCTGCACGGTGCGCGGCAATCCCAGCCAGCGCACCGGCTGCTGCACCGTCCGCACGGCGACGACCTGCTCCCAGGGCACCGTACGCGTGACGAGGAAGCTCACCCGGCGCAGCCCGTGCGGGCTCACCCACACACCCATGCGCAGCAGCCGCAGGGCGCCGGCGATGACGAGCAGCGCGATACCGAAGATGGCGCCCGCCTCGGTCAGGGTCCCGGTCAGGGCGATGATGACGGCCGCGAACAGCACGTACGAGGCGAGCAGCAACCACAGCGCCGCCACACCCACCCGGCACGGCCCGGGACGGTAAGGGCGCCGCCAGCGGTCACGGTCCTCGAAGGGCAGCGCGACGTCATCGGCTGCCTCGAATGCGCGGTCGGCCGTCAGGAAGGGCAGGGGCACGGCTGGTCCTCACTCAATCCATGCTTGGGCTGTGCCCGGTGAGGCTATCGACCTGTGTCCCTGCTCACCACCCTTGGGGGGCCGGATGAGGTCAGCGCCCCTGGGACGCCTGTGACTGCTGGGTCTGCGTGGCGGTGTCCGTGGACAGCGCCGGCATGCCGACCACCAGCGAACCGACCAGCGCGGCGACGATGGTGAGGCCCAGCAGCCAGCGTCCGGCTATCTGACCGGCGGACGCCCGCTCACGGGGCGGGGGAGTGACATCACTGCGGAACCTGTCGGCCTCGGCAAGGAAGGCGAAGGGGACCGGCTCGCGCCGACGGAACATCGAGGGCTTCTCCTCTCGGGATCGTATGGGTGACCGTCACCAACACAGACGGGCGAGTGCCCCAAAAGGTGCCCGGTTTCGCCGAATTCACAGAAATTCGCCGAAGTTCGCCGACGTATGTCGCGACCCGGCACCGAACGCCCCGTTGTCAGTGCCGGGCCGTAGAGTGGGCGCCGCCCGAGAGAAGTGATGGAAGGACCCTCCGAGCCGTGACCGACACCCCCGCCGACGACCTCAAGCCCAGCTTCCGCAGTGACGTCACCGTCGAGCTGGTCAAGCACAGCGCGGCCGACTCCGACGTGCTGTGGGCCGCCCGCGTCTCCACCGCCGGCGAGCAGTCCCTGGACGAGCTGCAGAAGGACCCGGAGCGCTCCAAGGGCCTGATCAACTACCTGATGCGGGACCGGCACGGCAGCCCCTTCGAGCACAACTCGATGACCTTCTTCATCAGCGCCCCGATCTTCGTCTTCCGCGAGTTCATGCGGCACCGCGTGGGCTGGTCGTACAACGAGGAGAGCGGCCGCTACCGCGAGCTCCAGCCCGTCTTCTACGTCCCCGACGAGTCCCGCAAGCTGGTCCAGGAGGGCCGCCCGGGCAAGTACGTCTTCGTGGAGGGCACCCAGGCCCAGCAGGAGCTGGTCGGCCGCGTCATGGAGGACTCGTACCGCGAGTCGTACGAGGCCTACCAGGAGATGCTCGCCGCGGGCGTCGCCCGCGAGGTCGCCCGCGCCGTCCTCCCGGTCGGCCTGTTCTCCTCGATGTACGCCACCTGCAACGCCCGCTCCTTGATGCACTTCCTCGGTCTGCGCACCCAGCACGAGCTGGCGAAGGTCCCGTCCTTCCCGCAGCGGGAGATCGAGATGGTCGGCGAGAAGATGGAGGCGGAGTGGGCCAAGCTCATGCCCCTGACGTACGCCGCCTTCAATGCGAACGGCCGTGTGGCGCCGTAACGCACCCACGTTCCCCGGCCGGGCACGGCCGCACGGACCAGCCCCAGGAGGTGTCCGTATTGCGGCATTTAGAGAAGTTCATCTAGCCTGATCAAACGGACCCGGCACTGCTTGAACCCCCGAGCAGGCAGTGCCGGGCTCCATCTTTGTCCGGACTTTTCCGCACCCCCCGAGGGCAGACCAGGCCGTGCGCAACGAGTAGCGTGTAACCCATGGCTCCGACCTCCACTCCGCAGACCCCCTTCGGGCGGGTCCTCACCGCCATGATCACGCCCTTCACGGCGGACGGCGCACTCGACCTCGACGGCGCGCAGCGGCTCGCCACGCACCTGGTGGACGCAGGCAACGACGGCCTGATCATCAACGGCACCACCGGCGAGTCCCCCACCACCAGCGATGCGGAGAAATCGGACCTGGTGCGCGCGGTACTGGAGGCCGTCGGCGACCGAGCCCACGTCGTGGCCGGTGTCGGCACCAACGACACCCACCACAGCCTCGAGCTCGCCCGCACGGCGGAGAAGGTGGGCGCACACGGCCTCCTGGTCGTCACGCCGTACTACAACAAGCCCCCTCAGGAGGGCCTGTACCGGCACTTCAAGGCCATCGCCGACGCCACCGAGCTGCCGGTCATGCTCTACGACATCCCCGGCCGCAGCGGCGTCCCGATCAACACCGAGACGATCGTCCGCCTCGCCGAGCACCCCCGGATCGTCGCCAACAAGGACGCCAAGGGCGACCTCGGCCGCGCCAGCTGGGCCATCGCCCGCTCCGGCCTCGCCTGGTACTCCGGCGACGACATGCTGAACCTGCCGCTGCTCTCCGTGGGCGCGGTCGGCTTCGTCTCGGTCGTCGGCCACGTGGTCACCCCGGACCTGCGCGCGCTCGTCGAGGCGTACGTCTCCGGCGACGTCCAGAAGGCCACCGAGATCCACCAGAAGCTGCTCCCGGTCTACACCGGCATGTTCCGCACCCAGGGCGTCATGACCACCAAGGCCGCGCTCGCCCTCCAGGGCCTGCCCGCCGGACCGCTGCGCGCCCCCATGGCGGAGTGCTCGCCCGAGGAGATCGAGCAGCTCAAGATCGATCTTGCCGCCGGCGGGGTACAGCTCTAGCACCAGACTTCGCGCGCCCGGGCGCGCACCAGACTTCACAACTGAATAAGCGGGCCACCGGTGCCTGCACCCCACAACGACAACTGCTTCTGCACGAACGTCACGCGCGCCACGTGCCCGACCGGTACGTGGCGCGCGTGGTGAGGAGAGTCTTTTGAGTCATCCGCATCCTGAACTCAGCGCGCCCCCGCCGCTCCCCGAGGGCGGCCTGCGGGTCACCCCGCTCGGCGGCCTCGGCGAAATCGGCCGAAACATGACGGTCTTCGAGTACGGCGGCCGCCTGTTGATCGTCGACTGCGGAGTGCTCTTCCCGGAGGAGGAGCAGCCCGGAATCGACCTGATCCTGCCGGACTTCTCGTCCATCCGGGACCGCCTCGACGACATCGAGGGCATCGTCCTGACCCATGGCCACGAGGACCACATCGGCGGCGTCCCCTTCCTCCTGCGCGAGAAGCCGGACATCCCGCTGATCGGCTCCAAGCTGACCCTCGCCCTCATCGAGGCCAAGCTCCAGGAGCACCGCATCCGCCCGTACACCCTCGAGGTGATGGAGGGGAACCGCGAGCGCATCGGCCCCTTCGACTGCGAGTTCGTCGCGGTCAACCACTCCATCCCGGACGCCCTGGCGGTAGCCATCCGCACACCCGCCGGCATGGTGGTCCACACCGGCGACTTCAAGATGGACCAGCTCCCGCTGGACAACCGCCTGACGGACCTCCACGCCTTCGCCCGGCTGAGCGAGGAGGGAATCGACCTCCTTCTCTCGGACTCGACGAACGCGGAGGTCCCGGGCTTCGTCCCGCCCGAGCGGGACATCTCCAACGTCCTGCGCCAGGTCTTCGCGGGCGCACGCAAGCGGATCATCGTGGCGAGCTTCGCCAGCCACATCCACCGCATCCAGCAGATCCTGGACGCGGCCCACGAGTACGGCCGCCGGGTCGCCTTCGTCGGCCGCTCGATGGTCCGCAACATGGGCATCGCCAGGGACCTGGGCTACCTGAAGGTCCCCCCGGGCCTGGTCGTGGACGTCAAGACGCTCGACGACCTCCCGGACAGCGAGGTCGTGCTGGTCTGCACGGGCTCGCAGGGTGAGCCGATGGCAGCCCTGTCGAGGATGGCGAACAGGGACCACCAGATCCGGATCGTCCAGGGCGACACCGTGATCCTGGCGTCCTCCCTGATCCCCGGCAACGAGAACGCGGTCTACCGCGTCATCAACGGCCTGACCCGATGGGGCGCGAACGTCGTCCACAAGGGCAACGCAAAGGTCCACGTCTCGGGTCACGCCTCGGCCGGCGAGCTGCTGTACTTCTACAACATCTGCCGCCCGAAGAACCTGATGCCGGTGCACGGCGAATGGCGCCACCTGCGCGCCAACGCCGAACTGGGCGCCCTGACCGGCGTTCCGCACGACCGGATCGTCATCGCCGAGGACGGCGTCGCCGTCGACCTCATCGAGGGCAAGGCGAAGATCTCCGGCAAGGTGCAGGCGGGCTACGTGTACGTCGACGGCCTCTCGGTCGGCGACGTGGGCGAGCCGGCCCTCAAGGACCGCAAGATCCTGGGCGACGAGGGCATCATCTCGGTCTTCGTGGTGATGGACTCCTCCACCGGCAAGATCACCGGCGGCCCGCACATTCAGGCCCGCGGCTCCGGCATCGAGGACTCCGCCTTCGGGGACGTCCTCCCGAAGATCACGGAGACGCTGGAGCGATCGGCGCAGGACGGAGTGGTCGAACCCCACCAGCTGCAGCAGCTGGTGCGCCGCACCCTGGGTAAGTGGGTCTCGGACACGTATCGACGCAGGCCGATGATCCTCCCTGTCGTGGTGGAGGTCTGACGGTCCGTCGGACGCACGACCGTGTGAACCCGGAGCGGGGGGGGGGGGGGGGGGGGGGGGGGGGGGCCCCCCCCCCCGGGGGGGGGGGGGCCCCCCCCCCCCCCCCCCCCCGCGCGCGGGGGGGGGGGGGGGGGCCGCCCCCCCCCCCCCCCCCCGCGCCC
>NZ_JBIWIY010000020.1:0-58001 GCF_044764885.1 Streptomyces sp. NPDC093591
CGGTTACATTCCGAACCCGGAAGCTAAGCCTTACAGCGCCGATGGTACTGCAGGGGGGACCCTGTGGGAGAGTAGGACGCCGCCGAACAAATTTTAGAAAAGGCCCACACCTTACGGTGTGGGCCTTTTTGTGTTGCTACGGTGGCCGTCATGAGCACCACGAATCCCGGGGCCTACATCATCCGTTCCATACGCGCCGATGAGTGGCCGGCCGCGAAGGAGTTGCGGCTTGAGGCGCTGAGGGACCCGGTCGCGCCGATCGCCTATCTGACGACCTATGAGGAGGCCGTGGCCCAGCCCGACTCCTTCTGGCAGGAGCGGGCCGCGGGGGCCTGCGAGGGAGCTGAGAAGGCGCAGACCATCATCGCGGAAGGGCCGGACGGGCGGTGGGTCGGGACGTTGACCGTGTTGGTCGAGGAGCCGGGGACGCCCGACTGGGCGGGGCTACCGGTGGAGCGGAAGCAGGGCCATGTCGTCGCTGTGTTCGTACGGCCCGAGGAGCGTGGGATCGGGCTGACCGAGGTGCTGTTCGACGCCGCTCTGCAGTGGTCGTGGGCGCGTGGTGCGGAGCGGGTGCGGCTGATCGTGCATGAGGAGAACGGGCGGGCGCAGCGGTTCTACCGGAAGGTCGGGTTCGTGCCGAGTGGGCTCACGGTGCCGCTGGCCGGGCAGCCGGGGGAGTCCGAGTTGGAGTTCGTCCTCGAGCGGCCGTGAAGGGCTGACGTAGAGGCCTGAGCCGACAACTGGGTGGTTCAGGCGGGGAGTTCGTCGTGTGGCCAGCGGGAGCGGGCCTGTTCGCGGGACCGGAGCAGGGCCAGGGTCGGCATGCCCCGGTCCGCTCCGGTGGCCAGCAGCTCCGGGAGCTGGGGAAGCGGAGCCACGGCGGCGACGTCGTCCAGGACGAGCGTCAGTGGTGGGTCGAGGCGACCGGAGGATGACCGTTCGGCCATGCGCCGGCCGCGCTCGACCACGCTTGCGGCGAGGGCCGTCAGGAGTGGCATGGCGCCCGGGTTGGCTCGGGGGTCCTCGATGGATTCACCCACCACATAAAGCGTGCCCGCTTCATGGACAAAGGAATCCAAGGTGAGGGCATCAGTTCGGTTTGGAGTGCAGGCCTCTCGGATGTTGACCATGGACAGGGCGGAGAGGGCGCGGGTCGTCAGCTCCTGGGCCATGTCCCGGCGTTCGGGGTGGGCTGTGAGGGCGGCTTCGAGTTCGCCTGCCGCGCCTGGGGCCGCCTTCGGGTTGGTGCGGAGGATGCGTACGGCGTCCTGGATCTGGCCGCCCTGGGACCAGCGGTGGACGTGGCGGATGGTTCGGCCGTCGATCGCCGCGGCGTGCAGGTAGCTGCGCAGGAGGGTTTCGGCGGTGTCGCTGACCGCTTGGTCGAGGCGCGAGGTGGGGCGGACCGGCGTCAGGAGTGCGGTGGCTCTGGAGATCGCTGTTTGTTTGTCCTCGCAGCCCGTGGTGGGGGACCAGTGAAGGCGGGACGGGGTGTCGCAGAGGTGGGTGGGGTCGTAGAGGAGAGTCGGGCCCAGTTTTGCGCGGGCGTCCTTGGTGTCGTGCCAGAGCGCCGAGTTCGACGTGACTACGAGGGTGGGGCCTTCCGCGTCGTGTACCGCCTGGGTTGCGGTTGACCGGCGGTCTTCTCTTGGGGCTACCACCAGCCCGGCCCTCGTCGGTTCGCTGAGTCCGCGGGGTGCGGGGACCGTCGCCGGCCGGTCGGCATCGGGATGCCCTGCCGGCGTCGGCTGTGGCTGAGACTCCGGCTGCGGCTGGGGCAGCGGCTCCGTTCTGGGCGCGGGTACGACGTGCGGGGCTGGTACGTCGTGTGGTGCGCGTACGTCGTGTGGTGTGGGTACCTCGTGCGGTATCGGGGCCGTTGCCTCCGCACCCTCCGTCTTTCCCGCGCGCCGCCCCGCCCTCACTGCCCGCCACCGTGCCACTGTCCCCAGCACGAACACGGTCAGCACGATCAGGATCAGCAGCTGGCCGATGAACAGCCCCCAGACCAGGCCGTACCCGGAGAGCTGGTCGCTCGGTGTCTGCGGCCATGCGCCGGGGATGTCCTGGGGCTGGGCGATCAGGGAGCGCATGGCCAGGGGCGTGCGGGTGAACGTTACGCCGGAGGGCCAGGAGCCGTGGGCGAACAGGGCTGCGAGGCCGGTGGCCGTCCAGACCAGGACGGTCATGCCGAGGAGGAAGGCGAGTACGCCGATGAGCAGGCCGTCGGGGATGCCTCCCTGGCCGTCCCGGTGTTCCCTGTGGTCCCGGTGTGCTCGGCGGTCGTCCGGTCTCACGCTGCCCCTTTCGCCCTACGCCACCGTCGATTCGGAGTCGCCGAGGTGCTGCTCCACGAACGCCGCCGCGCGTTCCTCCGCCTCCAGCTCGGCGGCGCGCAGGGCGTCGTCGGTCAGGTCGCGGTCGGCGGACGACTCCGTCATCGCGCGGTCGGTGAAGACCAGCGGGCGTTCCGTCTCGGTGACCAGGTGTTTGACGACCTGGACGTTGCCGTTGACGTCCCACACCGCGATGCCGGGGGTGAGGGACGGGATGATCTCCACGGCCCAGCGCGGCAGGCCCAGTACCCGGCCCGTCGCCCTCGCCTCGTCGGCCTTCTGGGCGTAGATCGTCCTGGTCGACGCCATCTTCAGGATCGCGGCCGCTTCCTTCGCCGCCGCTCCGTCCACGACGTCCGACAGGTGGTGGACCACCGCCACGAAGGACAGACCCAGTCGGCGCCCGAACTTCAACAGGCGTTGGAAGAGCTGCGCCACGAAGGGGCTGTTGATGATGTGCCAGGCCTCCTCGACCAGGAAGATGCGCTTCTTCCGGTCGGGGCGGATCCAGGTGTGCTCCAGCCAAACGCCGACGATCGCCATCAGGATCGGCATGGCGATGGAGTTGCGGTCGATGTGGGACAAATCGAACACAATGAGCGGCGCGTCGAGGTCGATGCCGACCGTCGTGGGGCCGTCGAACATGCCGCGCAGGTCACCGTCGACCAGACGGTCCAGCACCAGCGCCACGTCCAGGCCCCAGGCCCGTACGTCGTCTATGGCGACGTTCATCGCCTCCGCCGACTCCGGCTCGGGGTGCCGTAGCTGCTCGACGATGTCGGTCAGCACCGGCTGGCGTTCGACGATCGTCTCGTTGACGTAGGCGTGCGCGACCTTCAGGGCGAAGCCCGAGCGTTCGTCGAGGCCGTGGCCCATCGCGACCTCGATGATCGTCCGGAGCAGGGCCAGCTGGCCCGTCGTCGTGATCGCGGGGTCGAGCGGGTTGAGGCGGATTCCCATGTCCAGCGCGGCCATCGGGTCCAGGCGGATGGGAGTTATCCCCAGCTCCTGCGCGATGAGGTTCCATTCGCCGACGCCGTCCTCGCCCTGGGCGTCGAGGACGACGACCTGGCGGTCGCGGAAGCGCAGCTGGCGCAGGACGTACGTCTTCTCCAGGGCCGACTTGCCGTTGCCGGACTCGCCGAGGACCAGCCAGTGCGGGGCGGGGAGCTGCTGGCCGTACAGCTGGAACGGGTCGTAGATGTAGCCCTTGCCGGAATACACCTCGCGGCCGATGATCACCCCCGAGTCACCGAGACCCGGCGCGGCGGTCGGGAGGTAGACCGCCTGGGCCTGGCCCGTCGACGTGCGCACCGGCAGCCGGGTCGTCTCGACCTTCCCGAACAGGAAGGACGTGAAGGCGTCGGTGAGGACGGACAGCGGGTCCCGCATCAGGTCCTACCTCCGAATGCCGGTGGCGAAGGGGAGCGTGTTGACGAATGCCCGGTGGTGCTCGCGGTCGCACCACTCCAGCTTCAGATACGACTTTCCGGCCGACGCCCGGATGGTCCGCTTGTCGCGGGCCAGGGCCTCGGGGGAGCGGGAGGAGACGGTGATGTAGCCGACCAGGTTGACGCCGGCGGCGCCGCTGGCGAGGTCCTCGCCGCGCTGGTCGAGGCGGGTGTGGGCGGCCACGTCACGGGGGTCGACGGTGCGGTTCATCTTGGCGGCGCGGCTGGCCTCCGCCTCGTCGTTGGTCTTCTCGGTGAGCATGCGTTCGATGGCCACCTCGGTGGGTTCGAGGTCCATCGTCACGGCGACCGTTCGGATGACGTCGGGGGTGTGGACCAGGAGCGGCGCAAGGAAGTTGACGCCGACCGGGGTCATCGGCCACTCCTTCACCCAGGCGGTGGCATGGCACCAGGGGGCTCGGGTGGACGACTCACGGGTCTTGGCCTGCAGGAACGTGGGCTCCATGGCGTCCAGTTCGGCCGGCCAGGCGTTGCGCTTGGTCATCGCCTGGATGTGGTCGATCGGGTGGTCCGGGTCGTACATGGAGTGGATGAGGGAGGCCAGACGGCCCTGGCCGAGCGGCTGGCGGACGCGGATGTCCGCCTCCTGCAGGCGCGAGCAGATGTCCGTCAGCTCGCGGGCCATGACGACCGCGAGGCCGGCGTCCCGGTCGACCTTGCCGCCGTGCGGGCGGGCCGCGCGGGCCATCGCCTGGGCCTCGGCGGCCAGGTCGCGGGTGAAGTGCATGCAGGCGACGAGGTAGGCGCGGTGCTGCTCGCTGCTCGTCGACACCATCGACTGGAGTTGGTCGTACGACTGCTGCAGCCAGCCGAGGGCCCGGTCGTCGCCGCGTACGGCGACGTCCTTGGCGTGGGCGTCCGGGTCGGCGGGCAGGGTGCGGGCGAGCATCTGCAGCCGGGTCACGAAGCCGTCGCCGTTCGCCACGTGCTTGAGGAGGGTGCCGAACCGGTCGACGAGGGCTTCCTGGTCCTCGGAGTCGCGCAGGCCGACGCCCGGCCCCTCGATCTCGATTGCTGCTGTGACGGTTCGGCGGTCGGCGTGGAGCAGTACGGCGATCTCGTCCGGCCCGAAGGGGGCGGCCAGCCAGGTGATGCGGCCGATGCCGGGCGGCGGGCCGACCTCGACCTCGCGCCCGTCGAGGTGGGTGCCGGCCTCGATGGCGCCGGAGCGGTACGTCGTGCCCTGGCGGAGGGTGCGCTTGTAGCTGCGGTTGATCTCGAACCACTTGTAGAACGTCCGCTGCTTGTACGGCACGTAGACCGCGGCCAGCGCGATCAGCGGGAAGCCCATCAGCAGCACGATGCGCAGGGACAGGACGGGGACGAGGAGTCCGCACATCATGCCGAGGAACGCGCCCGCGATGATCAGTGCGATCTCGCCGGTCTCGCGGTTGCGGCCGACGATCGCGTTCGGCCGGGCGCGGCCGATCAGATATGTACGGCGGGGCGTGACCGCGTGGGACACGTGGGACTCGGTCGTCAACGCCCGTCACCTCCTGAAGGGTTGCTGCTGCTGTTACGGGTGTTGCTGGCGTGCGGGGTGTTCACCGGGCTGCTCGAACGGGGTGCGGGTGCGGCGGAGGGGACAGATCCGCCGCCTCCGTTCGAGGAGCGCGAGCTGTGCGCGGCGACGCCGCCGGAGGCGGGGTTGGACGGGCGGGAGCCGCCTTGGTTTCCGCCGCCGTTGTTGTCCGCGCGGGAGCTGTGTGTCTTGATGCCCTGGGCGACCAGGGTCGCCGGGGAGCTGATGACGGCGGCGGCCTTGCCTTCGGCGCCGCGCATGATGCGGTTGTTGCGGGAGCCGGCGATCTCGTCGCCGAAGCCCGGGACGAAGCGGTAGATCATCGCGCTGGCGAAGATGGCGAGCAGGATGATGGCCAGGCCGGAGACGACGGCCGAGAAGGCGTCCGGGCCGTCGTCGGCGGACAGTGCGCCGGCCAGGCCGAGCACTATGACGATGACCGGCTTCACGAGGATGACGGCGATCATGATGCCCGCCCAGCGGCGGACGTGGCCCCACAGGTTCTTGTCGACCAGGCCCGCGTAGACGACGGTGCCGAGGAGGGCGCCGACATAGAGCAGGGCGGCGCGGATGACGAGCTCCAGCCAGAGGATGCCGGCGGCGAGGATGGAGACCAGGGACACCACGATCAGCATGATCGGGCCGCCGCCGATGTCCTCGCCCTTCTCCAGGGCGCCGGCGAAGGTGCCGAAGAAGGTGTCCGTCTGGTCGCCCGTCGCCTTCGCGAGGACGTCTGTGACGCCGTCCGTGGCCGATACGACCGTGTAGAGGATCAGCGGTGTGAACGCCGACGCCAGCACCGTCAGCCAGAGGAAGCCGATCGCTTCGCTGATGGCGGTGGTGAGGGGGACGCCCCGCACGGCTCGCTTGGCCACGGCCAGGAGCCAGAGGAGGAGCGTGAGGATCGTCGACGCCGCGAAGACGACCGCGTACTGCTGGAGGAACTTGGTGTTCGTGAAGTCGACGTTCGCGGTCTCCTTCACGGCCTCGCTGAGCTGCTTGACGGTCCAGCCGGCGGCGTCGGCGCAGCCCTTGGCGAGGGAGGAGAGGGGGTCGAGGGTGGAGGTGGGGTCGGTGAGGGAGGGGGTTCCGCTGCCGCTGCGGCTGCCGTTGTCTTTTTCGCAGTAGTCCTTGGCGGGGCCGTGGATGAGGTCGCAGGGGTCGTTGCTGGGCGAAGGTGTGGGTGCTGCGAAGGCACGCGTGGCCATGAGAACAGCTGTGGTCTGTACGGCTGTGAAGACAGCAGCCAGCTTGAAGGCACGGCGGTTAGCGGGCATACGTGAACCCTCCGTACTCGTCGACGGCCTTCGCCATCTCGTCGGCGCTGGAGGCCCTTTCATCGCCGGGCACAGGCGTAGGGCCGTCCTTCTGAGAGTGCGTCACGATCTTCCAGTCACCATTGGTCCATTCGAGCTTCATGGTGATGGTGAACCAACTGTTCGTGACGGGGTTCGTCGAGTTCTCCCCGGCCAGGCCGAGGAGGCCGCTGCACCAGACCTCAACGGTTGCGTTGTTGGTGGAGGCTTCGGTGACCTTTGTGCCGATCGGGCTCGTGCGGGATACGAAGGTGTAGCCAGTTGGTGTGGAGCCGTCGTCGTTCAGGCCGACGTTCTTGTTGAAGGCGGGGGTGTATGCCTGGTCCAGCGTCGTCTCGAACTCGGGGATACGAGATGGAGTGATGATGGCCTGCAGGATGGCGTCACGCTTGGCCTTGTCGAACATGTCGGCCGATCCCAACGCGACCGCATAGTTGGCCGCCGCACTCTGAGCCCCCACCTCATCCTGCGCGAACCCCGCCGGAATCCCCCCGGCCTTCCCCGCCACCGGACGCGAACCGCTCGCCGCCGTGCTCGAGGAATTCGGCTGGTTTTCGTCCCCGATCGCTGAACCGGAGTCGTCGCCTCCACGGTTCGCGAAGGCGATCGCGGCGATGAGGAGGACGACCACGCCGACCACGGTGACCAGGCTTCGGGACGACGTGCGGCCGCCTCGCCGTGCGCCCCCGTACACGTCGGCGCCGCTCTCGGGCAGCCGTGTGCGGGTCTGACCGGTGCCTGCGTAACCGCCGGAGGTCTCCCGTTCGTCTCCGAGAGTCATGCCGCGTACGCCCCCTCCACGTCGGACGAATACACGTAGGAGTACGACGGTAGCCGTGCTGGTTCCCGCGTGGGCGCGGTGTGGTGACTCGACATCAGGGAAACGCAACCTCAGCCGGTGGGCACGACGGGTGGGTGGGGGACTGGGGGGACCGGGCGTGCCCGGAGCGGACGGAGGGAGGGGAGTGGACGGAGGGGACGCAGCCGCCTAGACGGCCATGCCGTACACGATGGTGAACAGCGTGCCCAGTGACCCGATGATGAAGACACCCGTGAGTCCGGCGACGATCAGACCCTTGCCCTGCTCGGCGCTGAAGGTGTCGCGCAGTGCCGTGGCGCCGATGCGCTGTTTGGCCGCCCCCCAGATGGCGATGCCGAGGCAGAGCAGGATGGCCACCGCCATGACGACCTGGATCATCGTCTTCGCTTCGTTCCCCAGCGCCCCGAAGGGACCCCAGTCCGGAGCGATCCCGCCGATGATGGTGTTGATGTCGCCCTTATCGGCCGCAAAGAGCATGTAAGTCACCGCCCCTGTTGGGTAGTTCTGCCGTCCCCTGCGCCGCGCAGAGGTCAGTCCTCATTCTCGCCGACAATCGCGCCGTCGTATGTCGACTTGGCGTCATTGATGGGCGGGATTCGTACGAATACCTCGTACGGTCACTCTGTGTATCACGGCAGGTCACCCCGGGCAATGAGGCCTGAGCGGAACCCGTGGTGTGGTTCCGTCGTTAGCCATTTTTCACGCCGGGGACCGTTTCTGACGGCCGGTCGGGTGAGTGGTCGTGCCCGTGTTCTGCGGGTGAAGGCTATCCCGGCATGGCGCACGGGCCACGGCGGGGTGCCGTGGCCCGTGCTGGTCAGGGATGGTGACGGAGGGTCAGCCGGTGAAGGCGTCCAGGCCCTGCGGGGTGCCCCAGCCGGTGGGGCCGTCGTAGCCGGTTCCGGCGGTGCAGAAGTACGCCGTGGAGCAGGTTCCGTTGTTGCCGGAGGTGACGTCGTTGAGGGCGGACGTACCGGCCGCGTCGTACGGGTATCGCGCGGGGTAGTCGCCGGCGCCCGGCGTGCCCGCCAGGGCGTAGACGCCCGCGATGATCGGGGCGGAGGCGCTCGTGCCGCCGAAGGTGTACCAGCCGGCGGTGACGCCGTAGGAGTCGTAGACCGAGACGCCGGTCGCCGGGTCCGCGACGGCCGAGACGTCCGCGATCGTGCGCTTGCCGCAGCCGCTGTCGGTCTGCCAGCTCGGCTTCGCGTCGTAGGAGGAGCAGCCGGAGCCGGTTCCCGCGGTGCTGCTCGTCTTCCAGACCGACTCCGTCCAGCCTCGGGAGGTGGAGGAGGAGCTGGAGAGCTTCGTGCCGCCTACGGCTGTGACGTAGCGGGACGCGGCCGGGTACTCCGCGCCGTAGGCCGAGTCGCCCGCGCTGACGGTGATGGCGACGCCGGGGTGGTTGAAGTACGTCGAGTCGTACGAGGTGTCCGACGAGGACTCCGAGCCGCCGTAGCTGTTGGAGACGTACTTGGCGCCCAGCTTGACGGCCTCGTTCACTGTCGTGCCCAGGTCCTCCATGGACGCGGAGGACGCCTCGACCAGCAGGATGTCGCAGTGCGGGCAGGTGGCGCTCGCCATGTCGACGTCGAGGGAGATCTCCTGGGCCCAGCCGCTGTCGGCGGAGGGGAGGGAGGTCGTGGAGCCGGTCTGGCCGACCTTCTTGAAGCAGCCGCCCGCCGTGGTGCAGGCGGGGAGGCCATAGTGCGAGCGGTACTGGGCGAGGTCGGCCTCGGCGTTCGGGTCGTCGTACGCGTCGACGATCGCGATGGTCTCGCCGGCGCCGTTGGAGGCGGCGGCGGATGTGAGGCCGTAGGCGTCCTGGAGGTCGGACGGGCCGTAGCCGGAGGGGGTGGTGGCGTCACCGGCCTTGGGGGTGGTGCCGTTCTTGGCCGCCCGCTGCTTCTCGAAGGCGGTGGTGCCGCCGGTCACGCGGACCGAGTTGCAGGCCAGGTCGCCCTTGTGTTTGGGCGTGGCGCAGGGGGTGGCGGTCCAGGTGACCTTCGTGGTGGCGGGGGTCTGCCGCGGGGTGGCGCCGGCGGCGGTCGCGGTGCCGGCGCTTGCGATTCCGGTGAGGACGAGCGCGGCGGTTGCGGCCGCGGTGGCTGCCGTGGACGTGAGGCGGCGCCATCTGCCGGGGGTCTTGAGGGAGTTGGGGGTCGTCGTACGCAACGTACAGCCTCCTGTGAGTGGGGGAAGAGGCCTGCGGGTGGGGGGCCACCGGTGTGGTTTCCGGTGGGGGCGGCGGCCCGCCGACGACTGTCGCTTGTTGAGTACGTGACAACAAGGTGGGTTTCGGAATCCTGACTTCTGTATTGCTCAGGGGGGTTGGGGATTGCTGATCAATGGCGGGCGGATGGGCGCGGGATGGGTGGGGGATGGCTCGGGCTTGACTCGGGGTTCCTCTGGGAACCCTCGAGGGCATTGCCGTCAGCGGGGCTTCAAGCCGTGCAGCAGGTGGTGGACCAAGCGCTCCACGCCCGCCAGGGCCGCTTCCGGGGTGAGCCAGCCGGCGGCGATGAAACCGGCCACGCCGTGGAGGGCCGCGCCCGTGACGAGGTTGAGTTCCTCGGGGTCGCCCTCGATGATCTCGCCGCGTGTCTGGGCGTCGGCGAGGACCCGTTCGAGGCTGCCGACCGTCTGCTCGACGGCGGTGGCCATCTGCTCGGAGGCGTCCGGGTCGTGCTTGCGGGCGTACATGAGCTCCAGGAGCTCGGCGTTGTCGATGGCGAAGCCGAGGTATGCCCGGGCGAGGGCGGTGAGGCGCGGTTCCAGGGGGAGCGAGGGGTCGTCTGCCGTGTTCAGGGCCTGGGCGAGCCGGTCGTATCCGGTCAGGGCCAGGGCGTTGAGCAGGGCCTGCTTGTCCTTGAAGTGCCGGCCCGGGGCGGCGTGACTGACGCCGATCTCGCGGGCCAGTTCGCGCAGTGACAGGGAGCCGGCGCCCTTCTCGCGCAGGGTGCGTTCCGCTGCCGCGAGCAGGGCGGCGCGCAGGTCTCCGTGGTGGTAGGGGCGGCTCTCGGGCATGTGGGCCATCGTAGCTTGATGTTGGCGGTGCCATCTTTGTTGGCGCCGTCAGCATTGTTGTCATTGACAGCATTGTTGGCAGCGCCTACATTCGAGGGCATGGCTGAGAAGACGAAGACCAAGCAGACATGGGACGCGACGAGCCTCCCCGACCTCGCCGGCCGCACTGCCGTCGTCACCGGCGCCAACAGCGGGATCGGCCTCAGGGCGGCGGAGGCCCTGGCGCGGGCGGGTGCGCACGTCGTGTTCGCCGTACGGGACCTGGGGCGGGGCCGGGCAGCGGCGGCGACGGTGAACGGCAGCACGGAGGTGCGGCGCCTGGATCTGGCGGATCTGTCTTCCGTGCGGGAGTTCGCGGACGCGTGGCAGGGGCGGCCCCTGGATCTGCTGATCAACAACGCGGGCGTGATGATGGTGCCGCAGCAGCGGACGGCGGACGGCTTCGAGATGCAGTTCGGCACGAACCATCTGGGTCACTTCGCGCTGACGAACCTGCTGCTGCCGTACGTCACGGACAGGGTCGTGACGTTGTCGTCCGGTGCCCACCGCTGGGGCGATGCCCGGATCCGCTTCGATGACCTGAACTTCACGTCCGCTTACCACCCGAACCGCGCCTACGCCCAGTCGAAGCTGGCGAACCTGCTGTTCACGCTCGAACTCCAGCGCCGTCTGACCGGGTCCGGTTCTCCGGTGCGCGCCCTGGCGGCTCACCCCGGCTACGCGGCCACCAACCTGCAGAGTCACGCGGGGAGCGCGATGATGCGGCGCTTCATGAAGATCGGCAACAGGTTCCTCGCCCAGGACGACACGGCGGGCGCGCTGCCGACCTTGTACGCGGCGACTCAGGATCTGCCCGGCGCGAGCTATGTCGGCCCGGACGGGCTCGGTGAGCTGCGGGGCGCGCCGACGCTGGTGGGGCGGACCGCGGCGGCGAGTGATGCGGGGGTGGCGCGGCGGTTGTGGACTGTGTCGGAGGAGCTGACCGGGGTGAGTTGGCCGGGGGAGCTGGTGGGGCCGACGGGGCAGGTGGTGGCCGCCGAGCGGTAGTGCGCCGCTCGGACGCCACGGTTGCCACGCTTGCTGGGTGCTGGGTACTTCGCTCAGTTCACTTGCTCGGTACTTCCGCTTACCTCGGGCGGGTCACGACTCCGGCTGGGTCACGGTCAGCGCCCACCGGATGTTGTCCGCCGACGCGTCGACGGTCACGTGGAAGGAACCGGCGCGTACCACGCCGGGGTCCATGGTCACCGAGCCGACCCCGGCCTCGCCGGCCGGACAGTCGACGGAGAACGCGGCGACCTCGGTGTCCTGCCGCATGGTCACCCGCACATCGCCGTCCCCTTCGCACGCCACGGTGAGCACGGTCGGCAGGCGATCCCACGCACCCCCCGACACGACGCCGCCGTCCCCCGTCCGCTCCTCCACCCACACCAGGCCGTCCGGCCCGGGATGGGGCAGCAGGACATCGCCCGACGCGGCGGCGGGCGCCGCCCCGAGGCCGGTCAGCCCGCAGGCCGCCAGTGCGGTCACGGCCAGGGCTCGTCCGGTCCGTCTCATGGTTGTTCCCCCTGTGGTCAGTTGGATCTGCCGGTCCGCAGATCGTCCACAGTCTGCCGTGGGGGATGACCTTGTGCCCGGGTTTTCGTACGCCGAGCGCTACTCGCCGGCCAGTGCCTCCCGCATGGCCTTCGCCGTGGTGGCCGGGTCGTAGTCCTCGGCGACGCCTTCGACCATGATGATGTCGCCCTCGATGTGCCGGGAGCGCAGGGGCGCGATCTCCTGGTAGGCGGGCGAGTCCCACCACGCCCGCGCCTCGGCGATGCCGGGGAAGCCGATCATCACGACGGCTCCGGGCCAGCTGCCCTCCTTCGTCTCGTGCGGCGTGGCGTGCACGAGGAAGCGGCCGCCGTACGGCTCGAAGGTGGCGGTGATGCGCTCGATGTACTCGGCGACCTCCGGGTGCGCGGTCGCGTTACGGAGGTGGGCTATCGCGTAGGCGGGCATGGTGTCCTTCCGGTCGGTCGGGCTCCCTGTGCTCACGAGCGTGGCATGGGAGCCTGCCGGTGGCGATTACCTGCCGGGTAACGCGGCCGGGGTGGCCGTGCGCAATGTACGGCGGCTCACCGCGCCGGAAGAGAGGGGCCGAGGGCCGCGCGGACGGCGTCTGACGCTTCTCTCACCTTCGTCGGTCACAGTGGCGCCGATGTCCCCGATGAAGCGCACCGCCCGCGCCTCCCGCCCAGCCCTGTACGCCGCCACCCTCCTCCTCGCCGTCACGTCGGCCTCCACCGCTGCCGCCGACGCCGGAACCGGGCCCTTCGGGGTGACCGCCTTCGCCGTCGCGACGGCTCGGAGTGTCCGTGTCGGTGCCCTGTTCGCAACCGACCGTCGTGCCGACCTGCGCGGCGGCCACTTCTGCACCGCGTCCGTCGTGCACAGCCCGCACCGGAACCTCATCGTCACCGCCGCCCACTGCCTCGACGGCAGGGCGGACAAGCTCATGTTCGTGCCCGGGTACCGGGACGGCAGGGCGCCGTACGGGGTGTGGACGGTCGGGAGGTGGTTCCTGCCGGAGAGATGGCTGAAAGGGCGGGACGAGGACAGTGACGTGGCGTTCGGGGTCGTGGGGGAGCGGGCGGGTGGAGGAGAGGTCGAGGAGGTGGTCGGGGGCAATCGGCTCGCCTCGGACACGGCCACGGGGGCCACGGCGGTGACCGTCACCGGGTACCCCAACGCCCGGGAGGCGCCGATCAGTTGCACCAACAAGCCGGGCCTCCACACCCGTACGCAGCAGCGCATCTCCTGTCCCGGCTTCAGCGGCGGGACCAGCGGGAGTCCCTGGGTCAACGGGGACGGGGCGGTCGTCGGGGTGCTGGGCGGGCACGACGGGGGCGGGGCCACGGCGGACGTGTCGTTCAGCGTGGTGTTCGGGGCGGAGGCGGCGGAGCTGTATCAGCGGGCGGAAAGGGGTTCCCCGGCGAACTGATCTTTGTGGCAAGGTCAGTTCGGTGGACGCACTGAAGGATCGGGACCCGGCGCACATAGGCGCCTACACGCTGCTCGCGCGGCTCGGGGCGGGCGGTATGGGGCAGGTCTATCTGGCTCGTTCGCCGGGTGGGCGGCTGGTCGCGATCAAGGTGATCCGGGACGAGATCACCGACCATCCGGAGGCGCTGGCACGGTTCCGGCGGGAGGTCGAGACCGTGCGGGCCGTCCGCAGCGCGTATACGGCGAACCTGATCGACGCCTCGCTGGACGCGGCGCCGTACTGGCTGGCCACCGAGTATGTGTCGGGGCCGACCCTGGGCAAGGCGGTGGGGGAGCGCGGGGCGTTGCCGGCCGACAGCGCTCGGCGGCTGTTCGCGGCCCTCGCCGAGGCGCTGGCGAGCGTGCACGGGTACGGCGTGACGCACCGGGACCTCAAGCCGCAGAACGTGATCCTCTCGCCGCAGGGGCCGCTTCTCATCGACTTCGGGATCGCCCGCGGCGCGGCGGACACGGCCCTGACCCAGACCGGACTCACCCCGGGGACGCCCGGGTACACCGCGCCCGAGGTGCTGACCAGCAATCAGGTGGGCGCGGCGGCGGACCTGTTCGCGCTCGGAGCGACGCTCGCGTACGCGGCGACGGGCCGTCCGCCGTTCGGTTCCGGTCCCATGCACGCGGTGTCGTACCGGGCGGTGCACGAGGACATCGACATCGCCGGAGTGGAACCGGAACTGGCCGAGCTCATACGGGAGTGCGTGGCCAAGGACCCGGCCGGGCGGCCGGGGCTGGACGCGGTCATCGCGCGCTGTGCCGTGTCCTCGGTGCTCACCGAGGATCCGTTCTACGGGCGGCTCAGCGGCGATGCCGAGGCCGTGCCGCAGGACCTCCAGGCGGCGGTGGCGGCGGGGCTGGTGCCGCCGGGGCACGGGGCGCCGACGCCGCCGGTGTATCCGCCGACCGCGGGGCCCGGCTATGTGCCGACGGCCGTCCCGGCGTACGTACCGACGCTCGCGCCCTCGGCGCCGACGGCCGTACCGGAGAGGGGCCGCTCGCGTCGTACGCCCTGGATCGTGGCTCTCGCCGTCGCGGTGGTGGTGGGGACGGCGTCCGCCGTGACCTGGCGGATGCTGGACGGGCAGGGGGAGGAGGGCGGCGGGTCGCAGGCGGGGAGCGGCGGCTCGGCGTCGGGTTCGCCGTCGGCGTCGGCGTCCGCGAGCGGCACGTCCGCGGCGCAGAAGGCGCCGGAGTACATCGTGCGCAACCGCCGCAACGTCGATGTCTGGAACAGCTCCGAACGCAAATGCGCGCAGGTCGGGGCGGTCAGCGCGCCCGAGGAACTCCAAGTACAGCGCGGTCGACGCGGACGATCCCACCGCCGCGTCCGTCCAGGAGAGGGCGAAGATCTCCGTCCGGTTCAAGTACGCGGAGATGCTGACCGAGAAGCCCGATCCGTACTACGTCTCGGTCGGAGTGAAGCCGCCGCACGACATCTCCCCCTCGACGGGCCTGCCGTACAAGGCGCCGAACCAGACCATCGGCTACACCAGCGAACCGGTGGACATCTACACGCACTGGAAGGCCGGGGGGTACATCGAGCTGACCTACCCCGACGACTTCCAGTGGCACTCGGAGACGGGCAAGCCCATCGACGCGATCCCCGTCGCAAACGACCCCGGTGACTGGACGGTCGTCTTCTATCACGTCAACGGCAGCCCGACGGACTACGAGAGCATCGGTTGCGACGGCTTCCGCGCGGGAAGCTCCTAAACTGGCGCGGGCGGACTCCCGGCGGGCGAGGGGCGGTTGACGGTGCGTAAGGCATGGATCGTGGCGGGTGCCGCTGTCGCGGCCGGGCTCAGCTTCGTGATGCTGCTCGTCGTCGGGGTCTACGTCGTCGCCGGGAACCTTGCCAACGGGGTGGGCGGCGGGGCCAAGAACCTCGCCAAGGGCGCTGTGCCGGCCGCGTATCAGGCGCTCGTGCAGAAGTGGGGCAATCTGTGCCCTGCCATCAACCCCGCGCTGCTCGCCGCCCAGCTGTACCAGGAGAGCGGCTTCAACCCGAAGGCCCAGAGCCCGGCGGCCGCGCAGGGCATCGCTCAGTTCATCCCGGGCACCTGGGCCACGCACGGCGTCGACGGCGACGGTGACGGCGACCGCGACGTGTGGGATCCGAATGACGCGATTCCATCGGCCGCGTCGTACGACTGCAAGCTCGCCTCGTACGTGAAGGACGTTCCCGGCGACCAGACGAAGAACATGCTCGCCTCCTACAACGCGGGGGCGTACGCGGTCATCAAGTACGGGGGTGTGCCGCCGTACAAGGAGACCCAGAACTACGTGAAGACGATCACGACTCTGGAGCAGAGCTTCGCCGCGCCCGTGAGCCGTGTCGACCCCAGCAAGCAGGCCGCCGGCGCCATCTACTACGCGCAGAAGAAGCTCGGCACGCCCTACCTGTGGGGCGGAGACGGTACCGCTGCGGACGGGGGACGGTTCGACTGCTCCGGGCTGACCAAGGCCGCTTACGAGAGTGTCGGGATCACGCTGCCGCGCGTCGCCAACGATCAGTACAACGCCGGACCGCATCCGGCCAGGAGCGAGCTGCTCCCCGGCGATCTGGTCTTCTTCTCGACGGACCCGACCAACTCCCGGGCCATCGACCATGTCGGGATTTATGTGGGCGGCGGGTACATGATCGACGCACCGAGAACGGGTGCTGTGATCCGGTTCGACCCGATCGACACCGCGAAGTACTTCGGTGCCACCCGGGTCACCGAAGATGGCGCGAAAGCGCTCCCCACGACGGTGTAGACGGAGCGTGAACCCACCCCCTGAGCTGCGGCGATGGGTCTCTCTTCGATAACGTCTGCGTGATCATTCAGTGGAGTGTGGAACGTATCAACAGGGGCCGTGCGTTCCTGGTGTAGTAGCCGGATCTACAACCACGGGGGTGGGCGTAGCGGCGTACGCAAGATGCGCCGGAGAGACGACGAAGGGGCCGCAGCATCATGGCTGGACTCGCAGAATCCGGGTCGAACCCCGACGTCGAGCTGCTCTACGACATCAATGGCCTGGCCAAGGACGCGCCGGGCTGGTTCGACCGGGTCATGGAGTACGTCGGTGAGTACGGGCTCGTGCTCGCCATGGTCCTGCTCGTGGTGTGGTGCTGGTGGTCCGTGCGGCGGCGGGGCGCGGAGGACGCCGCCTCGTCGGTGGCCGCGCTCGTGTGGGCGCCGCTGGCCGCCGGCATCGCGGTGCTCGTGAATGTGCCGATACGGGGGTTCGTCGAGCGGCCCCGGCCGTTCAACGACCATCAAGGGCTCGAAGTCCTGGTGTCCGGCAAGACCGACTACTCGTTCGTCAGTGATCACGCGACGATCGCGATGGCCCTGGGGGTCGGACTGTTCGTCGCGAACCGGAAGTTCGGGCTGGTCGGGATCGGGCTCGCGCTTCTCGAAGGGTTCTGCCGGGTCTATATGGGCGTGCACTACCCGACCGATGTGGTGGGCGGGTTCGCGCTCGGCACGGCTGTCGCGCTGCTGTTGTCGCCGTTGGCCATGGCTTTGCTGACGCCCGTGATGTCCGCGATCGAGCGGTCGCCGAGGGGTGGGTGGCTGATCAGGTCGCGGGGGTTGTCCCGGGCGGGTGGGCAGGACGCGTTGATTCCGGGGGCTCGGAAGGAGTCGGCGGGGGCTGAGGAGCGGGATCTCGCGGCGTAGCTTCGCTGGGGCGGGGGTCGGTGGTCGGCGGCTTGGCGGGGCGGAGGCTCGGTGGCTTCGTGGGTCGGCGGCTCGGTGGGTCGGTGGGTCGGCGCGCTTGCTTTTGGTGGCTGCGCGCCGACGTCTGTGATGGCTACAGCGGCTGCGAGTGCGTGACGGCCTACAGCGCCTGCGGGTACGTGAAGAAGCCCTGCGGGTCGTACTGCTTCTTCAGCTTCGTCAGGCGCGTCGCCGCGTCCCCGTAGTACGCCTTGCGCCAGTCCCTCAGGGTCGGGTCGGTGTAGTTCTGGTACGCGGCGCCCGAGGCGTACGGCCGCATCGCGTCGTGCGCCGACTTCAGCCACGCCTGGGCCGTGGAGCCCGTCGTGCCGGCGCGCCACGAGGCGATGTACTGGGCCAGCATGCGGGAACGGCGGTGCACGAAGGCCGTCGCCGTGGGGGAGACGCGGTTGACGGCACCGCCGAGGGCCGTGAGCGCGATGCTGCCGGAGCCGCCGCGGACCGACTCCATCTGCTTCAGCAGGGTGCGGATGCCCGCGGAGGAGAGGGAGCGGTCGAAGAAGTCCGACTTCGCCGTGTACGTTTCGCGGCTCAGGGCGCCCTGGGGGGAGCGGCCCGGGGTGGAGCCGGGGAGGTGGCACTGCGCGTCCGTGGTGAACGAGGAACAGCCTGCGTAGAGCTCCATCGCCGCCTCGTACGAGCGGCGCTTGAGGGCGACGTTGCTCGCGGGGCCGGGGCCGCCGGGGCGGTCGGCCAGGCGGTCCACCGCGTTCTGGAGTTCGCCGTAGGTGCCCAGGGAGAACGCCGCGACGGAGATGGTGGGGGTGCCGCCCGCGTGGTTCGAGATGCTCAGGGCCGACCAGATCTCGTCGGGCTGGCTCGGGCCCCACTCCTGCCAGGCCTTGATCAACGCGGCCGCCTTCGACCAGGGCCAGGTCATGAACGCCGTTACGGCCTGGGGGGCGGGGTGGGTCTTGAAGTGCAGTTCCGTCACGACGCCGAAGTTGCCGTTGCCGGCGCCGCGCAGGGCCCAGAAGAGGTCCTTGTGAGTGGTGGCGTTGGCGGTGAGCTGCTTGCCGTCGGCGGTGATCAGGGTGGCCTGGGTGAGGCTGTCGCAGGTCAGGCCGTAGGCGCGGGAGGTCACGCCGTGGCCGCCGCCGAGGGTGAGGCCGGAGACGCCGACGGTGGGGCAGGAGCCGGCGGGGATGGTGACGCCCTTTGCGGCGAGGGCTCGGTAGACGTCGATGAGTTTGGAGCCGGCGCCGACCACTGCCGTGGTGCCCGAGGCTCGGATGCGGTTGAGCTTGGAGACGTCGATGATGAGGCGGTTGTTGCCGGAGGACCAGCCGGCGTAGGAGTGGCCGCCGTTGCGGATGGCTACGTGGAGGTTGTGGGCTCGCGCGTAGGCGAGGGTGGTGCGGATGTCGTCGGGGTGGGCGACGTAGGCGACTGCGGCGGGCTTCAGGGCGTCGAAGCGGGTGTTGTAGAGCTGGTGGGCCGACTTCCAGTCGGCGTCGCCCGGGCGGATGAGGCGGCCGTCGAGGTCTCGGGCGAGGGCGGTCCAGTTGGCGGGGGCGGAGGCGGTGGTGGAGCGGGTGGCGGTGGTTTGTGTGCGGGTGCCTGTGCCGGGGTTTGAGCTTGTGCCTGCGTCCGTGGCTGCGCCTGCGCCGGTGTCGGTGCTCTTGCAGGCGGTTGCTGCCAGGGCGGTGAGGGCTGCTGCGCCGCCGCCGATGAAAGTACGCCGTTCCATGTCGCCTCCTGGGGGTTACGTGGAACGAGACGGGGTGGTGGGGGGTGGGGTTCCATGGTGCGGTGGTCATTCGGCGCGGGATTCTCGCCCCCGCCGCCCCTACCCGTCCCATCCTGAAGGGGCTCCGCCCCTTCGACCCCGCTGGGGCTGCCGCCCCAGACCCCGCTCCGGCCCTGAACGGGCCTCGTCCTCAAACGCCGGACGGGCTGAATGACCTGGGCCGGCGCCGAGAGGTAGAGCCCCCTACGGGTGGGTGGGGGCTAGGGATGGCCGTGCTCGTCCTCGAATGCCGGACGGGCTGGAATGCCTGGACCGGAGCCGAGAGGTAGAGCCCCCTACGGGTGGGTGGGGGCTAGGGATGGCCGTGCTCGTCCTCGAATGCCGGACGGGCTGGAATGCCTGGACCGGAGCCGAGAGGTGAAGCCCCTGCGGGTGGGTGGGGGCTAGGGATGGCCGTGCTCGTCCTCGAACGCCGGGCGGGCCGGAAAGCCTGCGTCGGCGTTGAGTGATGAAGCCCCGCCCCCCGCCTGCAAGACCCGCCCGCCCCAGCTCTGGCTACAAGAACGCCAGATGCACAACCCCGAACGCCGCCGCCGCCACCGCGGCCGCCGCCGGCATCGTGATGAACCAACCCAGGACGATGTTCTTGGCCACGCCCCACCGCACGGCGTTCACCCGCTTTGTCGCGCCCACGCCCATGATCGCGGAGGTGATGACGTGGGTCGTGGAGATCGGGGCCTTGAAGAGGAAGGCCGTGGTGAACATGATCGACGCGCCCGTGGTCTCCGCGGCGAAGCCCTGTGGGGGGTCGAGTTCGATGATCTTGCGGCCCAGGGTGCGCATGATCCGCCAGCCGCCCGCGTAGGTGCCGAGTGACAGCATCACGGCGCACACGATCTTGACCCACACCGGGATCGGGTCGCCGTAGTCCTCGACGTCGGCGATGACCAGGGCCATCACCACGATGCCCATCGTCTTCTGGGCGTCCTGAAGGCCGTGGCCCAGGGCCATTCCGGCGGCCGAGACCGTCTGGGCGATACGGAAGCCCCGCTTGGCCTTGTGCGGGTTGGCGCGGCGGAAGATCCACATGATCGCCGTCATCACCAGGTAGCCCGCGCACAGGCCGACGATCGGTGAGACGAACATCGGGATGACGATCTTCTCCAGGACGCCGTGCCAGTACACCGTTGTTCCGCCTGCCAGCGCCGCTCCCACCATGCCGCCGAACAGGGCGTGGGAGGAGGAGGACGGCAGGCCGAAGTACCAGGTGATGAGGTTCCAGGTGATCGCGCCAACCAAGGCCGCGAAGAGGATGCCCATCCCCTTCGAGCCCTCGGGCGTCTGGATCAGGCCCTCACTGACCGTCTTGGCCACGCCCGAACCGAGGAAGGCGCCGCCGAGGTTCATCACCGCGGCCATCAGCAGCGCGGCCCGCGGGGTCAGCGCACGCGTCGACACGGACGTGGCGATCGCGTTCGCGGAATCGTGGAAGCCGTTGGTGTACGTGAAGAAGAGCGCGACGCCGATGGTCGCGACCAGCGCAAAGGTGTCCATGGGCGGGTCTCAGGACTCCTTGACGGCGATGGTCTCCACCGTGTTCGCCACGTGCTCGAAAGCGTCCGCCGCCTCCTCCAGCACATCCACGATCTGCTTGAGCTTGAGGACCTCGATCGCGTCGTACTTGCCGTTGAAGAGGTGGGCGAGGAGCTTGCGGTGTATCTGGTCGGCCTGGTTCTCGAGGCGGTTGACCTCGATCCAGTACTCGGTGAGGTTGTCCATCGTGCGCAGGTTCGGCATCGCCTCGGCCGTCAGCTCGGCCGCGCGCGCCAGCACCTCGATCTGCTGCTCGACACCCTTGGGCAGTTCCTCGACGTTGTAGAGGACGACGAGGTCGACGGCCTCCTCCATGAAGTCCATGATGTCGTCGAGGCAGGACGCGAGGTTGTAGATGTCCTCGCGGTCGAACGGCGTGATGAACGAGGAGTTCAGCTGGTGGAAGATCGCGTGCGTGGCGTCGTCACCTGCGTGTTCCGCGGCCCGCATACGCTCTGCGATCTCGGCCCGGCCGGCGTTGTCCGCCCCGAGCAGTTCCATCAGGAGTTTCGAGCCCGTGACGATGTTGTCCGCGGACGCGGCGAACATGTCGTAGAAGCTCGTCTCCCGGGGGGTCAGACGAAATCGCACGTGGGGTCCTCAAGATGCATCGGTTTCGGTCAGGCTGATGCTAGGCGCATCATCCGGCCACGGCTAATGGGCCGTCCTCCAGTGTCGCCCATCAGGCACAGTGGTCGGCACGGGGGCTGCCCAGTGGTCCAGTCCAGCGGCCGTTCGCGGGGTCGGCCACAAGCCCTATACCCAGCAAAGTTCGGTACGATATACCCAGTAGGGGTATATGAAGCGGTTTACGTCTGGAGGACGCGATGACGACCACCGAGGCCGGCGCGGGCGTGCCCTCCGAGGCGGAGGACACATCGGCCGTCGTGACCGACCACGACCGCGGCATCCACGGCTACCACAAGCAGAAGGACGAGCACCTCAAGCGCCTGCGCCGGATCGAGGGCCAGATCCGGGGGCTGCAGCGGATGGTCGACGAGGACGTCTACTGCATCGACATACTCACGCAGGTGTCCGCCTCCACCAAGGCCCTGCAGTCCTTCGCCCTGCAGTTGCTGGAGGAGCACCTCCGTCACTGCGTCGCCGACGCGGCCCTCAAGGGCGGTGCGGAGATCGACGCCAAGGTGGAGGAAGCGACGAAGGCGATCGGGCGGCTGTTGCGGACCTGAGGGCGAGAGGTGCGGAAGCCGGCGGCGAGAGGTGCGGAACTGACGGCGGCTGCCGGGGGCAGGGGTGGCTGAGAATGGTCAGTCGGCCGTCGTGTCGCGTTCCTCCGCGACTCTCAGGACCTCGTCGATGCTCTCCAGGCTGAGCCGGTCCTCGCGGGCGGTCGACGCCGCGATGATCAGCTCTCCGCACAGCTCGATCTCGGCGAGGGCGACGTGGTCCTGAACTGCCGTACCGCCGACCGGAGCCACGTGCATCACCTCTTCTCTGCCGTTACCGACTTCCTAGAGTAGGGAGCGGCCTACACCCCGCGCATGGCACGGACGGGCTAGTTCTTGACGCCCGTCACGCACGCATACGCCGGCCCTCACCCGGGCCCTCACTCCTCGGCGATCTTGCCCGCGTAGATGTCGTCGCCGTCCGGCAGCCGTACGTCGACGGGGGCCCCGAAGTCGTACAGCAAGGTCGTCGAGGCCACGGCGACGGCGTTGTTCTGCTGTCCGTTGACGAAGCTGAACCGGTGCCGGACCTTGCGGATCCGGCCGGCGTCGTCGAGGTAGACGTCGAACGGCACCTGATCCGAGGCGAACCCTTTCGCCGCTGCCGCCAGGGATTCCTTGTTGCCCTCGGACGCGTCCCGAGCGGCGATCCCCAGGTCGGCCGTCCCCCGGTAGTGCCGCACCGGCGTACCGGCGATCTTGTCCTCACCCACGTACGCCGCCGTACGCGCCCCGCGCAGCACCTCGGCGGCGGCGAACGGGTCGGTGGCCCCGCCGGTGACGAGGTTGCCGTCGGAGAGGGACCGTGTGTCGACGCGCACCCATTTGTCGGCGGGCACACCGGCTCCCCGGTTCTTCATGAACAGGGCCCCGGGAGCGAGCAGTTCCACGATCGGCCGGTGCTCGGGGGTGCCGGCGGGGTCGTGCGGGAGCAGGACCCGCAGTCGCCCGAGCTGTTTGCCGAAGTCGTACACGCCCTCGCCGCGGATGGTGACGCGGGTGCCGCCGGCGGCCATCTCCATGGACGTACGGGCCTTGGAACTGCGGGCGCCGACGAGTGCGTCGGCGGCGTTCCGCACGGTCTGCACGGCCTCGCCCTCGCGCGCGTCCTCGGCGGCGATGCCGCTCTGGGCGCATCCGCTGCCCGTCAGACAGACACACAGGATCCCGGCCGCAACGCCCGCCCCGCGCCTTTGCTTGTGCTGCCGCTCCGTCATCGCCTGCCTACCCCCAGCCGGTACGTCCGTCACGGGCCCCCTGTCGTTCCGGTTAACGACGGGTAGGTGGCCTCGTCACGCACGGCGGTGCGTTGCCCTTACTTGCCTTGGGTAACGTTGCAGGTGTGGCGCAGAAGGACGGACCGACCTCTTCCCGAAATCACGGCGACCCCCTGGACCACCGCATGACCATGGTGGAGAAGGGCCCTTTCTGCTCGGCCCAGTGCAGCTGCGGCTGGCGAGGGCCGGCGAGACGCGCGCGGAGTCTGGCGCGGACGGACGCGAAAGGGCATGTGGGGGGCTGAGGCCGCGGTGAGACGGCGGTGAGACAGAGAGGGGCCCGCCCCCCGGGAGCCGGGGGGCGGGCCCTTTATCTGCCTCGCGGTGGCACCGCCATGCAGCACCGCGAGGGGTTTGTGCCGCCTGGTGGCGGATCAGCCGAAGCGGCCGGAGATGTAGTCCTCCGTGGCCTGGACCGACGGGTTGGAGAAGATGCGCTCCGTGTCGTCGATCTCGATCAGCTTGCCGGGCTGGCCGACGGCGGCGAGGTTGAAGAACGCCGTGCGGTCCGAGACACGCGCCGCCTGCTGCATGTTGTGCGTCACGATGACGATCGTGAAGCGTTCCTTGAGCTCGCCGATCAGGTCCTCGATGGCGAGCGTGGAGATCGGGTCCAGGGCCGAGCAGGGCTCGTCCATGAGGAGGACATTCGGCTCGACCGCGATCGCCCGCGCGATGCACAGGCGCTGCTGCTGGCCGCCGGAGAGGCCCGAGCCGGGCTTGTTCAGGCGGTCCTTCACCTCGTTCCAGAGGTTCGCGCCCTTGAGGGACTTCTCCACGATCTCGTCCAGCTGCGACTTCTTGTACTTGCCGTTGAGGCGCAGGCCGGCGGCGACGTTGTCGTACACGGACATGGTGGGGAAGGGGTTCGGCCGCTGGAAGACCATGCCGACCTCACGCCGTACGGCCACCGGGTCGATACCGGCGCCGTACAGGTTCTCGTCGTCGAGCAGCACCTTGCCCTCGACGCGGCCGCCCGGCGTGACCTCGTGCATCCGGTTGAGGGTGCGCAGGAAGGTGGACTTGCCGCAGCCGGAGGGACCGATGAAGGCGGTGACGGAACGGGGCTCGACGGTCATCGAGATGTCCTCGACGGCCAGGAAGGAACCGTAGTAGGCGTTGAGGCCGCTGACATCTATGCGCTTGGCCATGTGAATCACTGCTTCTTTCAGGGGGGTTTCGGGTCGCTGATTGGCCGCGTCAGCGGCCCGTCTTCGGTGCCTTCCAGCGGGCGATACCGCGAGCCACCAGGTTGAGGATCATGATGAAGGCGATGAGCACCAGCGCCGCCGCCCAGGCACGGTCGTACGCCGGGCCCTGGCCACCACTGTTCGCGAACTGCAGGTAGATGTACACCGGCAGTGACCCCTGCGGGTCCTTGAACGGGTTGGCGTTGATGAAGTTCGTCACCCACACCAGCAGCAGCAGCGGGGCCGTCTCACCGGTGATACGGGCGACGGCGAGCATGACGCCCGTGGTGATACCGCCGATGGAGGTCGGCAGGACCACCTTCAGGATGGTGCGCCACTTGGGCACGCCCAGCGCCAGCGAGGCCTCGCGCAGCTCGTTCGGGACGAGCTTGAGCATCTCCTCGGTGGAGCGGACGACCACCGGCAGCATCAGGATGGACAGGGCCATCGAGCCGGCGAAGCCGGAGTAGCCCATGCCCAGGATCACGATCCACAGGCTGAGGATGAACAGACCCGCGACGATCGACGGGATGCCCGTCATGACGTCGACGAAGAAGGTGATGGCCCTGGCGAGCTTGCCGCGGCCGTACTCGACCAGGTAGATGGCGGTCAGCACACCGATCGGCACGGAGATCACGGTGGCGATGCCGACCTGCTCCAGGGTGCCGAGGATGGCGTGGTAGATGCCACCGCCGGGCTCGGTGTCGGAGACCACACCCATCGAGTGGCTGAGGAAGTAGCCGTCGAGGACCTTCACACCGCGCTTGATGGTCTCGTAGATGATCGAGGCCAGCGGGATGGCGGCGAGCAGGAACGCGACCCAGATCAGGCTGGTGGCGGTGCGGTCCTTCGCCTGCCGACGGCCCTCGACGCGTGCCGAGATGCCGAACGACCCGATGACGAACAGCAGCGCGGCGATCAGGGCCCACTGGATGCTGCTGTCCAGCCCGGCGGCCGTGCTGATGCCGAGGCCGAGGGCGACCGAGCCCGCGGCTACGGCCCAGGCGAACCACTTGGGCAGCGTGGCGCCCTTGAGGCTGCTCGGGCGCTTGTCGGAGAGAGTTGCGTTGCTCATGCGTTGGCCCCCGAGAACTCCTTGCGCCGCTCGATGATGATGCGGGCGGTGCCATTGACCAGCAGGGTGATGACGAAGAGCACCAGACCGGAGGCGATGAGCGCGTCACGGCCGTTCTCGGTGGCCTCGTTGAACTTGCTGGCGATGTTCTGGGCGAAGGTGCCGCCGCCCGGGTCGAGCAGGCTGGCGTCGATGTCCATGATCGGCGACAGGACCATGGCGACGGCCATCGTCTCGCCGAGCGCGCGCCCGAGGCCCAGCATCGACGCGGAGATGACGCCGGAGCGGCCGTAGGGCAGGACCGACATCCGGATGACCTCCCAGCGCGTGGCGCCGAGGGCCAGCGCGGCCTCCTCGTGCATCTGCGGGACCTGGCGGAAGACCTCGCGGCTCACGTTGGTGATGATCGGCAGGATCATGATCGCGAGCAGGATGCCGACGGTGAACAGCGAGCGCGGGGCGCCGCCGCTCCACTCGAAGATGCCGGTCCAGCCGAGGTACTCGTCCAGCCAGCCGTACAGGCCGTCCAGGTTCGGCACCAGGACGAGGGCGCCCCACAGGCCGTAGACGATGGACGGCACCGCGGCGAGCAGGTCGATCACGTACGCGATGGGGCCGCCGAGCTTGCGCGGGGCGTAGTGCGTGATGAACAGGGCGATGCCGATCGAGACCGGGACCGCGATGGCCAGCGCGATGACCGACGACACGACGGTGCCGAAGGCCAGGACGGCGATGCCGAAGACCGGCGGGTCGCCGGTCGGGTTCCACTCGAAGGTGGTGAAGAAGTTGGCCTCGTCCTTGCTGATCGCGTTGAAGGCGCGAAGGCTGAGGAAGACGGCGATGGCCGCCATGACCACCAGCAGGAAGATGCCGGATCCGCGGGAGAGCGCGAGGAAGATCCGGTCTCCGGGGCGGGTGGCGCCGCGGGCGGCACGCTTCTGCTCGGTCGTGGGCGGCTCGGGTGTGGGCGGCGAGGCGATGCTCTTCGTTGATATGTCCATCGGGTTCTCCGGTCTGCGGAGCCGTCGGGGACGACGGCCCTGAAGCGGAGCCACCACGGGTGGGCGGTGACTCCTGGCGGCGGTGCACCGGACAGTGCGGCCCGCTCCGGTGTGGGGAGCGGGCCGCACACAGGTCAGCTCAGGCTCTCGACGGTCTTGCGGACCTCGGTGATGATCTCGTCGGGCATCGGGGCGTAGTCGGCCTCGGTCAGCACGCCCTGGCCGTCCTCGGAGGCCATGTAGCCGAGGAAGGACTTGACGGCGGGCAGGGTCTCGGCCTTGTTGCCCTTGTCGCAGACGATCTCGTACGTGACCAGGGTGATCGGGTAGGCGCCCTCGGCCTTGGTCGCGTAGTCCAGCTCAAGAGCCATGTCCTTGCCGGTGCCGACGCGCTTGGCGGCGGCGATGGCCTTGGTGGCGTTGTCGAGGGTGGCCTCGACCGGCGTGCCGGCGCCCGTGTCCAGCTTGACCGTCTTCATGCCGCCCTTGGCGTAGGACAGCTCGAAGTAGGAGATCGCACCCGCGGTCTGCGTCACCTGCTGCGCCAGGCCGGAGGAGCCGGAGGCGGACTGGCCGCCCTTGGCCTCCCAGGACTTGCCCGGCTCGTACTTCCAGTCCTTGGCAGCCGCGGCGGCCAGGTACTTGGTGAAGTTGTCCGTGGTGCCGGACTCGTCCGAGCGGTGGAACGCCTGGATCTTGAGGTCGGGAAGCTTCGCGTCGGGGTTCAGCTTCTTGATGGCCGCGTCGTTCCAGTTGGTGATCTCGCTGTCGAAGATCTTGGCGAGGGTCGAGGCGTCCAGGGTGAGGCTGTCGACGCCCGGGACGTTGTAGCCGACCGCGATCGGGCCGCCGACCATCGGCAGGTCGATGGCCTGGCCGCCGTTGGTGCAGGCGGTCTTCTTGGACTCGGTGATCTCCTCGGCCTCCAGCGCGGAGTCCGAACCGGCGAACGCGGTCTGGCCCTGGAGGAACGCGGTGATGCCCGCACCCGAACCGGTCGGGTTGTAGTTCACCTGCACGCTCTTGCACGCCGCGGTGTACTGCTTGACCCAGGCGTCGACCGCGTTCTTCTGCGCGGAGGAGCCGGAAGCCTGCAGCTGGCCGCTGGCGTCGCCACAGTCGATGTTGCCGGTGGGCGCGGCGGCGGTGGAGTCGCCGCCGGTGCCGGTGTCGTCGGAGCCGCACGCCGTGAGGGCCAGGGCGCCGGAGACGGCGAGAGCGCCGAGAGCGAGTGCCCGCCGGTTCTTGCGCTGAAGCTTCACTTGAGGGAGTTCCTTCCAGGAGCCGCCGTCCTGAATTCGGCGGCGTGCGAAGAATGGGCGATGCGGACGCGTCTCGTCGGGCGCGGTCCGTCACCGTGCAAGGCCGAAATTAGGCAGTACAGGTGAAGGCGCCGAAGGGCGTAAATGAACGAGGGGTGAACCCCTGGGGACGGTGCGGTGAGGTCACGGAACGCTTACGTCGAGGACACGGGAGCATTCCGAGACTTTGGGGTGGGTTGTAGCGGACTATGCCGGGCGCAGCGACCGCAGCAGGGCGTCCACGAGGTCGCGGTCCCTCGGCTGGGTCAGGCGGCCCCGCGCGGCCGTGGGGGAGAGCCACAGCAGGCGGTCCACCTCGTCGGTCGGGGTGAAGGTGCCGGGGCCGGCCTCGGCCGCCCAGTAGCGGACCTCCTTGGGGCGGCCGTTGGCCAGGTACCGCAGGGTCGGCAGCTCGGCACCCGGCCGAGCGCGGTGACCCGTCTCCTCCGTGACCTCGCGCAGGGCACCGTCCAGGGGGGCCTCGCCGCGTTTCAGCTTGCCCTTGGGGTGCGACCAGTCGTCGTATTTCGGCCGATGGATCAGGCATATCTCCAGCCCACCGTCTACCGGCGAACGGCGCCACAGGACGCAGCCCGCCGCGTGGACGGTGGTGAGGTCCTTCGCGTGAGTCACCCGGGTGTGCCTCCTTCGGCCCTGGTTCAGGGCGCGCCCACCGTCTGGATCTGCCAGGACTGCTGGAACGCGAACCGTGCCGCCTCCACCTCGTGCCGCTGGTCGGCGTGGAGCACGCCGAGGGCGTAGGCCGTGGCCGGGGCGATACGCGGGGTGCGGGCCGCCTGGGCCGCGGCGGCCGCCGCCTCGGAGGCGTCACGGTGCCGGTTGAGGGCCTGGCCGGCCGTCAGCAGCCGTACGTCCACCCGGGTGCCCCCGTGGAGGACCTCGCGGGCATAGCGGTGCAGGCGCAGCAGCAGACGGACCTGGTGCCAGGGCGCGTCCTGGGGGTGCGGGGACGGGTCCGGGGACAGGCCGTGGATCAGGGCCTCCGCGTTGTAGGGGTGGCCCGCGGTCACCAGGGGCAGCGCCGTCACAGCGTCGCAGAGGCGTTCCTCGGCGGCGGCCGCGAGGGGGCGCAGGTCGGCGGTGGCCGCGGCGGGGGTGAGGGGGACCTCGCTGGCGAGTAAGGCGATGTTGTCGGCGACCGCGTGGAAGCGGCTGCTCCCGAGGGCTTGGAGGGCGGTGCTGTGGGCCCGGGTCCGGGCCAGGGTGAGCTGGCGTTCGAGCAGGGCGCCCGCTTTGGCCGCGCCGACCGTGAGGTTGCCGCGTTCCGGGGTGGCCGCCGGGTGGGTGGCGGGGCCGGCGGTGCCGGGTGCCGCCGCGTCCACCCGTGCCGCCCCCGCGGCACGACTGCCCGCGGCTACGTTCGTACGGCTGCCCGCGGCTGCCTCGGCCGTGCCGTTCCCCGCGCCCGCACCATGCACATCGACCACCCCCGGCTGCGCCGGCAGCACCGCCGCCCCCGACAACCGGTGCAGGGCCAGCAGCAGGCGTTCCAGGCGGGCCGCGTACGCGTGTTCCATCGCCAGGGTTCCCGAGAGCCAGGCCAGTTCGGGGCGGATGGCTTCCGACCAGTCGGCGTCCAGCAAGGGGCGGAACGTGTGCAGGCTGGCGCTGATACGGCGGGCCGAGCGGCGCAGCGCCCGGGCCGCGTCGACGGACTGCTCCGAGCCGTTGTCCCCCGCCCTCGGCTTCGCCCGGGCGGGGGCGCCCCCGTCGCCGCCGGTCTCCCGGTGCTGGCGCAGGGCTCGGAGGAACTCCGTGGCCTGGGCGCGCAGGTAGCCCGCGAGGGCGTCCCCGGTCACGGCCCCGGCCGTGGGGTCCGTCGGATCAAGGTGTTGCTGTGCCACGCCGGCGCCTCCGGGCGTCTATGAGCATCTCCTGGACGTTGCGCAGGGGCTGGCCGTCCGCGTCCGTCGCGTGCCGGGTCCACTCGCCGTCCGGACCGAGGTGCCAGGACGCGGTGGTGTCGGACATACCGGTCTCCATGAGCCGGTTCAGCGCGGCGCGGTGGGCCGGGTCGGTGACCCTGACCAGGGCTTCTATACGACGGTCGAGATTGCGGTGCATCATGTCGGCGCTGCCGAACCACACCTCGGGCTCGCCGCCGTTGCCGAAGGCGAAGACCCGGGAGTGTTCGAGGAAGCGGCCGAGGACCGAGCGGACGCGGATGTTCTCCGACAGTCCTGTCACGCCCGGGCGGATCGCGCAGATGCCGCGGACCCAGATGTCGACCGGCACGCCCGCCTGGGACGCGCCGTAGCAGGCGTCGATGAGCGCCTCGTCGACGATCGAGTTGACCTTGATGCGGACGTAGGCGGGACGTCCGGCACGGTGGTGCTGGACCTCCTTGTTGATCCGCGAGATCAGGCCGTCGCGCAGGGACTTGGGGGCCACGAGCAGACGGCGGTACGTCTCCCGGCGCGAGTAGCCGGAGAGGCGGTTGAACAGGTCGGACAGGTCCGCGCCGACCTGCGGGTCGGCCGTCAGCAGACCGAGGTCCTCGTAGAGCCGGGCCGTCTTCGGGTGGTAGTTGCCGGTGCCGACGTGGCTGTAGCGGCGTAGCGTCTCGCCCTCCTGGCGGACCACCAGGGACAGCTTGCAGTGGGTCTTCAGGCCGACGAGACCGTAGACCACATGGCAGCCGGCCTCCTCCAGCTTGCGCGCCCACTTGATGTTGGCGTGCTCGTCGAAGCGGGCCTTGATCTCGACCAGGACGAGGACCTGCTTGCCGGCCTCGGCGGCGTCGATGAGCGCGTTGACTATGGGGGAGTCGCCGGACGTCCGGTACAGGGTCTGCTTGATCGCGAGGACGTCCGGGTCGTCGGCCGCCTGCTCCAGGAACGCCTGCACGGAGGTGGAGAAGGAGTCGTACGGGTGGTGCAGCAGCACGTCCCGGTTGCGCAGGGCGGCGAAGATGTCCGGCGCGGACGCCGACTCGACCTCGGCGAGATCGCGATGGGTGCCCGCGACGAACTTCGGGTACTTCAGCTCGGGCCGGTCGATGGAGGCGATGCGGAAGAGACCGGTGAGGTCGAGCGGGCCGGTCAGCGGGTAGACCTCGGCCTCGCTGATCTTCAGCTCGCGCACCAGCAGGTCCAGGACCTCCTGGTTGATGTTCTCCTCGACCTCCAGGCGCACCGGCGGGCCGAAGCGGCGCCGCATGAGCTCCTTCTCCAGGGCCTGGAGCAGGTTCTCGGCGTCGTCCTCCTCGACCTCCAGGTCCTCGTTGCGGGTGACCCGGAAGGCGTGGTGCTCCAGGACCTCCATGCCGGGGAACAGCTCCTCCAGGTGGGCGCCGATGACGTCCTCCAGCGGGACGAACCGGCCGGGGGAGGCCTCCAGGAAGCGGGAGAGCAGCGGCGGCACCTTGACGCGGGCGAAGTGCGGGGTGCCGGTGACGGGGTTGCGGACCCGTACGGCCAGGTTCAGGGAGAGGCCGGAGATGTACGGGAAGGGGTGCGCCGGGTCGACCGCGAGCGGGGTCAGGACCGGGAAGATCTGGTGCCGGAAGAGGGTGAACAGGCGGGCCTGCTCCTTCTCCTGCAGCTCGCTCCAGCGGACCAGGTGGATGGCCTCCTCCGCGAGGGAGGGGGCGACGTCCTCGTGGTAGCAGGCGGCGTGCCGGGCCATCAGCTCGCGGGAGCGGGCCCAGATCATCTCCAGGACCTCGCGGGGCTGGAGGCCGGACGCGGACCGGGTGGCGACACCGGTGGCGATACGGCGCTTCAGTCCGGCCACGCGGACCATGAAGAACTCGTCCAGGTTGCTGGCGAAGATCGCCAGGAAGTTCGCCCTTTCGAGGAGCGGGGTGTTGGGGTCCTCGGCGAGTTCGAGGACGCGCTCGTTGAACGCGAGCCAGCTGCGCTCACGGTCCAGGAACCGGCCCTGGGGCAGCTGGACACCGTCGACCTGGGTGACCTCGTACGCGTCGAGGTCGGCATCGATGTCGGGCTCCAGCTCGGAGACCACCGCCGAGGTGACCGTGTGCGGGCGGTGCGCCGCGATGGAGCCGACGGAGGGCTGCGCGTGCTGGACGTTTGCCTGGGCGTTCGTGGACTGGCTCATATGCCCATTGTTCCGCGCGGCGAGGCTTATGGGCGCGTCGGAAAGAGCGGGCGGGAGTGGGGCGGGGAGGCGTCGTGCGTCCCCGTTCCTCGCGCTCCCTTCCGGGGGCGGCGCAGGCTCTGGCACGGCGGGGGTCATTGGCTGAGCGTCGCAAGGCTGTCTTAACCGATGGTTACGGAGACATGGCGTGCGGGATAGCGGGGGGCGGCTCGCGGGCGTCTACGTGACGGGTCGTATGTCCGGTACGCCGTCAGGCGGTACGGCGGCGCAGCAGCCCGAAGGCGGCGGCGGTGGCCATCGCGGTGGCGCCCAGCAGCAGGCCGGTTTCGGCGAGATGGAGCGGCCAGAAGTCCGAGGCGGGGTGGTAGTCGGTGTAGTAGCCGACGATGTCGTGGGCCGCGAGGCACTTGGCGTCGTCGTCGCCGCACAAGGGGTCGGGGACGCGGGCTCCCGTGGAGGTGAGGGCGTCCGACTCACCGAAGATGAAGTGCGTCGGTAGCCGATGGCCGGACTCCAGGGTGCCGACCATGGTCTGCCCGGGCACCAGGTTGCGGCTCGCGACAGTGGCGAGCGTCAGCAGCGCATAGGTGGCGGCCAGGGTGACGGCGAGCGCCGGGAGCGCGCGGCGCAGGATCAGGCCCGCGAGGGCGCCGATGGCGAGGCCGAGCAGGGGTGCGGCGATGGCGGCGGTGCCGTTGGCCCGGATGTTGTCGTCGGTGTACCAGGACCACCGCCCCAGCGGGAGGGGGTGCACGTCGGACACCAGGCGGTGCAGGAGGACGAGGACGGTCGTGCCGGCCGTGATCAGGACCGCCGGGACGGCGAGCTTGGCGGCCAGCCAGCGGGCGGGGGTGACGCCCTGGGTCCAGGCGAGGTGTGCGGTGCCGTTCTCCATATCGCGGCTGACGAGGCAGGCGCCCGCCCAGGCGGCGACGAGCGCGGGGATCCATGTGATGCCGAGCCCGGCGGCCCTGAAGACGCGGTCGAAGTCGAAGATCGGGTCGCCCCACGAGCAGCCCTCGCGGCCCGCGCACATCCGGTCCCACTCCGCCTGGGCCGCGTCGGCACCCGGTCCGTACGCCCACAGCAGTACCGCGGCGCCGCTGAGGACGACGCAGGCCCACAGGATCAGCGCCGAGCGGTGCAGCCGCAGGACGGTCCAGGTCAGGCCGCGGGGAGCGCGGGGCGGCCGACCGGTGGTGGGGGCCGCCGCCCCGCGGATTGCGGTGGTCATACGGCGGCTCCGGTACGGCGGTTCAGCAGCCGGAAGGCGATCAGAACCGCGAGGGCCGCGAGGGCGAGGGCGATGCCGGTCTCCACCAGCTGAAGGGGCCAGAAGTGCGACGACGGGTGGTAGTCGCGGTAGAAGCCGACGATGTCGTGTTCGGCGAGACACTTGGCGTCGTCGACGCAGATCGGGTCGGGGACGCGGGCGCCGGTGGAGATGAGGGCGCCCTCGTCGATGACCATGCCGATGTACGCCGGGTACTCGTGCTTGTTCGTGAGCGTCTCCAGCGGCCACAGGTACGGCCGCAGGGTGCCGAGCACGGTCGTGAGGAGCGCCAGGCCGAGGACCGCCAGGCCGAGCGCGGGCAGGGCCCGGCGCTGGAGCAGACCGGCCAGGACGCCGACGGCGAGGCCGAGGACGGCGTAGGCGGTGGCGAGGGTGCCGTTGGCCTCGAAGGTGGCGCCCTGGTACCAGCTCCGTGAGCCCATCGCCGCCCGCAGCGGACCGTCCGCCGACCACACCATGCGGTGCAGCAGCGTGAGCAGGAGTGTCCCGGAGACGAGCAGGGCGGCGGGGACGGTGAGCTTGGCGGCCAGCCAGCGGGCGGGGGAGACGGACTGCGTCCACGCCAACTGGGCGGTCCCGCTCTCCAGTTCACGCCCGATGAGCGCGGCGCCCGCCCAGGCGGCGGTGAGGAACGGCACGAGTCCGAGGATTCCGGTGCCGAGGCTGACGACGGTGTCGTACCGGGTGTAGGCGGGGCCGACGTAGTCGCAGCCCAGGCCCGGTTCCGTCGTCGAGCCGCACCCCATCTTGTGGTACTCGGCCCACGCGGCGTCCGCGCCCGGACCGTACGCCCACAGCAGCGCTCCCGCGCCGACGGCCACCAGCAGCAGCCAGAACCACAGCGCCCAGCGGTGCAGCCGCAGCATCGCCCAGAGCAGGCCGCGCGTCCCACGGGTGGAGGTGGCGACGGCGGACGTCTCGATGGTCGTCACGGCGGTCATACGGCGGCCTCCCGGATGGAGTCGAGGCGAAGGGCAGGGGCCCCGGGGGCGCGCAGGTGGGCCAGGACCAGCTCCTCGAGCGTCGGGGCGGTGGTCTGCCAGCCCTCGCCGAGGGGGCCGTCGGGGCGTACGAGTGCGGTGAGCTGGCGTCCCGTGGTGCGGGACTCGACGACGGTGTGCGGGTCCAGGGAGGCGTCGGCCCGGCCGGTGACGAGCTGGTGCGCGGCGAGCAGGTCGTCCAGCGGGCCGGCGAGGCGGACGCGGCCGGCGCCGAGCAGCAGGAGGTGGTCGCAGGCGCCGTCCAGCTCGGCGACGACGTGCGAGGACATGACAACCGTGGTGCCGTGCTCGGCGGCGTCGGCCATGAGCGCGGCCATCAGCTGGTGCCGCGCCAGCGGGTCGAGGTCGGCCATCGGCTCGTCCAGGAGCAGCAGTTCGGGGCGCTTGCCGAGGGCCAGGGCGAGCGCGACGCGGGTGCGCTGGCCGCCGGAGAGCGTGCGGATCTTCGCGTCCGGGGCGAGGTCGCCCTCGGCGGTGATCCGCTCGGCGACCCGGGCGTCCCAGCGGCGGGGGTTCAGCTCGCGGCCGAGGCGCAGGGTGTCGGCGACGGTGAGCTGGGGGTGCAGGGGCTTGTCCTGGGCGACGTACGCGAGGCGCTCGCGGACCGCCGCCGGGGTCTGGCCGAGGACGGTGACCGTGCCGTCGGTGGGGCGCAGCAGCCCGGCGGCGAGGGAGAGCAGGGTCGACTTGCCCGCGCCGTTCGGACCGACGACGGCGCAGACGCTGCCCGCGGGGAGCCGGAAGGAGCAGTCGTCCAGGGCGGCCTTGCGGCGCCGCCCGAACTTCCTGCCCAGCGCGGCCGCCTCGATGGCGGTCTCGGTCATGACTCGTCCCCCTTGAAGTGCGTGTCCAGTACAGAAGTGAACAGAGCGTCCACGTCGTCGCGGTCCAACCCCGCCTCGCGGGCCCGTACGGCCCACGCGTCCAGTTCGGTGCGCAGGGGCGATTCGGCCGGCGCGGTGCTCAGTGCGCGCCGTACGAACGTGCCGAGTCCCCGACGCGCCTCGACCAGGCCCTCGCGTTCCAGTTCGCGGTAGGCCTTGAGGACGGTGTTGGGGTTGATGGCGGTGGCCTCGACGACCTCACGGGCCGTCGGCAGCTTGTCCCCCGGCTCCAACAGACCCAGGCGCAGGGCCTGTTTGGTCTGCTGGACGATCTGCACGTAGGTGGCGACGCCGGAGCGCCGGTCGATGCGGTACTCGACCATCCCGTTCCACCACCCTTTCACTAATTGAGTAGTGAAAGGGTGGTGTAAGAGAAGGGGCGGCGTCAAGAGCGCCGCCCCTTACGGGAGTTATGTGCGGTTTGCCGTCAGGTCTTCGCCTGGCACGTCACGTTTCCATCCGGTGCATCACGTCTCGGCCCGGTACATAAGGTCCGTCTCGTACGTCACGAACCCCAGCCGCTCGTACACCGAAACCGCCGCCTTGTTGTCGGCGTCGACGTAGAGCATCGCCGTGGGCAGCCCCTGCCCCGCCAGATGGCGCAGCCCGATCGTCGTCAGGGCCTTGCCCAGGCCGCCGCCCTGTGCGCCCGGGTGCACGCCGAGGACGTACACCTCGCCCAGCCGTTCCTCCGCGTGGACCTTCGTCCAGTGGAAGCCGACGAGTTCGCCCGCCCGCTCCGCCAGGAAGAACCCCGCCGGGTCGAACCACGGCTCGGCCTTGCGGTCGTCGAGGTCGCGCTGGGTGAGCGAGCCCTGCTCGGGGTGGTGGGCGAAGGCGGCGGCGTTCACGGCGAGCCAGGCCGCGTCGTCCTGGCCGGGCACGAAGGTGCGGACCGTCACTCCTTCGGGGAGCACCGGGTCCGCCAGCTTCAGGTCCGCCAGCGAGCGGCGCATCTGGCGCAGTTCGCGGAACAGGGTGAGGCCGAGGACCTGGGAGAGGTGCCGGGCGGCGGCGTGGCCGCCGTGGGCCCACACCCGCAGCCGCTTGCCGGACGCGGCGAGGAGCGCCGAGCCGAGCGCGCGGCCGTGACCGTGGCCGCGGTGCGAGGGGTGGACGACCAGCTCGGCGGCCGGGGCCTCCACCGGGTCGGTGTCCTCCAGCTGGGCGTAGCCGACGAGTTCGTCGGCGACCGTCAGCAGCAGGTGCGACACGCCTTCGCGCTCTCCGCCGCGCAGCTGGAGCCGGCCCTGCTCGGACACCGCCTGCTGCCCGTCGATCCGGGCGGCCTCCGCGAGCAGTTCGAGTACGGCCTCGGTCTGCTCCGGGGAGAGCGCGGAGTGGGTCTCGATGGAACGGGTCGGGAGGGGGTGTGCGGTGTCGTCGCTGGTCATGCGTACGAGGGTAAGGGGAGCGTCCGGCAATGTGGCGGCAAAGGGGCGGGCAAAGGGAAACCAGAAAGTAACCATGAACCCCCTGTCGCGCTACGCGCGTTGACTCTAGGCTGCGCCCGACGGGGCCATGTCACTTTCGACCCACAGGGGGGCGTATGCCAGCCGAGTCACGCGCGCACCAGAGCCGCAGACGCCGTACTCACCTTCTTCTCGCCGGGGCCGCCGGTGTCGCCGCCGCCGGCGCGCTGGCCGCGGCGCTCCCCGCGGCCGCGACGGCGGAGGAGAGCTCCGCCAGGCACGGGGGCGGTTACGGCTACAACCGCTACCAGGACGTACAGCTGCTGTCCTTCAACGACCTGCACGGCAACCTGGAGCCGCCGTCCGGCTCCTCCGGCCGGGTCACCGAGCTGCAGCACGACGGCACGACGAAGACCATCGACGCGGGCGGCGTGGAGTACCTCGCCACGCACCTGCGCCAGGCCCGCGAGGGCAACAAGTACTCCATCACCGCGGCCGGCGGCGACATGGTCGGCGCCTCCCCGCTGATCTCGGGCCTCTTCCACGACGAGCCCACCATCGAGGCGCTGAACAAGCTCGAACTGGACGTCACCTCGGTCGGCAACCACGAGTTCGACGAGGGCGCGAAGGAACTGGCCCGTCTGCAGAACGGCGGCTGCCACCCGACGGCCGGCTGCTACACGGACGAGGAGTTCGAGGGCGCCGACTTCCCGTACCTCGCCGCGAACGTCCTCGACGAGAAGACCGGCAAGCCGATCCTCAAGCCCTACTGGGTGTGGAAGAAGAAGGACGTCAAGGTCGGCTTCATCGGCGTGACCCTGGAGGACACCCCGGGTGTCGTCTCCGCCGACGGAGTCAAGGGCCTGAAGTTCAAGGACGAGGTCGAGACGATCAACAAGTACGCCAAGGTGCTCCAGCGCCAGGGCGTGAAGTCGATCGTCGCCCTCATCCACGAGGGCGGGGCACCGGCGTCGGCGTCGTACAACTACGACTGTGATGCGCCCGGCGCGGGCGACGGCATCTCCGGCCCGATCGTCGACATCGCCAAGAACATCACGCCGCAGGTCGACGCGCTGGTCACCGGCCACACGCACGCCGCGTACGTCTGCACGATCGACGACCCGGCGGGCAAGCCCCGCATGGTGACGTCGGCGGCGTCCTTCGGCCGCCTCTACACGGACACGACGCTGACGTACGACCGCTACACCGGCGACATCGCCCGTACGTCCGTGGAGTCGGCGAACCACGTGGTCACCCGGACCGTCGCCAAGGCGCCGGACATGACCGAGCTGATCAGCAAGTGGAACACCCTCGCGGCGCCCATCGGCAACCGTGCGATCGGCTACATCTCCGCCGACATCCCCAACACCAACACCGCCCCCGAGTCCCCGATGGGCGACCTCATCGCCGATGCGCAGCTCGCGTACGGCAAGGAGCTCGACCCGGAGACCGACCTGGCGCTGATGAACCCGGGCGGCGTCCGGGCGGGCCTCACCTACGCGGCCAAGGGCAGTGAGGGCGACGGCGTGGTCACCTACGCCGAGGGCTTCACCGTCCAGCCGTTCTCCAACACGGTGAACCTGCAGGACTTCACCGGAGCCCAGCTCATCAAGGTCCTCCAGGAGCAGGTCAGCGGCTCGAACGCGGCCGCGCCGAAGATCCTCGCGCCGTCCTCGGGGCTGACGTACACGCTGGACCTGACGAAGACCGGCGCGGACCGTATCGTCGTCGACTCCGTCAAGCTGAACGGCGAGGCCATCAACCCGACGGCCACCTACCGCGTCGCGACCAACAGCTTCCTCGCGGGCGGCGGCGACGGCATCACCACGCTGGGCCAGGGCACGAACGACCTGGTCGGCACGGACGACCTGACGGCGCTGGAGAAGTACCTGACGGCCAACTCCTCGGCCACGAACCCGATCGCGCCGCCGACGGCGAACCGGATCACGGTCGTGCAGTAGTTCGTGTTTGCAGTAATGCGTGAACCGGCGTGAACTAGATCGCAAACCTCCGGTAGAGGTTGCGGGTGGGGGGCGTGCGCATGGTCGGATGGATCGATGCGTACCCCCCACCGCATAACCACGCATCCCTATACAAACCCCTACGAGGAGCTCGCCAGTCTGGACGACGGTCCGCTGGAAGAGTTCCTCCACGAGGACATACGGGACGAGCAGGACGAGGCGGCGGCCCAGGACGATCCCTGGGCCCCGCCCAACCACCGCCGTAACGGTCGGCGCCGCCGACGAGGCCGTCTCGCGGGGCTTCCCCTCGCGCTGAAGGCGGTGATCGCCCTCGTCGTCCTCGCCTCCTTCCTCGCCCTCGGCGACCGCTGGGCCCTGCTGTACGCCGAGCGCAGAGCGGCGGACACCCTCAAGGACCGCTTCGACCTGGCCGCGGCGCCCGAGGTGGAGATCGGCGGCTTCCCCTTCCTCACCCAACTCGCCGACGAGCGGCTGGACTCGGTGAAGGTGACCGTCCCGGACGTGGCCGCCGACCGGATCTCCCTCGCACAGGTGACGGCGACCGCGAAGGACGTACGGCTGCACACCGACGGCCCGACGGCCGTGCGCGGCGCCGACGTCCCGATACTGCAGGGCGACGTCCTCCTCTCCTTCGCCGACCTCAACCGTGAACTGGGCGCGTCCCAAGTCACGTTCACCGGTCAGGGCCACGACCGGGTCCGGGCGCGCGGCACCCTGCCGGTCGCCGGACACGACCTGCGGCTGCGTGCCGAGGCCCGCATCGTGCGCGAGGGCGACCGCGGCATCGCGACGCACATCGGCGGAATGCGCCTGGACATAGGGGACCTGGCCACGTACCGGCCCGGCACCCGCGCCGCGGACGGCCTGCACCTGAGCCGTGAGTCGGCGGCCCGCCTCGCCCGCGAGACCCGCAAGGCGAAGGCGCTCCTGTCCATCCCGTCGGTCGTACGGCGTCTGGGAGTGCCCGACTCCGTCGTCCGCGAGGCCCTGCGCAACGAGTCCAAGCTGACCGACCTGACCGGCACCCCCCGCTTCCTCCACCAGGCCATGCGCCTCAACCTCATCGACCTGGCCCTGGACCACCCCGCCCTGCTCAAGCGCCTGGGCTTCGACCCCGCCCTGCTCGACGCCCTGCCCCGCCTCACCCGCCCGGTCCTCGCCGACCAGCTGTCGCTGGGCTTCCGGCTGCCCGAGCCGCCGAGCGGGGCGCTGCGCTTGCGGGACGTCCGGGTGGAGGAGGACGGGATCAGGGTGCGGTTGGAAGGGACCGGTCTGGCGGTCGGCGGGAAATAGGACCGGAACAGGTCCGAACAGGTCCGAACAGGCGGGAATAAAACCTGTGTGAATTCCGGGCCGGTTCCCGGGTCTCCCTGAAAATTGATCTCAGTCTCAATTCATCGAGGTCTCACCGTTTTTGGCTTTTTCCGGATTCGGCGTCCCGTAATGTTTTCCATGTCGAAAGCGAACGACGCGAAAGCAAAGAAGGAGAGTCACATGAGCTTCCACAAGGTCGCCCCGGTGAAGAAGACCCGCAAGGCCGCCGCCCCGGCGCCCAAGAAAAAGGCCCACAAGAAGGCGACTCCGGTCACTCCGAAGCGTCGACCCGTGGGTAACCGGGACTGACAAAGAATTCACCTGAGTAAATCCAAGTAATTCACAGGAAAGAGAAACAATCATGAGCTTCCGCAAGATCGCCCCCGTGAAGAAGAACAACTGCAAGACCGGCGCCCCGGCCGCCAAGAAGCAGAAGGCTCCGGCCGCGCCGAAGAAGCAGGCCCCGAAGCGCCGCCCGGTCGCGCACCAGGGCTGAGGTCCGCCACGAGGCGGGGTCACCGGAGCGTCCGCGCTCCGGGGCCCCGCCTCGGCCATGTCCGCAGGGACCGCAAAGGGAGTGGAGCATGAGGGAAGTCCGGGACGCCTTCCGGCGTTTCTGGCCGCTGACGCGCGGTGACCGCAAATGGCTGGCGGTCATCGTGGCCTGCGTGGTCGTCGCCGCGCTGGCCGAGACCGCCTCGATCCTGCTGTTCGCCGAGCTCACCGACAACGCGCTCAAGGCCGGTTCGCTGTCCGCCTTCTGGGGCCCGGCGGCGGCCTGGCTGGTCGTCGCCGCGCTGGGTGCGCTCGTCGGCTACCTCGGCAACTCGCTCGCCACCTGGACCGCCGAGAGATTCGTGCTGCGGCTGCGCGCGAAGGTCTTCCGGCACGTCCAGGACATGCCGCCGCACTTCTTCGAGAAGCACCGGCAGGGCGACCTGGTCGAGCGGCTCACCGGCGATGTCGAGGCCATCGAGCAGATGGTCGTCTCAGGCGTGGTCGGCACCGTCTCCGCCGCCTTCTCGGCGGTCTTCTACTCGGCGGCCGCCCTGTACCTGCGCTGGGACCTGGCGCTGGCCACCTTCGTCCTGGCGCCCCTGTTCCTGCTGGCCGCACGCCGCTTCTCCGGCCTTATCCGCACGGCGTCCCAGGACGAGCGGGTGGCGGGCGGCGCGATCACCTCGGTGGTGGAGGAGTCGCTGGACAACGTCGTCCTGACCCAGGCCTACAACCGCCGCCGGGACGAGGAGCGGCGGCTCGACCGCGAGGCACGGGCCTGGATGAAGGCGTCCGTGCGCGGGGCGCGGCTGAGCGAGATGTACGAGCAGTTCGTCGAGGTCGTGGAGACGGTCTGCGTGCTCGCCGTGATCGGCCTCGGCGTCTGGGAGATCTCGGCCGGCCGTATGACACTCGGCCAGCTCCTCGCCTTCGCCGCCTTCATCGGCTACCTCTACCCGCCGATCCGCAACCTCGGCCAGCTCGGCCTCACCCTCACCGCCGCCACCGCCGGCGCCCAGCGCCTCGGCGAGATCCTGGACGCCGAGCCTGCCGTCACCGACCCCGCCGAGCCGGTCACGCCGTGGCCGGTGCGGGGCTGGGTCGGCTTCCACGGGGTGTCCTTCCGCTACCCAGGTTCCGCCAGGCGGTCGCTGACCGACCTGACGTTCACGGCCGGCCCCGGCGAGCTGGTGATCATCACCGGGCCGAGCGGTGCGGGCAAGTCCACGACGGCCAAGCTCCTCACCCGCTTCTACGACCCCGAGGCGGGCGCGATCACCCTGGACGGCGTGCCGCTGACGGACATGGGACTGGAGTTCCTGCGCGAGAACGTGGCGCTGCTGCCCCAGGAGACCCTCATCCTCAACGGCACCATCCGCGAGAACATCGAGTGCGGCCGCCCGGGCGCGAGCGACGCGGAGATCGAGCGGGCGGCGCGTGCGGCGGCGGCGCACGACTTCATCGCCGCGCTCCCCGGGGGCTACGACACACACGTCGCCCCCGGCACGGCCGCCCTCTCCGGCGGCCAGCTGAAGCGGATCACGATCGCCCGCGCGATGCTGCGCGCCGCGCCCGTCCTGATCCTCGACGAGCCGACCGCCGGGCTGGACTCGGTGGCCGCCCGCCAGGTCGTACAGCCGCTGCGGCGGCTCATGTCCGGCCGTACGACGATCATGATCACCCACGATCTGAGCCTGGCGCCGGATGCGGACCGGGTGCTGGTCGTGGACGGCGGCCGGCTGGTCGAGGCGGGCACGCACGGGGAGCTGGTGGCGCGGGGAGGCGTCTACGCGCGGCTGGCCGGACCGATGCCGGCGGCGACGGCGGAGGAGACGCTGGTCCTCAGGCTGTGAGGACGGTGGGCGTCGACCTCGGCTCCCGCCCCCGGCATGCCCGGCTTCCACTGACGCCGGGCATGCCGCGTTCTGCCGCGTGCCGGTGTCAGACGACCCGGCGGACGCGCTGCGTGTCCAGGTCGTAGCGGGCGCCGACGATGGCCAGTTCGCCGGTGCTGATCCGCGCGGCGAAGTCCGGCTCGGCGGCCAGACGCGCGTGGACGGCCCGTACGTTCGCGTTGATGGTCGAGTCGATGCGAGCGGTGCCCTCCTTCGTGTGATCGATGTTGGGGGCTATCTGCTCGGCCAGGTACTGGATGTGGGCAGGCAGCCGCTCACCGGTCTCGTCCGCCTCGACGGCGGCCTTCACGGCACCGCACGACTGATGTCCGAGCACCACGATCAGCGGCGTCCCCAGTTCGAGCGGCCCGTAGGCGAGGCTGCCGAGGACGGCCTCGTCCAGGACCTCGCCGGCGGAGCGCACGACGAACAGGTCACCGAGGCCCTGGTCGAAGATCAGCTCCGGCGGGACACGGGAGTCGATGCAGCCGAGGATGACGGCGAAGGGGTGCTGAGCCGACGTCAGGGCCTGCCGTACGGCGGGCGACTCGTCGGGGTGGCGCTCACGGAAGGTGCGCCAGCGCTCGTTGCCCGCGGCGAGTTCACGCAGGGCCTCCGCGGGCGTGCTGGGCCGATGCCGTGCGGCGGTGGGCGTGGGGGTGGCGGAGGCGGGAATCGCGCCGAGGGCGGCGGTCGCCCCCAGCGCCGCGGTCCCGGTGAGCCCGAACCGCAGGAGTGCGCGGCGGGCAGGAGAGCGCAGGGCGAACCGCTTGTGAGCGGACGCGGTCGGCATGGCGACGGATCTATCGGAGTTCACGGTGTGGAACGTACGCCCGAAATTCGAAACGAATTTTTACGTTGCTGAATCATGGCCGAGCGCGGGGAAGTCATGATCGAGCGTTGGACAGCTCTTGACGTTCTCCCGCGCCGGCCTTGACTTTGAGCGGCGCCCGCAGGGATCAGGAAGCCGTGGGCGTCCAGTCGCCCAGCCAGTCCGCGACCTCCTGCCCGGCGGCCTGGGCGTCGGTCAGGTGCGGGCGGTTGGCGCTCGCCGCGCCGGAACCCGGGCCGCTGTTCTTGTACTCGGCGAAACGGTCGTCCTTCCAGGAGAAGCCGCTCATGTCGGTCCAGGGCGTGGACTTGACAGCCGCGCTGAGGGTCGTGTTGCGGACCGTCGTCTGCGGGTCGAGGGTCGCGTCACCGCCCGCGTGCCAGGGGCGGCCCAGGAAGAAGCTGGACGCCGAGACGTCGCCGTTCACGGCCGAGTTGGCGATCAGGATGCCCTTGCGGTTGGCGGCCGTGCTGGGGGCGGTGACATAGCCGGCCGATGTGCCGTCCCAGCGCTTCTTCAGGGTGATGACCGAGCGGTCGATCACGGCCGACGCCCGGCCGAAGATGAAGTCGACGTTGCCCGTGATGTACGAGTTCCTGACGTAGACCCGGCCGAGCCTGTCCTTGGCGGCCGTGTCCAGCAGCAGGGTGTCCTGGTCGCCCTCGGTGATGATGCCGTCCAGGAACACCTTGTCGGCGGCGGTGCGCAGCGCCACGGCCTGATGGCCGCTCAGGTTCTGGTTCGCCTTCTCGTCGAAGTCGTTGGAGATGGTCAGGTTGCGGGCCTGGAAGTCGTCGGCCTCGACGGCGACGGTGGCGCTGCCGCCCGTGCCGTAGGTGCCGCCGCCCGGCTTGGGCGTGCCGGCCGCGTTGTTGTAGACGATCACCGTGTCCTTACGGCTGCCGCCTGTGCCCTGGATGGTGACGTGCGGCTTGTTGGCCGGGACCTTCACCAGCTCGCGGTACGTGCCCGGTTTGACCGCGATCACGACCCGCGAGGCGTTGTTCGCGGGCACGGCGTTCACGGCCGCCTGCACGGTCGTGTACTGGCCGCTGCCGTCCTTGGCGACGGTGAGGGTCGTCGCGGCCTTGGTGCTCGCCGCCGCGGTCGTCGTACCGATGGAACCGCGCGGTCCCGCACCGGACTTGAGGAGCGACGGCACGTTCGCCGCCGCGTCGAGCGTGTACGAGTAGTACGCCTTCGGATCGAAGGCCGTACCGCCGCTCTCATTGCGGCCACTCGTCCCCGAGAAGACGTTGCCGCGCTGGACGAGGGTCGCGGTGGCGTCCTTGATGACGGGGTTGTTCATGCCCTGGAAGTAGGAGTTCTCCAGGACCATCGCCGTCCTGCCGCGCGAGTAGTTGCCGTACGACGACTTGATGGCGGTGCCCGCCACGTCCTCCAGGAAGTTGTTGTAGAGGTGCGCGTGGGCGGCGTTGTCGGTGGACGGGTTGCGCTGCTCGGTCTCGCGGAACCAGTTGTGGTGGACCGTGATGTCCGTCTTGACGTTCCCGGTCCAGCCGATGCCGAAGGTCTTGTTGTTGTCGCTGAGCTTGTTCCAGGACACGGTCACGTTCGTGCTGTCCTTGCGCACGTCGATGAGGCCGTCGGCCATGTGCCGCAGATCGTTGTGGTCGATCCACACGTGATGCGCGCCGTCCATCTGGATGGCGTCGAAGTCGTGGTCCTTGTCGTTCCAGACGCCCTGGTACGAGTCCCGGATGGTCAGGTTCCGGATGATCACGTTGTGCACGCCGGACCCGAGGAAGAACCCGCCGCCGACGATGTGCCCGGAGGTGCCGGACCCGACGATGGTCTTGTCGGACTGGACCTTGATCTCTTTCCCGACCGGATTCATGTTGATGGTCCCGGCGACGACGATGACGTACGGCTCGGCTGCCGTCGCGTACTTCTCCAGGTCGGCCTGCGTCTTGACGGTGACGATCTGTCCGTCACGGCCGCCGTAAGTGCCGTTCTGCCCGAGGGAGTTGACGGAGGCGAATCCATCAGCGGTGGCGGTGGCCCAGGCGGGTGCGGCGGCGGTCGCGGCGGACGCCTGCTGCTGGGCACCCTCGCCGAGGAGGCCGAGGTCCGTGCCGTAGGCCAGGGTTCCGGCGGCGGTCAGGGCGAGGGGGACACCGACGGCCAGCGCGCTTCTGCTTCTGCGGTGCCGGGGCCGGTTGCGGGTTTCAGTCACGGCTGCTTCCGATCAGGTCAAGTGGTGGGGGGTTCACGTCACTTGTCTGTCGGAGCCGCTGGGGCAAAGGTTGCCGTACTCGGCTGTGCTTGTCGGGCGCTTGCAGGGACGGTGTCTACGAGGACGGCGCCTACGAGGACGGTGTCTGCGGGGACGGTGCCGGGGCCGTGTCGTCGTCCCTCGCCGCGGCGCCGCGGTTCTGGCGGCTCAGGTGGACGGCGTGCAGCAGGGTGCCGACCGCCGCCGCACCGCTCAGCAGGGAGCCGAAGGCCGCGATCAGTGAGCCGGGGCCGTCGCCTCCGCCGCCACTCGGGTTCACCGCGACGACGGTCTGGGTCACGACGGTGACGGGGGTGGGGAGTTCGCTCGGTTCGGCCGGTGCGGTGGGCTCTTCCGTCGGCTCCTCGGTCGGGCCCTCGGTGGCACCGGGATCGTCCGTGTACGGCGGCTGTTGCGTGGTGTACCAACTGGTCGACGTGTGCCCGGAGTGAGCGGTCCCGTCCGACCCCGAAGCCGCCGCCACCACGAGGAGCGAGACGGCACCGGCCGTGAACAACAGACCCACGGCGATCCACAGGGCGATCTTCGGTGACGAGTTCTTCCACATGGCTCCCCCTCGCCTCAAGCGTAAGGAGAAACGGCCGGGAAGTGGATCACCCTCCCGGCCGCTTTGGCCGAGAAGGTGCGCCAACTGGCCCCTTATGCCCCCTACTTGGTGAGCAACTCCGCCAACCGGTCAGCGAACTCGACGAGCCAGTCCCGCCGCGCTCCTCCGCGCGCGACCCGGAACCCGTGCCGCCGACCGTGGAACGCCGCCTGCACGGCATGGAACTGCGCCCAGCGTCGTACGCGTTCGCGATCGAGGACGGCTGACTCGGCGAAGACGTCCAGGACCCGGTGAACGGCCTTGTCGAGGTCCCCCGCCTCAAGGAGGGACAGCGCACGGGACTTGAGCAGCGTGCCGCCGTCGTAGGCGGGGTCGCCCACCAGCCCCTTGGGATCGACGGCCAGCCAGGCTTCGCGGTCGCCGCGCAGGATGTTCCGGGCGTGCAGGTCACCGTGGATGACGGTCTCCAGCCGGTCGCGGCCCAGCTCGCGAACGGTCGCCAGAGCCGCGTCCAGCACCCGGCGCGGCAGGGGGTGGGCGAGCTCCTCGGCGTCCCTGCGCAACTCCTCCTCCCAGGCGTCGGCCCGCTCCCGGAGCCGGGGCAGTCGGGGCGGGGCGGGTGGCCCGGATGGTGCGGGCGGCGCGGGAATGGCCAGTCGGTGATTGAGCCGACCCGCGACGGCCACGACCTCGTCGTTGTCCTCGACCTCGGCCAAGGTCGACGCGTGTGCCCGTTCGAGCAGCATCGCGAACCGGTCGTCGTCCCGCTGGTGCAGCAGCACGGCCCCGCGCCCGCCCCACACCGCGAACGCGTCCGGCTCATGGACGTTGCCGGGGTGCGGGAACGACACCTTCAGCACGGCGGCAGCGGCATGGTCCTCGCGCTGCCGTACCGGGACGATGATTCCGACCCCGCCGTGCGTCACGTCCCCGTCCGGCACGCAGCCCCAGCGGTCCAGCAACTCGCCGACGATGGCGGGCAGTTCGGCGATCCAGTCGGCTCCGGACTGTCCCTCGCGTTCGATGGTGCCGCGCGCGAATGCCTCCGGTACGGCGATCATCAGGGCACTTTACCCACGAACTCCTACGGAACCTCCGGCGGAGCCGTAGGCGCCCCCGGCAACCGCACCGTCGCGATCGTGCCGCCGCCCTCCGCGCGGGCCAGCGTGACCTGGCCGCCGGCCTGCTCGACGGTGCGGGCCACGATCGACAGGCCGAGCCCCGAGCCGGGCAGGGCCCGCGCGCTCGGCGAGCGCCAGAAGCGGTCGAAGACGTGGGGGAGTTCGTCGGCGGGGATGCCGGGCCCGTGGTCGCGGACGGTGAGGACACCGTCGTTCAGGACGACCTCGATCGTGCCGCTCTCCGGGCTGAACTTCACCGCGTTGTCGAGGATGTTGACCACAGCGCGCTCCAACGCCGCCGGTTCCGCGCGGACGTACCAGGGCTGAAGGTCGGCCGTGATCGTCAGCTCCGGGCCGCGCAGCCGTGCCCGGCGCAGGGCGGACTCGACCGTGTCCTCCAGGGAGACCACCTGGACGCGCTCGCCGCGCTGGCCCTCCGAGCGGGACAGCTCCTGCAAGTCGCCGATCAGGGCGGCCAGTTCGGTCATCTGGGCCTTCACCGAGGCGAGGAGGGCCTTGCGGTCGGCCTCGGGGATCGGGCGGCCCGTCTCCTCGCTGCGGGTGAGGAGTTCGATGTTGGTGCGGAGGGAGGTGAGGGGGGTGCGCAGTTCGTGGCCGGCGTCCGCGATGAGCTGCTGCTGGAGTTCGTGGGAGTCGGCCAGGGCGGAGGTCATGGAGTTGAAGGAGCGGGAGAGGCGGGCGACCTCGTCCTCGGCGTCGTCCTCGACCGGGATACGGACGCTCAGGTCCTCGGTGCGGGCCACGTGCTCGACGGCTTCGGTGAGCTTGTCGACGGGGCGGAGGCCGGCGCGGGCCACTGCGAGACCGGCGGCGCCTGCGCCCACGACTCCTACGCCGGAGACGAGGAGGAGGATCAGGGCGAGTTCGTTGAGGGTCTTCTGGGTGCTCTTCAGGGAAACGGCGACCACGAGCCCGACGTTGGGGCCGGTCTCCCCCGAGGCGGTAGTGGTGGCGCCCAGCGGCCGGGTCAGCACACGCACATCGGTGCCGTCCCCAGCGGTGCCGTTGCGGAAGTAGACCCGGTTGGTGTTCGCCTCCTCGATCTGGTCCTTGTCGGCCTGGGTGACCTTCACCGTTGCCGCCGAGTCCTGGAGGATGCAGACGGTGCCGTCCTCCTGGACCAGTTGGGAGTAGGTGTTCCGGAAGACGCCAGTGCCATACGGGGTCTCGGTGCAGTTGGTGAGAGCGTCCTGGAGCTGGCCGGGCATTCTCATCGATGCCTTTTTGAGGTCGTCGTCAACCTGCTGGTACAGCTTCCCCTGCACAATGAACCAACAGGTAACCGAAACCGCAGCCACCGCGAACGCCACAGCCGCCGCCACCAGCAACGACAGCCGCGTCCGGATGGGCAACGACCGATACCGGCGCACTACACGCTTCACTCGGCCCCACCCTGCCGCAGCACATACCCCACACCCCGAACCGTGTGCACGAGCCGCGGCTCGCCACCCGCCTCGGTCTTGCGCCGCAGGTACATGACGTAGACGTCCAGCGAATTCGACGACGGTTCGAAGTCGAAGCCCCAGACCGCCTTGAGGATCTGCTCACGCGTCAGCACCTGGCGCGGATGCGCCATGAACATCTCCAGCAGCGTGAACTCCGTACGGGTCAGCTCCACCGGCCGCCCACCCCGCGTCACCTCACGCGTCGCGAGATCCATGCGCAGGTCGGCGAAGGTCAGCGCCTCGTCCTCCTCCGCCGCGCCCGCACCGGCCGCCGCCGCGTACGAGCTGCGCCGCAGCAGGGCGCGGACCCGGGCGAAGAGTTCGTCCAGTTCGAAGGGCTTGACCAGGTAGTCGTCGGCCCCGGCGTCCAGTCCCGTCACACGGTCGCCGACCGTGTCGCGGGCCGTCAGCATGAGGATCGGCGTCGTGTCGCCGGCGCCGCGGATGCGGCGGGCCGCGGTCAGGCCGTCCATGCGGGGCATCTGGATGTCGAGGATCACCAGGTCGGGCCGGTAGGCGGTCGCCTTCTCCAGGGCGTCGGCGCCGTCGACCGCGACCTCGGTGTCGTACCCCTCGAAGGCGAGGCTGCGCTGGAGTGCTTCACGCACCGCGGGCTCGTCGTCGACGATCAGGATGCGCTGGGGGTCACGGTCGCCATCGGCGGGGCTCATGGGCTCGGGATCCTCGGGTGTGGTGGGGACAGGGGGTTGAGTGGCCAACGCCTTCAGCCTCGCATGTTTCTCGGCCTGCTCGGTTTAGTCGGCCTGCTCGGCCTGCTCGGCTTCCTCAGCCCCGTACGGCACGGCGGCGGCTGCGGGCCGGGGCGGCCCTGCGGCCCGCGCCGAGACCGGCGGTCGCCAGTTCCGGCGCCCGGGAGGGGGCCGTCGGCGCGTGCAGGGCGCCGGCGATGTTCAGGGCCAGGGCGATGTCGGCCGCACCGAAGGCGGTCGTGGTGTGCTCAACCTGCTGGATCATGACGTACTCCTTCAGCTCGGGCTTCGACGAGGTCAGTTCTGCGAACCCGACCGCAGCTTCGCCAGGTCGGACTTGACGGTGTTGATCGGGATGGCGAAGCCGAGGCCCACGCTGCCCGCGTCCGACGAACTCGAGCCGGAGGCCGAGTACATCGCGGAGTTGATGCCGATGATGTTGCCGTTCATGTCGATCAGCGCGCCGCCGGAGTTGCCGGGGTTCAGGGACGCGTCCGTCTGGATGGCCTTGTACGTCGTCGTCGACGACCCCGTGTCGCCGTTGAACTGCTGACCGCCGAACTCGAACGGCCATCCGCCGCCGCCCTGCTGCTGTTGCTGGCCCTGGCTCTCGTCGGTCGAGACGGTCACGTCACGGTTGAGCGCGGACACGATGCCGCTGGTGACGGTGCCGGTCAGGCCCTCGGGGGAGCCGATCGCCACGACCTGGTCGCCGACTTGGACACCGGAGGAGTCGCCGAGGGTGGCCACGGTCAGCCCGGAGGCGTTCTGCAGCTTGATCAGCGCGAGGTCCTTGCTGCTGTCGGTGCCGACGACCTCGGCGGTGTACTCCTTGCCGTCGCTGGTCCTCACCTTGATCGAGGAGGCGCCGGAGACGACGTGGTTGTTGGTGACGATCTCGCCGTCACTGGTGATGATCACGCCCGAGCCGGTGGAGGACCCGGCGTTCGAGTTCGCGTTGATCTCGACGATGCTCGGGCTGACCGCCTTGGCGACCCCGGCGACCGTGCCCTTCTGGCTGGAGGGGACGACGTTGGTGCTGGTGGAGCTGGTGGCGGCGACGGTGTCGTTGCCGGTCAGCTCCTGGATGCCGTACGCCGTGCCCCCGCCGATCGCCGCGGCGACGATCGCCACGGCGGCGAGGAGGGCGACCGGGCCGCGGTTACGGCGCCGTGCCTTCGGCGGCTGGGCGACGGGCTCGGTGAGGAGAGTGGTGGGGGCTCCGCCGGCCGCCTGGCCCGTCGGCTCGTGGCTCGTCGGGCCGTGGCCCGTCGGCTCGTGCGCCGCCGGCTGGTACGCCGGCGGGGGCGGCCACTCCGGGTTCACGGGGGAGGAGGCGTGCTGCTGGGCGCCCTGGTGGGGGTTCGTGTACTGCTCGTACTCGCCGTCGCGGCGGAAGCTCTCGGTCATGACAATGAGCTTGTCGCCCGACCATGAGAGCTCCCTGAGTGCTCCCTGAGAAGCCCGGCAGAAGCTCGTATGCCCGATGTAAAGACGGTTCTGGCGGCTTGGTAAGGCCTCTCAGACGGCCTTCACAAAGGCTCGCCGGCCGTCACTTGCAGCCGCAGGACCGCCGCACAACCAACCGCGACGGAAACACCTTCAACCGCTCCCGCCGCGACCCGGCGACCCGCAGCCCGTCATCGAGCACCAGATCCACCGCGGCCCGTGCCATCGCCGACCGGTCGGACGCGATCGTCGTCAGCGGCGGATCCGCCAGCGCCGCTTCCTTGATGTCGTCGAACCCGGCGACAGCCAACTCCCCCGGCACGTCCAAGCGGAGCTCCCGCGCCGCCCGCAGCACACCGATGGCCTGGTCGTCGGTGGAGCAGAAGATCGCCGGCGGCCGGTTCGGGCCGGAGAGGATGTCGAGCGCTATGCGATACGCGTCGTAGCGGTTGTACGGCGCCTCGAACAGCCGCCCCTCCGTGGGCACCCCGGCCTCGGCCATCGCGCGCCGCCAGCCCTCGACGTGATCGGAGACCGGGTCGCCGACCGCCGGGGTCTCGGCGGTGCCGCCCATACAGGCGACGTACTCGTAGCCGTGCTCCAGGAGGTGGCGTACGGCGAGCTGGGCGCCGCCCAGGTCGTCGGTGACGACGGCGACGTCGTCTATGGCCTCGGGCCGCTCGTGGAGGAGGACGACCCGGGCGTCCCAGGCCTCGATCTCGGCGGCGGCCAGGTCGTTCAGGGCGTGGGAGACGAGGATGAGCCCCGAGACCCGCATCCCGAGGAACGCCCGCAGATAGTGGACCTCGCGCTCGCCGACGTAGTCGGAGTTGCCGACGAGAACCATCTTCCCGCGCTCGGCCGCGGCCCACTCGACCGCGTGCGCCATCTCCCCGAAGAAGGGCTGGCGCGCGTCCGGGACGATCAGGCCTATGAGATCGGTGCGCCGCGAGGCCATCGCCTGGGCGACCCGGTCGGGCCGGTACCCCAGTTCCTTGATGGCGGCGAGTACACGCTCGCGCGTGGCCGGGGCGACCGGCCGGGGTCCGTTGTTGATGACATAGCTGACGACGGCAGTGGACGTCCCTGCCAGCCGAGCCACATCATCGCGAGTCACCTTGGCCACGCGCGGAGTCTACGCGGATGGACCCGCTCTGGGCAGGGCGTGAAGGAGCTTCCCTGTCGCCCGGCTGTCAGTGGGCTGTGCGAAAGCAACGCCGGTGAGGCCCCGCCCGAGCGTCCGCTGTGCCTTTCTATGCGTCGGCCCGGACGTCGGCGTCGTCCAGGACGGCCTTCTCGTCCGCATCCTCCGATTTTGCCCGGCCGGCCTTGGCCTTGGCTTCCTCGGCGGCGCGGTCGATCTTCTCGGGAGTAACGAATCGATAACCGACGTTCCGGACGGTCCCGATGAGCGACTCGTGCTCGGGTCCGAGCTTGGCGCGCAGGCGTCGTACGTGGACGTCGACGGTCCGGGTGCCGCCGAAGTAGTCGTAGCCCCAGACCTCCTGGAGCAGCTGCGCGCGCGTGAAGACGCGGCCGGGGTGCTGGGCGAGGTACTTCAGGAGCTCGAACTCCTTGAAGGTGAGGTCGAGGACCCGGCCCTTGAGCTTGGCGCTGTAGGTCGCCTCGTCCACCGACAGGTCGCCGTTGCGGATCTCCATGGGGGAGTCGTCGTTGACGATCTGCTGGCGGCCCATGGCCAGCCGGAGACGGGCCTCCACCTCCGCCGGGCCGGCGGTGTCGAGGAGTACGTCGTCGATGCCCCAGTCGGCGGTGACGGCGGCGAGGCCGCCCTCGGTGACGACGAGGATGAGCGGACAGCCGGGGCCGGTCGAGCGCAGCAGCTGGCAGAGGCTGCGCACCTGGGGCAGGTCGCGCCGGCCGTCGATGAGGATGGCGTCGGCACCCGGGGTGTCGACGAGGGCGGGGCCTTCCGCCGGAGCCACGCGCACGTTGTGCAGCAGCAGGCCGAGGGCGGGGAGTACCTCCGTCGACGGCTGGAGGGCATTGGTCAGGAGCAGCAGAGAACTCATACGTCTGGTTCCTCCTCGGTCCCTGCGAGGACGTGTGCGGTACGGAACTGCTCTGCGATCCCGAAGGCCCCGTACACCTGCGGTCACCTGAGGTTTCCCGCGTCGTATACAACGCTTCCGAAAGCACAAAAGGACCCGGGGGCTACGCTGCCCGAGTCCTCTGCCCAGCAGAATAGCCCACATGAGCATCGGTCCGGCAGGTCATGTGGCACGATCGACGGTTCGTCCGCACTCTGAGACAACCAGACGTACACCTTTGCGGACGTTTCTGCACACCGACGACGGCGTGACGATCGATTCCGTATACGACCCGCGTGCGGTCGTATACGACGCCTCCCGTCCACCCGCCGGTGACCTGGTGTTCGTCGTGGCCCACGGCTTCACCGGCGACGTGGACAAGCCGCATGTGCGACGGGTGGCGCGGGCCCTCACCCGGCACGGGGCCGTCGTCACCTTCTCCTTCCGGGGCCATGGCGCCTCGGGCGGCCGTTCGACGGTCGGCGACCGCGAGGTGCTCGACCTGGCGGCCGCGGTGCGGTGGGCCCGCGAACTCGGCCACGCGCGCGTGGCGACCGTGGGCTTCTCCATGGGCGGCTCGGTGGTGCTGCGGCATGCGGCGCTGTACGGCGGGCGGGGCGGGGAGCAAGGGGAGAGGGGGGAGCGTACGGGTGTGGACGCGGTCGTGTCGGTGAGCGCGCCCGCGCGCTGGTACTACCGGGGCACGGCACCCATGCGCAAGCTCCACTGGCTGGTGACGCGGCCCGAGGGGCGCCTGGTGGGCCGCTACGGATTCCGTACCCGTATCCACCACCGGGAGTGGGACCCGGTGCCGATGCCTCCCGTCGAGGCGGCGGCGCTCATCGCGCCCACGCCGTTGCTCATCGTGCACGGCGACCGGGACGGCTACTTCCCCCTCGACCACCCTCGCACGCTGGCCGCGGCAGCCGGTGACCACGGCGAACTCTGGCTGGAGCCCGGGATGGGGCACGCCGAGCACGCGGCCGCCGACGAGTTGCTGGGCCGGATCGGGGACTGGGCTGTCGGTCGGGCGGGCTAGCCTGGCGGGGTACACAGCCGATTGATTGAGGAACCGCATGCCAAAGGTCACGGTGCGCTACTGGGCCGCCGCGAAGGCCGCGGCCGGGATCGCCGAGGAGCCGTTCGACGCGGCCACGCTCGCCGAGGCGCTGGACGCCGCCCGCGAGCGACACCCCGGTGAACTCGTGCGCGTCCTGCAGCGATGCTCGTTCCTCGTCGACGGTGACCCCGTGGGCACCCGCGAACATGAGACGGTACGGCTGGCCGACGGCGGCACGGTCGAGGTGCTCCCGCCGTTCGCAGGAGGGTGACGATGACCGACCAGCCGTATCAGGGGTACGACGGGTACGACCCGTACCAGCAGCAGCCCGCTCAGCAGCCCGTGCCGCAGGGATGGCCCGGGCAGCAGGCGTACGACGATCCGCAGGCGGCCCAGCAGTACACGCAGCAGTGGCAGGGGCAGACCTGGGAGACGCAGGTGCAGCCGCAGGTCGCGCCGGCCCCGCCGACCTCGGAGTACCGGGGCGGGGAGCCGTCCGGGTATCAGGCCGCGGGCGCCGGGGGCTGGGAGGGCGCGCCTCAGGGACACGGGCGGCAGCAGCAGCCCCACGGCCAAGGACAGCAGGCCCACGCTCAGGGACAGCAGCCTCACACGCAGGGGCAGATGCGGGCGCAGTCCCAGGGCGGGGCGCACGGCCATCCCCAGGCCCAGGCTTACGGCCAGGCCCAGTTCCAGCCCCCCGCGCAGGCGCAGAACCAGACGCGGGCCCACGCTCCCGGGACCGGCGTGGATGCGACGGATGTCCAGGCGGGCGACGGCAACGACCCCGGGTACGGCCCCGCGACCCTCTCCGGCGACGACCGGTTGACCGACGCCCAGCGGGCCCGGCTGGAGGGGCGTTCCCCGATCATCGAGCCGGGGATCCAGCCGGCCGCGCTCACGGCGCTGCTGGGCCTGCTGCTCTCGGGGACGGCGGCGATCGGGGCGTACGCCCTGCTCGTCCCCCTCGTCGCCCTTCAGGCGGTGACCGCGGCGGGCTGGTTCCGGCTGAACGGCATGTGGCCGGCCCGGCAGGGCATCGCGCTGGCCTTCGCGGGCGCGGTGGCGGCGGACGTGGCGCTGCTGGCGGCCGACCGGGCGCCGGCGGCGATCCTCGGCACGCTGGGGGTCTGGGTGCTGCTGGCGCTGGTGCTGCAGCTCCGCTCGCACGCCGATCCGGACGAGCGGATGTACGGGCTGATGGCGACGGTCGCCTCGGCGGCGCTGTCGATCGTCGCGGCCGGATACCTCGCGGCGGAGGGGGACGCGGTGACGGTGGGCGCGGTGGCGGTCGCGGTCGCGGTCCTGGTGCGGGCGCTGCCGTTGCCGACGCCGGTTTCCGTGGTCGTCTCGCTGCTCGCGGCGGCGGGGGCCGGGGCTGTCGTCGGTGCGATGGCCGGGGTGGGGGCGGACGGGGCTCTGCTCGGTGTCGGTGCGGCGGTGTGTGCGCTGATCGGGCACCGGGTGGCCAGCTACGACTATCCGTCCAGGTTCGTGCACTTCACGGCGGGCGTCGCGCTGCCGCTGGCGGCTGCGGCACCGGCGGTGTACCTGCTGGGCCGCGCGCTGGCCTGAGCCCGCCTTTCTCGCCCCCGCCGCCCCTATCCGGCCCGTCCCCCAGGGGCTGCCGCCCCTTCGACCCCGCGTCCCTGGGGGCTGCCGCCCCCATACCCCCGCTTCGGCCCTGAACGGGCCTCGTCCTCAAACGCCGGACCGGCTGGAAATGCCCGGGCCGGCGCTGAGAAGCGGCGGTCTGCACTGGTTGCGCGCTCAACCCCCAGGGGTTTTCGAGGGCAGCCTCTTGCGAAACCCCGGCGTTCGCGCCAACGCCGCCCGCCCCACCCCTGTCACAGGTGATCGACAATTCGCCGGGGCAGGGCTCGGCGGAGTTACGCTCGCGCTGACGGCCGCCCGGCCGTCAGTGACCGTGGTCGTTGACGACCGCCGAGGTGGGGGAACACCACAACATGCGCGCCCTTCGGATACTGCTGATCGTCGTCGTGATACTCGGCGGCCTCTTCGTGCTGGCCGACCGGCTCGCCGTCGGGTTCGCCGAGGACGAGGCCGCAGGCAAGCTCCAGACGACCGAGAACCTCGACGCGGCCCCTGACGTGTCCATCAAGGGCTTCCCCTTCCTGACCCAGGTCGCGAGCGGCACGCTGGACGACGTCGAGGTCGGCATCAAGGACTACGAGGCCGGCACCGGCACCGACGGCAAGACCATCCGCATCGACGACCTCACGGCGAACATGCAGGGCGTCGAGTTCTCCGGCGACTACAGCTCCGCGACCGCGGCCACCGCCACCGGCACCGCGTCCATCACCTACGCCGAGCTGCTGAAGACCGCCAAGTCCGAGCCCACCCAGGTCGCCCCCGGCGTCACCGCGAGCGTCGTCGGCCTCTCGGACGGCGGCAACGGCAAGATCAAGGTCGCCGTGGAGGCCACCGTCCTCGGCAAGAAGCTGCCGAACCCGGTCTACGTCCTGAGCTCGGTCACCACCGAGGGCGACACCGTGAAGGTGCACGCCGACACCCTGCCCAGCTTCGCCGGCGCCGACATCGCCGAGGACCGGGCCCGCGCGATCACCGACTTCGAGCAGAAGATCGACGGTCTTCCCGGCGGCATCCAGCTCGACAAGGTCCAGGCGGCGAAGAACGGAGTCGAGATCACGGTGAAGGGTTCGAACGTCCGCCTTGCCGGGTAGTGCTCTGCCGGGTAGTGCCTTGTGGGATGGGACGGCCACCGGAACCCGATGCCCGTCTTCCGGGTGTCCGACTGGCGAGACGGCGTCGTCCGTAGCGTAGATGTGACCGCCGATACATCGGCCCCGCAGGCCGTGCGAGGGCGCCCTCCGCAGTGAGCCGAACGTCTGCGATCCCGCATTGCGGACGATCCTGTCTCAGCATGCGACACACCGGTGACACGCCCGCCCGTCCGTCCCTACGATCGACGGCATGAAGCGACAGGCGGATCTCACGAAGCGGCGGGCAGTAGACCTGTGCCGCGTTGCCGCCATGCTCTGTCGCACCTTCTGAGCGGAAGCTCCGACTTCTGCGTTTCCCCGCGCCCTGACCAGGGCACAGGTGCGCCGTCTCGGCCCGAGCGCGCGCACCCCCTCGCACTCGCACGCCCCGCCGCAACTGCCCCGGAGGAGAGAAGAGCATGAGCCGCAGCGACGTCCTCGTCGACGCCGACTGGGTCCAGGAGAACCTGGACAACCCCAACATCGCGATCGTGGAGGTGGACGAAGACACGTCCGCCTACGAGAAGAACCACATCAAGAACGCGATCCGCATCGACTGGACCAAGGACCTGCAGGACCCGGTCCGCCGCGACTTCATCGACCAGGAGGGCTTCGAGAAGCTCCTGTCGGCGAAGGGCATCGCCAACGACACCCTGGTGATCCTCTACGGCGGCAACAACAACTGGTTCGCTTCCTACGCCTACTGGTACTTCAAGCTCTACGGCCACGAGAACGTCAAGCTCCTCGACGGCGGCCGCAAGAAGTGGGAGCTGGACGCCCGCGAGCTGGTCGAGGAGGTGCCCGAGCGCCCGACGACCGAGTACAAGGCCAAGGCCCAGGACACCTCCATCCGCGCCTTCCGTGACGACGTCGTCGCCGCGATCGGCTCGCAGAACCTGGTCGACGTCCGGTCGCCCGACGAGTTCTCCGGCAAGCTGCTCGCCCCCGCGCACCTGCCGCAGGAGCAGTCGCAGCGTCCGGGCCACGTCCCGTCCGCCCGCAACATCCCGTGGTCGAAGAACGCCAACGACGACGGCACCTTCAAGTCGGACGAGGAGCTCAAGGAGCTCTACGCCGAGGAGCAGGTCGACCTGGCGAAGGACACCATCGCCTACTGCCGTATCGGTGAGCGCTCCGCGCTGACCTGGTTCGTCCTGCACGAGCTGCTCGGTGTGGAGAACGTCAAGAACTACGACGGCTCCTGGACCGAGTACGGCTCCCTCGTCGGCGTTCCGATCGAGCTCGGCGCCAACAAGTAGGACCAGCAGTAAGCGAATCAGACCAGCAGTAAGCGAACAGACCGCAAATCCCGACCGGCCTTCCTCCGGTCAGACCCCTCTTGGAGAAAGACATGTGTGGAGCGAAGGCCGGCGGCCCCGACGCCTCGACGATCAAGCCCGGTGAGACCACGATCCAGGGTCAGGTGACCAAGGACGGCGAGCCGGTGACGGGCTACGTCCGTCTGCTGGACTCGACCGGCGAGTTCACCGCGGAGGTCCCCACCTCCGCCACGGGCCAGTTCCGCTTCTACGCGGCCGAGGGCACCTGGACCGTACGCGCACTCGTCCCCGGCGGCACCGCCGACCGCACGGTCGTCGTCGCCGAGAAGGGCGCGCTCGCCGAGGTCGCGATCGCGGTCTGAGCGAACCGAGCAGCCCACCGACTGCCGAAGAGGGCCGCACCCCGCGGGTTGGACACCTGGGGTGCGGCCCTCCGGCATGACCGCCCGCCCGCCATCTCACGCCGAGCCGCATGCCCGGCCTACCCTGGACGTATGTAGGCACGGCGACGGCACACGGCCCCTCCTTGACGCGTCCCTTGCGA
>NZ_JBIWIY010000020.1:58099-143032 GCF_044764885.1 Streptomyces sp. NPDC093591
CGTCCGCCGACTCCGCGCGGCCCGTGTCTTCTGTGCCCGGCACCTGCCCGCCATCTCACGCCGAGCCGCATGCCCGGCCTACCCTGGACGTATGTAGGCACGGCGACGGCACACGGCCCCTCCTTGACGCGTCCCTTGCGATGCTTCGCAGGCTGCGGGACGCTGCGTCGGACTCCGTCCGCCGACTCCGCGCGGCCCGTGTCTTCTGTGCCCGGCACCTGCCCGCCATCTCACGCCGAGCCGCATGCCCGGCCTACCCTGGACGTATGTACGCACGGCGACGGCACACGTACTTCGCCATGATGGGGACCTGCATCACGCTCTTCGTCCTGGCCTGGGGCGTCGTACGCCTCTGGTCGGTTCCGGTGGCCGTGGGCATGTGTGTGGTCGCCATGGTCATCCCGCCGCTCGCCGCGATGGTCGCCAACCGGCGGGGGCCGGAGGACCGCTGGTGGGACGACCCGTCCGGGGACCCCAAGTCAGACGAGTGGTGGGACGAGCTGGACGGCAAGAGGCGCCCGGGCGGTCCCAGCAGCGGGGTTCAGTAGACGAGCGCCTGCGTCTCGTCCCCCAGCGCCTCCTGCACGAAGACCTGCGCGCCCGCGATGCGGACACCCTCGATGACGTCCTTCTCCGTGATGTCCCGGCGGGCCGCGCACTGGGTGCACAGGGTGAGGCGGCCGGTCGCCAGGATCGAGTCGATCAGGTCGGGGAGCGGGGCCGCGTGGGGGAGTTCGAACTCGGCCGCGCGGCCCGGGAGGGCGAACCAGGCGGACTCGCCGGTCAGCCACACGGAGACATCGACGCCGCTGGCCACGGCCACCGCCGCGACCGTGAACGCCTGTGAGCAGCGTTCGGGGGCATCGGCCCCCGCCGTCACCTTGATCACCAGCTTCTTCGCCATGGCCGAATCGTAATCAACCCGCTTACAACCTGGAGCGTTGGCCATGGGTCTCCTGTGCGCGCGCATACGGAATGCGCGCTTCACGTTCCGTGGGGGGACGTCTTGGATGTATCTGAAGAAATAGGAGAGGCCGCGCCCCGGCCCCGGCCTCGTCGTCGTGGACGTACGGCGCTGCTGATCGCCGGAGCCGTCGTGCTCGGGCTCGTCGCCGGGACGTGCGCCGGTTACGTCGTACAGGCCGACCGCGAGCCCACGAAGCTGCCCTCGCTCTCCCAGCCGACGCTGAAGCAGTCCGCGGGCGAGGCGCCCGAGCCGCTGTCGGCTGCCCAGGACCGCCGGGTGAAGACCGACGGCGACCTGCGCAAGCTGCTGCTGAAGAAGCCGGCCGGGGCGAGGGACACCGAGTGGCTGTCGGCCCTCGACGGTTGGCAGGACATGGCTTCGTTGGCCGGCAACTACGACAAGCCGGACGTGATGTTCAGCGAGCTCGTCAGTGACGAGTTCCGCCGGGCAGCCGTCACCAGCTGGCAGATCGGCAGCTCGTACGCTGTGGAGATCCGGCTGATCCAGTTCCGGCAGGAGCAGCGGGTCTCAGCCCCCGGTAACACCAAGAGCGACCAGTACTGGGCGGAGGAAGAGGACTCCACCGACAGCTGGCCCATCCCTGGCACCGGGGACGGTATGGCATACGTCCACAACAAGCCCGAGGTCGAGTTCGGCCGGCTCCCGCTGTACGCCGCGGAGGCACACGCCTGGCGCGGTGACATCGCCATGCAGATCTGGGTCTACGCCGACAAGCCGATCAGCAAGAAGAAGATCATGGACCTGGCCCAGCGGCAGATGGGGCGCCTGTGAGCGAGAACCAGAACGCGACGGAGCCCACGGCATCGCTGCCCGCCGACCCCCCGCAGACCACACCGCAAGCCGCTCCGCCCGGTCACGACGCCGTCGCCCTCGTGGAGCCGACCGCCGCCTTGCCCGCCAAGAAGCCCCTCCGCCGGGGCCGTATCGCCACCGTCGCCGGGTCCCTGCTCCTGGCCGGGGCGGTCGTCGCCGGGGTCGGCTGCACCGTCGTCATCGTGCGGGACGCCGACCGGGACGCGGGTGCACCCGTGTGGAAGTTCCCGGCGGCGGACAGGGCCGGCGACAACAAGCCGGCGTCCGCTTCCGGGCTCGCGGGGATGCTCGTGCCGTACGGCACCGACGGCTGGGTGCGGGGGCCGGACATCGGTGAGTTCGGCGCGGACGCGCAGCTCAGCGGCGCCCAGGCCACGGCCCTGCGCAAGGAGTCGCTGCGCGACCTGCCCCGCTCCCAGCGCCGGGAGCTGCAGAAGCAGATGGACAAGCGGCCCATCAAGGGCATGGCGATGCGCAGCTACTTCAATACGGAGGGCACCAGCTATTACGAGGACGACGTCAAGGACACCTACACCGTGAGCATCGTGCTGAGCCGGCTGGAGAGCCGGGCTGCCGTCCGGGCCACGTCCACGTTCGAGAGCGAGTTCCTCGGCGCCCTGGACATCTTCCGCAAGGGCCCGAAGGTCAAGGGGCACAAGGACGCCAAGTGCTTCCTGCCGCCCAAGGACATCGACGAGGACCTCGAAAGCATGTACTGCACCGCCTACGTAGGAGATGTCCTGGTCACAGCCACAGCGGACGGCATCAGGCCACTCGACGCCAAGGGAGCCGCGTCGCTGCTCGCCACGCAGCTCGACCGCATCGCAGAGCCGGGGAAGGCGATATGAGCGAGCAGCAGCACACCGTCGTCCCGCCTCACCCGACAGACGTGCCTCCAGACCTGCCGTCGGACCTACCACCGCCCTCCGCACCACCTCAGGTGGAACCCCCGGCTCGAAAGGACCGCCGCGTCCTGCGCGCGGCGCTGCGCTGGACCACCGCCGTCGTCGTCTTCGCCGCGGTCGGCGCGGGCACGGCGTACGGGATCACGCGGATGGAGCGGACCGACGTACCGGGTCTGGCGACGGAGTCGGACGGGCGGTGGGAGTACCCGACGCTCACCAAACCGCCGCTGCCCTCCGGCAGACCGCAGCCCTTCGCCGAGGAGAACCAGGCCGGCACCCACTACGCCGACCTGCGTGCCCTGCTCCTGCCCGCGCCCGAGGGGGCCGAGGAGGACAAGGCGCTGCGCGGCGACGACGGCTGGTTGGCGACGAAGGACTTCCTCGCGGAGTACGCAGACAAGCTGGAACGTGACATGTTCCGGCAGGACCTCGTCGACCACGGCCTGCGGCACATCGCCGCCCGCGGCTGGACCACCCAGGAAGGCACGCACACCCGGATCTACCTGCTCCAGTTCGACACCGCGGCCGTCGTGGACGAGCTGATCGCCGATGTCGCCGTTTACGGCAGCCCCGCCTATCGGGTCCGCGGCACCGAGGCATCCGCTCAGGACGAGGACTTCTCGGAACTGCCCTGGCCCGGTGAGCCGCTCCGTGTCGCCTACGTCGAGGCCAAGCCGTACGGCGCCGAGCAGGTCCGTCACGCCTACCTGTCGGCGGGCGACGTGATCGCCCTGGTTGTCCAGTCCAGGAAGGGCAGCGCGCGGGCGGTGCCGTTCCAGCAGACGGTGACGCTCCAGACTCAGCTGCTCGGCTGAGCCCGCGAGGGTGTACCTCACACAGAGGGCCGGGCCCAGGCCGCGTAAGCTGGGGCCCGGCCCTGTGCATGCAAAGCATTCCCCGCGCTCAATCGAGGAGCACCCCGTGGAGATCTTCTTCGAAGCCCTGCTGGTCCTGGTCTGCGTCGGCGTTCTCGCCTTCGCCGGACTGACCGTGAAGAAGCTGTACCAGGGCCAGCGCTGACCGCCATCACCGACGTACGAGGCTTCTGAGCTGCTCATGATCGAGATCCCGTCCGACCTCCACAAGGACCTCGTCCCCCTCGCCTTCCTGCTCGGCAACTGGGCGGGCGCGGGCGTGCACGACTTCCCCGGCTCCGAGAAGTGCAACTTCGGGCAGGAGGTCACCTTCTCGCACGACGGCCGGGACTTCCTGGAGTACCGGTCCCACACCTGGGTGCTGGACAACGACGGCAACAAGGTCAGGCCGCTGGAGTCCGAGCACGGCTTCTGGCGGATCGACGCCGACCGCAAGGTCGAGGTGACGATGGTCCGTCACGACGGCGTCGTCGAGGTCTGGTACGGCGAGCTGGCCGACAAGAAGCCGCAGATCGACCTGGTGACGGACGCGGTGGCGCGCACAGCAGCCTCCGGCCCCTACACCGGGGGCAAGCGGCTGTACGGCTACGTCAAGAGCGACCTGATGTGGGTCGGCGAGAAGCAGACCCCCGAGGTCGAGCTGCGGCCGTACATGTCGGCGCACCTGAAGAAGGTCGTCACCCCGGAGGAGGTCGAGCGCTGGGCCAAGGCCCTGCCCGACGACATGCCGGACGACGGCATCGCCTTCTTCAAGTAGGCAGCTTCTTCAAGTAGGCCGCCGTCTTCACGTAGGCAGCCGTTCGAGTGGCTCTAGACTTCTGGTGTGGTGAGCACCGACTGGAAGAGCGACCTCAGGCAGCGCGGCTACCGGCTGACGCCGCAGCGGCAACTCGTGCTCGAAGCCGTGGACACCCTTGAGCACGCGACCCCCGACGACATCCTCGTGGAAGTGAGGAAGACGGCGTCGGGGGTCAACATTTCCACCGTCTACCGGACCCTGGAGCTGCTGGAGGAGCTCGGGCTGGTCAGCCACGCCCACCTCGGGCACGGTGCGCCGACGTACCACCTCGCCGACCGCCACCACCACATCCACCTGGTCTGCCGGGACTGCGAGAACGTCATCGAGGCGGACATCCAGGTGGCCGCCGAGTTCACGGCCAAGCTGAGCCGGACCTTCGGCTTCGAGACCGACATGAAGCACTTCGCGATCTTCGGCCGCTGCAAGGACTGCTCGCTGAAGAGTTCAACTACCGAGTCGTAGGCTTAGGCATATGAAGAGCCCCCTGCTGACCCTGCCCGGCGCCGTGCCCGCCGAGGGCGTGGACGAAGGCGTCGCCGCCCACTACGGCGACCTCTTTCGCGAGCAGCGCGCCCTCGCCGACGGCACCGGTTTCGTCGACCTCTCGCACCGCGGGGTCATCACCGTCTCCGGCCAGGACCGGCTGAGCTGGCTGCACCTGCTGCTCACCCAGCACGTCAGCGACCTCCCGGCCGGCGAGGCCACCGAGGCGCTGATCCTCTCCGCGCACGGCCACATCGAGCACGCGCTGTACCTGGTGGACGACGGGACGACCGTCTGGGCCCATGTCGAGCCCGGCACGCAGGACGCGCTGATCGCGTACCTGGAGTCGATGAAGTTCTTCTACCAGGTCGACGTCGCCGACCGGACCGCCGAGTTCGCGCTCGTGCACCTGCCCGCGGGCTCCATCGCCGAGGTGCCGGAGGGCGTCGCCGTACGCGAGACGGCGTACGGCCGTGATCTCTTCCTGCCGCGCGCCGACCTGGAGTCGTACGCCGCGAAGGCGGGTCCGGCGGCCGGGCTGCTCGCGCACGAGGCGCTGCGGGTGGAGCACCACCGCCCCCGCCTCGGCTTCGAGACCGACCACCGCACCATCCCGCACGAGCTGGGCTGGATCGGCACCGCGGTGCATCTGCAGAAGGGCTGCTACCGGGGTCAGGAGACGGTGGCCCGGGTGCAGAACCTCGGCAAGCCGCCGCGCCGGCTCGTCTTCCTGCACCTGGACGGCAGCGAGGTCCACCTGCCCACGCACGGTACGGAGATCCGGCTGGCCGACGAGGGCCCCGACGGCCGCAAGATCGGCTTCATCACGACGTCCGTACGCCACCACGAGCTGGGCCCGGTCGCGCTGGCGCTGGTGAAGCGGAACGTGCCGGTGGACGCACCGCTGGTGGCGGGGGACACGGCCGCGGCGCAGGAGGTCGTCGTAGAGCCCTGAGGTACGGGGCCTCAGATCTCCAGCAGCACCGTGAACGGGCCGTCGTTCGTCAGGGACACCCGCATCCGCGCGCCGAAGCGGCCCGTCGCCACCGTCGCGCCGAGGGCGCGGAGTTGGGCGACCACCTCGTCCACGAGGGGCTCGGCCACGTCGCCGGGGGCGGCGGCGTTCCAGGTGGGGCGGCGGCCCTTGCGGGCGTCGCCGTAGAGGGTGAACTGGCTGATGACGAGGAGCGGGGCGTCGATGTCGCTGCAGGACTTCTCGTCGTGCAGCATGCGGACCGACCAGAGTTTGCGGGCGAGTTGGGCCGCCTTCTCCTTGGTGTCCTCGTGCGTGACCCCGACGAGGACGCACAGCCCCTCGCCCTCGATCTCCCCGACCGTCGCACCGTCCACGACGACACTCGCGCCGTCCACCCTCTGCACCACAGCTCGCATGCCGCCATCATGCCGTGTACGCGAAAGTGCCACGTAAGGGGCTTCTTTTTTTGATCCTTAAGCCCCCATCTGGGGCTGTTCATGGGCACTCGGTCACATAGCTGTCAGTTGGGATGGCACGATGCTTCCCACACGCCGGTCGAGGGGACGGTAGAGGCACATGAGCACACCGAGTACCGAGCAGCCGCCCGGGGCTGTCCTGTGGACCCACGCGGGCCAACTGGACGGCCTCAGACCGCCCACGCAGCGCACCGCCGACGATCCGGGCCCGGGCTCGGATCCGCCGCTGCCCGTGGAACCGCCCGAGCACGATCTGACCGCGCTGAGCCTGCCGGAGCTGCGCACCCTGCGCCGGGACGCGCAGCGCGACGAGGCGGACCTGAGTTATGTACGACGACTGCTGCAGGGACGTATCGACATCCTGCGGGCGGAGCTGGCCCGGCGCTCCCCGGCCGGCGCGGCCTCCGTCGTGGAGCGTCTCTCGGAGATCCTGACCGACGCCCCCGCCCGCCACCGTTCCTCGGCCCGCCATGTCACGCTCGGCACTCCGCAGAGCGAGGAGTACCGGCGGCTGGCGGCGGAGATGCTGGCCGAGGTGGAGCTGTCGGACCTGCAGGCGCGGACGGACGTCGAACTGGACACCGCGATGGGGCGGCTCGTGCGGTACGAGCAGCAGGTGTCGGGGCGCCGGCAGCTGTTGCAGCGGACGGCCGACGACTGCAGCGCCGAGATCACGCGCCGCTACCGCGAAGGTGAGGCGCAGGTGGACGATCTGCTGACCTAGCCGCCCTGGTGCGGTGGGTCGGGTGTCCACAGGCTGTGGACGAAGGGAAAGGGCGGGCGGGAGCGGGGGCCGGGAAAATTCGGCGACACCCCGCGCCCGCCCGCCTACCGTGGCCCCATGAGCCGTCCCGCCCCCCACATCGACGTCCGCCCGATCGCCGAAGCCGACATCCCCGACTGGATCAGGGCCCTGAACACCGGGTTCCTGCGCACCCCCGACGTCGCCGAGACGGAGATCGCGGACCGTAGCTCGTACATCGTCCCGGCCCGCACCCTCGGTGCCTTCGACGCCGGGCGCTGCGTCGCCACCTTCCGGTCGTTCGCGCAGGAGATCACCGCCGTCGGCGGCGCCCCGGTCCCCGCGGACGCCATCTCGAACGTCACCGTGACCCCCACCCACCGCCGCCGCGGCCTGCTCACGCGCATGATGGCCCACGACCTGGCCGCCGCGAAGGAGCGCGGCGACGTCGTCGCGACCCTGATCGCCGCCGAGTACCCGATCTACGGCCGCTACGGCTTCGGCCCCGCCACCTGGACGGCCCAGTGGACGATCGACGTCCCCCGCACCGGCCTCGACCCGAGGTGGGCGGGCCCCGAGGACGGCGGCCGTATCGACATCGTGGACGGGGCGGACGTACGCAAGATCGGCCCCGAGCTGTACGAGCGGGTGCGCCGCGCCCAGCCGGGTGCCGTCGACCGGGACGAGCGGTGGTGGCTGGTCAACACCGGTGTGCTGCGGCTGGACCGGTCTCCGTGGACCGAGCCCTTCTTCGCGGCGTACCGCTCGGCGGGCGGCGAGGTCCAGGGGCTGGTGTCGTACACGGCCGACGACCACTGGAGCGAGGGCAAGAAGCAGCCGCTGAACACGGCCGGCGTCAACTGGCTGATCGCGGCGAGCCCGGATGCCGAGCGCGCGCTGTGGCGCTATCTGTGCTCGATCGACTGGATCATGAAGGTGAAGAGCGGCTGGCGGGCCCCCGACGACCTGCTGCCCTTCTTCCTGCCCGATCCGCGGGCCGCCGGGGTCACGTCGCAGGCGGACTGGCTGTGGGTGCGGATCCTGGATGTCGTACGGGCCCTTGAGGCGCGGACGTACGAGGGGCAGGGAGCGCTGGTGCTGGAGGTGGTGGACGCGGGCGGGCTGACCGGTGGGCGGTACCGGCTGGAGGCGTCGGCCGAGGGCTCCTCGTGCACGCCGACCAAGGATGCCGCCGAACTCACCCTCGACATCGCCGACCTGGGCCGGCTCTGGCTCGGCGACGAGTCCGTGGTGCGGCTCGTCGCGCTGGGGCTGGTGCGGGAAGAACGAGCGGGCGCCGCCCGAGAGGCCGACGCCCTGCTGCGTACGTCCAGGCGGCCTTGGTGCCCGGACATGTTCTGATCCTCCTCTCTGCCGGCGACAGGCCTGCTCATCCGTAGCGAGCTGTTCAGTTGTGGTGGTGGGCTGTGCGCCCGTATGCGGTTGTCGCTTGTGCGGTTGTGACCTATGCGGTTGTGGCTGTGCGGTTGTGACTGTGCGTTCGCTGTTCGGTTGTCGATGTGAAGTTGTGGCTGTGCCTTTGGTGCAGACCGCCCGAGCTCCCGGCTCCCCTCCGGAAGGGAGCCCGGCCGGCCGAACCTGGTCGCCAGGCCCTTGCCGCCAGGGCACTGGGCCCTGTCGGGCCTAGTGGGCGAGCAGCATCACGAGGATCACCGCGCCGATGCCGCCGATCATGGTGTTCCTCGCCTTGACGCCGATGGACAGCGCCAGGAAGGCGATGATGCCCATCGGCCCGTACTTCCACTGGACGAGCTGCTCGAATCCGATGACGAGTGCGGCGACGGCGAGGTAGACGAGCGGCATGCCGGTCTCCCTTCGGGGACGATGGTCGACGGAACCGACTCTGGTGGCCAACCCGTGGAAAGTTTGACCATGTTGCTTAAGTTGGCGACCAACTTCACTGTACTTATGACCGCGTTGAAGCGTCCTATAACCACCTTCCCCGGAACTGCCCAAAGATGGCGGGAAGTTGTAGTGTTCGGACGTGGAGCCGAAACCCGTCTCCGTCACTGGGCGGAAGAGTTCACAGCGGCCACAGAAGTCACACCGGGAGGTGGCCGACGAGCTGCGCGCCCGGATCACGTCGGGGCAGTTGCAGCCCGGCCAGCGCATGCCCACCCAGGCCAAGCTGGCCGACGAGTTCGGCGTCGAGCGCGGAGCGGTACGCCAGGCCCTGCGCATCCTGCAGTCGGAGCACCTGCTCACCAACGTGTCCAAAGGGGCCCCGGCGACCGTCGCCCCCGACCTCGGCAAGGCGCTGACCGGCCCCGGAGCCCCGCCGCAGCCCACCATGGTGGCCCTCGCCCCGCGTGTCGCCGCCGCCTTCGCGGCCCCGCACGTCGAGATCGACGCCCTCTGCCTGACCTCGGTCTCCCTCACGCTCGCCATCGGCGAACCGCTCCGCCGGATCCACGCCGGACAGCTGAAACCGGCCAAGGTCGACGTCCGCATCCTGCTGCCGAGCCGTGACATCTCGCTCGCCTTCCCGACGTCGGTGGACGCCTCGGCCGACGACGCCGTCGACGCCGACGAACAGCTGCGCCGGCGCTGGCTCACCCAGCGCAACGCCCAGGGCCAGGTGCTCCAGCACAATCTGCTGGCCCTGCGCGCCACGCACGGCATCGATGTGCGGGTCAGCTTCCGTGCGCTGCCGTTCACTCCGCCGGTGAAGCTGTACCTGCTCAACAGCACGGAGGCGCTCTTCGCGTACTACACGCTGGCCCGCCGCGAGGTGGAGATCGACCACCGGCACCTGGAGATGTACGACGCCCCGGGCATCCAGTCGATGCTGTTCGCCTTCGAGCAGGGGGCCGGTCTGCGGGACATGACGTTCGTGGAGCAGTCGCATGTGTGGTTCAACGCACTGTGGGAGACGATCAGTTCGGAGCTGGTGCTCACGAGCTGATCGTCTCCCACAGCGTGTGACCTGGTTGTTCGTTGCCTGTATGGGGCCCCTGGCGCGCATGGTTCACAGGGCGGGGCCCGAGACCAGGATCGCGAGGACGACGGCCCCGATGGAACTGACCGCAGGACTTTTGGCCTTGATGCCTATGGTGAGCAGCAGCAGGCCGATGACGCCGGTGGCACCGTACTTCCACTGGAGGGTCTGCTCGACGCCGACGACGAACACGGCGGAGAGGAGTGCGAGGACGGGCATCTGTGTTTCCCCCTTCGGGCTCCTGGGGATGGAAGGATTACTTCCGCCAACTCAACCAACTTGGCGCCAACTCTGACTAAGTTGTCCCCACTTGGCCCCTACTTTGAAACAAGCTACAAACAACTCCCGTTAGATGGGTGAGAGTTGTAGCGTTTGGTCGTGACCCAGGAGAACGTGGCAGTGAACGGCAGCAGGAGACTCTCGCCCCAGGAGATCGCCGACGTCCTGCGGGAACGGATCCGCGTGGGTGACCTCAAGGCGGGCGACCGCCTGCCCACGCAGGCCGAGCTGGCCGAGGAGTTCGGCGTCGAGCGAGGCACCGTACGCCAGGCTCTGCGCGCGCTGCAGGAGGACGGCTTCCTCACCAACGTCAGCAAGGGAAGCCCGCCACGGATCGCCGCCCCCGCCCCTGCGAGCGGCGCGCCCCAGCCGACGATGGTCGGACTGGCGCCCCGGCTGACGCAGGCGTTCTCGGCGACGCACGTCCGCATCGATGCCGCCTGTCTCACGGCCGAGAGCCTGATGCTCGCCCTGAGCGAGCCCATCCGCCTGATCCATGAGGGCACCCTGCGCCCCGAGTCGATCGACGTCCGCATCCTGCTGCCGTCCCGGGACATCAATCTCGCCTTCCCGGTCCCCGTCGAGAGCGGCGAGGGCGACCTGGTCCACCAGCGCTGGCTCGAGATGCGCAACGCCCAGGCACAGGTGCTCCGGTACAACCTGCAGGCCGTGCGGTCCACCCACGGCATCGACGTCCACGTCACTTTCCGCGCGCTGCCCTTCACCCCGCCGGTGAAGCTGTACCTCCTCAACGAGGAGGAAGCGCTCATCGGCTACTACGTACTCGCCGAGCGGCAGGAGGAGTACGAGAGCGAGATGCTGGACATGTACGACGCCCTGGGCTCGAAGTCCGTTCTCTTCTCCTTCGTGAAGCAGTCCGGAGCACGGGACGCGGCGTTCGTGGAGGAATCCCAGAAGTGGTTCGACGCCCTCTGGGAAACCATCACCACGGACCTGACACTCTCCTAGTGACTTCAGATACGACGGATACGGCGCAGACTGAACCGGTGGCAGCACAGACGGAGTACGACCCCGAGAGGCTCGGAGAACTGATCACGCGTGCGCGGGTCGTCCTTTGGGACTTCGACGGGCCGATCTGCACGCTGTTCGCCCAGCACCCGTCAGCAGGCGTGGCCGCCTCCTTCGTGGAGTGGCTGAACAGGCTCGGCCTGTCCGAGCCGCTGGATGAGGAGGAGCGGACGCTCGAGGATCCCCAGGCTGTGCTGCGCGCGGTCGACCGCCGGCACCCCGACAGTGACTTGGTGGTGGAGTTGGAGGAACGTCTCACCAAGGAGGAGCTTCGCGCGGCTGCCGGCGCGATGCCCACCCCGTGGGCCGACCCGTTGATACGCACCTGGAAGGCGGTGGGCTCGCGCCTCGCCATCACGTCGAACAACTCGCCGCTGGCGGTTCGCAGGTACCTGGAGAGCCGCCACCTGCTCTCCTGCTTCGCCCCTCACATATACGGCCGCACCCAGAACCTCGGCCTCCTCAAACCCGACCCGCACTGTCTCAAGCGCGCCCTGAACGCGATGGGGGCCGACCCGTCGACCGCTCTGATGATCGGCGACTCGTCCTTCGACGCCACTGCGGCCCACCGAGCCGGTGTCTCCTTCCTCGGCTACGCACGTGACGCGGACAAGGAGAAGTCCCTGCGGCAGGCCGGAGTCAAGGACGTCGTCGGGTCCCTGGAGCCCTTGCTGCGGTTGCTGTGGGAGCACAGCCGACTGACCTGACTGGTTGACTGATCCGGCGCTCGACTCCCGTTGAGGCCTGGGTCATGAACAGGATGACCACCACGGCCCCGACACGGACGTCAGGTCTTGTCACGTGCCCGGATCCCGATGAAGACGACGACCAGGACCACCATCAACAGCCCCCCGGAGGGCGAGTGGAAGACCTGGTCCGCGAGGGTGAGTAGTCCGGTGCGCAGCAGCGCCTTTGTGCCCACGAGTCCCCCTTGCTACAACTTTCCGTGAGGCGATCAACTTGCAGTCCAATTGGACTGGTTGCCGTGTTCTGGTTCTGCCCAGGGCGGTTGATCCCTTAACCGGCAGTCAAGTTGGACTGCCGAGATGGCTGGAAGCGGGTTTGTCCGACCGTGAGGAGAGGTACGGTCGCGGTGTGAGCGGCGAGCATGGCGGCGATGGCGGCGGCAGGGAGTTCGAGCGTGTCGCCAGTGCGTTGCGGGCTCGTATGACCGACGGCACCTACGCGGTGGACACCAGGCTTCCGCCTCAGCGTGACCTGGCCGAGGAGTTCGGAGTCTCCCGGGACACCGTGCAGCGCGTGATCAACGAGCTGCGGAGCGAGGGCTGGATCGAGACGCGTCAGGGGAGCGGTTCCCGGGTCGTCAGGAACCAGCGGATCGATTCGCCGGCGAGCGTCAAGTGGCCCGACCGCAAGGTCACGTTGGGACGGCTCATCGAGCAGGCCTTCGAGCGGACCGAAGTGACGCTGGACGTCTTCACGCTGACGGCCGAGTCCCTGGACGCGCACATCCGGCTGCAGGCGGAACGCATCCAGGTCGGGGAGATCGCCCCGGAGCGCATCGTCCTGCGCGTGCTGTTGCCCGACGAGTCACTCGATATCCCGTACTGGCGGTCCAAGAGCGGCGAGCACGACCTGCTCCTGAAGGAGCGGTTCCTGGACATCGCCCGTCGGCAGACCCAGAGCCTGCGCAACGTGATGAGGCAGCTGGGGGCAGAGAAGCTCGTGCCCTCGGTGGAGTTCCAGATCCGGCGGACCACGCTGGCACCGACCTTCAAGCTGTACCTCGTCAACAAGGAAGAAGCGCTGTTCGGCCTCTACGAGATCTACGAGCGGCCCATCGAACTCGAGGACGGGCAGGAGATCATGGCGACGGACGTGCGTGGACTGGCCGCAAGGCTCACCCACCACGTCAAGGACGCCGACGAGCACTCGCAGGGAACGGTGTTCGTGGAGGACAAGCAGGTCTGGTTCGAATCCGCCTGGAAGTTCGTCAGCGAACCGGAAGCGGAGCCCGCCGAGCAGTATGGAGCCGCCGCGCCGCCTCGATGACCGGCTGATGCGAGGAGACCACGGCCTCCGCTCCGCTCTCCTTCATGTCCGCGGCCCGGGACGGTTTGCGGGTGTATCCGAGAAAACAGGTCCCGGCCGACCGGGCGGCTTTGAAGTCGGAGAGCTTGTCACCGACGAGAAGGCAGTGGGCGGGGTCCAGGGAGAGTTCCGCGATCGCCCGCTCGACACAGTGCGGATCCGGTTTCATGAGCCGTGCGTCGCCGGGAATCCGGCCGAATACACCGTGGAATGCCGAGCCGAGCCGGATGTCGGGCCGGTCGAGGAATTTCCGGATCGGCTTCTCGGCATTGTTGCTCACGACGGCCATGCGCATGTGGAGTCCGGACAGCAGCTCCACGAGAGTGGCGATGTCCTGCGCCGGCACGGCGGTCTCGACGGCTTTGTCCTCCGCCTCCGCCACGATGTCCTCGGCGAGCTTGAGCGGGAGAGCGCTGAGCCGCGCGGGCGCTGTTTCGTACATGTCCCTGAGACGCCGAAGGATGTCGTGCGAGTCGGAGCAGTACTCGACCTCCGGAGCGAGGGGACTCCACCCCCGGTGCTCTCGTGCCGTCTCCTTGATCGCGTCCGCCACGTCCTTCGTGGGCCGGCCGCCGAAGAGGGAGCAGAGGGGCCCGTCGAAGTCGAAGAGGACCGCCTTTGTCCTCTCCAGGAGGGCCGGCAGCACCTTCTGGTCGTCGATCGCGTCACCCAACGTGCCTCCCTGAGGTCATCGCGACAGTCTGGCCCACCACCCGGCCGGGCTGCCAGCGCTTCCGGCCGGATCGACGCGGGTGTCGGAGTTGTGGTTGCCGCGTGTGCCGCTCGGTCGGGAGGAGGGCCCGTCACTCGAATGCACCAGTTCTCCACCGTTGTTTGACGCCGGAGTAGTAACGTGCATCCCCTCTTCCCCATCGGCCCGACCGGAACGGCCTGAACCCAGCGCATGACAACCCCCTCGGTTTCCGACAATCGGCAGCCGGCCGACGAGTTGAGCGTCGATCCGAGACTCGTCAGAGGTCCGCTCAAGGGGTACCACCATGTGACCCACGTCCTGTTGGCGGACCGGACCTGGATCAAGTGCCGGGAGCCGCGCGCGGAGATCCTGTGGTTCGACCGGCGGTGCTTCAAGTCGGAGGAGGAGCTGCTCCGGGTCCTGAAGAGGCACGACGTCGCCTGTGTGCCGGATGTCGTGGCCATCGGCGGTACGGACTTCCAGCGGTTCATCGAAGGGCACACCGTCGGCGCGCGGCGCTGGTGGTCGAGTCGGCGCGTGTCCGACGCGATCTTCGACCAGCTCGTCGACGTGTTCCGGCAGATGGTGCGGATCAGGCCACACATGCTGAAGGCCGAGCGGCGCTGCGAGCCCGAGGACCGCCCCGAGGACGGTGACACCGACGGCTTCCTGGAACGCCTGATCGTCTTCATGGAGGAGCAGGTCTATGGCCGGAACCGCCCGCAGTTCGCAGGGCTGTTCCAGGAACTGGGCGTGGCGGACGAATCGTTCACCCGGCTCAGAAAGGCCGTGTCCGGTCTGACGAGCCGGCCTTTCTGCCTGCTCCATGCGGACCTGCACCGCAAGAACCTCATCGTCGATCCGCGGGGCCGGCTCTGGGTGATCGACTGGGAATTGGCGATGGTGGGTGACCCGCTGTACGACCTGGCCACCCATCTCTATCTGATGCGCTATCCGGCGTGGCAGGAAGGCCGTATGGCCCAGGAATGGTGCCGGGTCGTCGAGCGCGTCCATCCCGGAAGTTCCCGCGGCTGGGAACAGGATCTGCCGCGGATTCTTGAATTCAAAAGGGCGCAGTCGGTGTTCACCGATGTCATTCGCGTGGCTTTGAAACTGCGCGAGCAGGCGGAATTCAATTGGGTGGGTGTTCCCGCGGCTGCTGCCAGACTCCAGCGGATCCTGACCGCGGCCGCTGAGCCGATCGGACTGGAGAAGGTGCCGGCCCATCAGCAGATCATGGCCGCGCTCGTCCGTTGGCATCGAGAGACGGATACGGTCGTCCTGAGCGCTTCTGACGCCTCGTAGCCTCACCTTGACAAGGTTCGCCACCTCCTCGGCACTACCCTGCCGTATCTTCCTCTTCTCGAGTCCGGCTTCGGCGATGTCCGACAGGAGCGGCCTGTGAGCGCACGTCCTGCTCCCCGCCCCGCTCGTCGTGTGCGAGTGGATCAGGCGGAGAGCGCCGAGATCCTCCGGCTCGCCCGCCACAGCGGTGCGGTGAGCCGGGGCCACCACAACTCGAACTACGTGTGGGAGCCGCCCGGACACATCGCCCGGCGACTTGGTGTGGAGCCCGGCACGAGGGTGATCGTGCGGGTCCGCGAGAGCGGGGCGACGCCCGTCGTTCTCAGGACGTGGTACGACGAGGGCGCCGTCCTCGACGCCGCGCGGGGCGTCCAGCCGGACACCCCCGTCTGCCTGGCCGAGGGATACGGCTTCACGATCCACAGCTTTGTGGAGGGCGAACCGCTGTCGGTCCACTCCGAGAACGGCAAGCCCGTCGACACCCTGTACGTCCGGACGCTGGCCGAACGGCTAGCCGGGACGGTCAACGTGCGCAGGAAGACGCTGCCCCCGCTGCCGTGGTTCTGGTCCCGCGACGATGACAGCCAGGGCTTTCTGCGACTCCTGGCGAACCGTGCGGAGTGGACCATCCGACAGCCCAACCGGGCCGAGTTCGGTGGACTGTTCGCGGCGCTGGGCGTCCCGGAGGACGCTCTCGTCCGGCTGGGCCGACGGGTGCCCGACATGCGGAGCCGGCCCTACGGCCTGCTCCACGCGGACCTGCATCGCGACAACCTGATCGTCTCCGAGGCGGCCGCAGCACCCCTCGTCTGCATCGACTGGGAGCTGGCGAGCTACGGCGACCCTCTGCACGACCTCGCCACGCATCTCGTGCGCATGCAGTACCCCGGCCACCAGTGGGACGAGGTGATCGAAGCCTGGGCGGAAGCCGCGCAGCGAATATGCCCTGCCGCCGCCGAAGGACTGGCCGAGGACCTGAACCATTACCTCGACTTCGAGCGGGCGCAGTCCGTTTTTCCGGACGTCATGCGTGCGGCCCGGACCTTGAGGAGTTCGACCGACCAGGACGGCCTGAGCACGGCGACGGAGTCCGTGTGCCGGGCACTGGAAGCGGCGGAGAAGCCGCTGGGGCTGACGAATGTGCCGAGCACTGCCGCGGTCGAGCGGATCCTGTACCGGTGGCGGGGGGCCCGTCCCGCCGAACGCCCCCGACGTCGTACCCCCGGCACCCGGGTGATCGGCTGGGAGCCGGATCACCGCTGTCCGGAGCGGCCGGAGTTCCCCCGCTCCGCCGTCTCGGTCGCCCTCGCCGCGGAGGGCGCGGTTCCGGCCCGGCTGATGTACGAGGGCACCGCGCATCGCAACTCCGTGGTCTGGCCGGCCGAGTTCCCCTTCCCCGTGATGGTGCGGCGCAGTCTGGTGACGGCGCACCGGCCGGAGCGCGGCTTCCTCAGCGAGCACGCCGTACTGCGGACCATCGACGAGTCGCGCGTCAAGGTGTGGGCACCGAAGATGCTCGCCCTGGGAAGCAGCTACGGCGGCGAGTGGTTCGCCATCCACACCTATGCCGGCGAGCCGGACCTGGACCGGCCGCTCAGCCATCCGGTGCATGGCCTGCTCCTGCACGAGGCGGACGCGCTCGTGGACCAGCTGTGTGCACTGACGCAGGTCGACTACCGCATGCTCGACCCGTTGGCCGACGCGGGCGGCTTCCTGGGCCGGCTGTGCGCGGGGCTCGTCCGTCTGGTCGTCAGCCTGCCGAAGGAGTCGCAGCACATGGCCCGGATCCTGGGCCTGCCCGAGGCCGGCCGGCTCGAGGAGATCCTGTCCCGGTTCCGGGTGAGCGAGCGAAGGCCCGCCCTGCTGCACGGCGATCTGCACCCATGGAACCTGGTACGGCACGAGGGCCACCCGTGGCTGACCCTCGTCGACTGGCAGATGGCGCTGGTCGGCGACCCGCTCTACGACCTGGTCCGGCACATGCACCTCACGCTGACCCGGCCCGAGATATACAAACGCATGTTCCGGCGCTGGGTGGTCCAGCTGGACGCGGAATTCACCCGGGACTGGCAGAAGGACCGCCATGTCTACCGAGGGCTCGAGTTCGTGCGGTCGGCGTATGTCGACCTGAACCGCCTGATGACCGGCGCGTGTCTGGAAGTCCCCTATGTCCGCCGGGCCGTGGACTCCTACGGCCGCACCCTGGAGGCGGCCGGGCGCTTCCTCAACCTCCCGGTCCGGCCTGCGGCGATCGCCTGACGTGCCGGGGGCGCTCGCCGGGCGACGGCGGGCGGGGTGGCGGCGCGTAGGCTCACCCGCATGAACGACACGGGCGCGAGCGGGAGCGGGCTGCGGGAGCGCAAGAAGCAGCGGATGTACGAAACCGTGTCGGAGACCGCCATCCGCCTCTTCCTGGAGAAGGGCTTCGACGCCGTATCCGTGGCCGAGGTGGCCGCCGCTGCCGAGATCTCCAAGCCGACGCTCTTCCGGTACTTCCCGGCCAAGGAGGACCTCGTCCTGCACCGGATCGCCGATCACGAGCAGGAGGCCGCCCGGATCGTGGCCGGGGCGCAGGGATCGCCTCTTCGTGCGCTGCGGCGGCACTTCCTCGACGGGTTGGAGCGGTGTGATCCGGTCACGGGGCTGAACGACCATCCCGAGGTGCTCCGCTACCACTCGCTGCTGTACGGGACCCCCTCGCTGGCCGCGCGCATGTACGCCTACCTGGAGCGTTCGGAGGCCGCGCTCGCCGAGGCGCTCGGCGGGGACCTGGACGCGCGGCTGGCCGCCGGGCAGATCGCGGCTGTGCGGCGGATCCTCGCGCTGGAGAACTGGCGGCGGATCGCGGGCGGGGAGCGGGTGGAGGACGTACGGCCCGATGCCGTGGCCGCTGCCGAGCGGGCGTTCGACCTGTTGGCGAAGGGGTTGCCGTACCTGTCCGACTGAGCGACAGGCCGAGTGAGGCTCGGTAAAAGATTTAACTCGGTTACGTTATTGGGTACGCTTGCTCGAATGACGTCCACCGAACCCGCCCTCCGGCACGCCCTCACCGAAGAACGAACCCACCACGACCGCTGCCGCGCAGCCCTCGCCGCCATGGTCGACGGCGCCCAGGAACAGGTCGTCATCGGCGAGGACGTCTCCGCCTCCGGTGCCGACGCCGAAGTCCTCGGGTATCAGCTGCGCAGCCAGGCCAAAGAGCTCCGGGAACTGCCCGAAGGGCCCCTGTTCTTCGGGCGGCTGGACTTCGGCGAGGGCGGAGAACACGGCGGGCAGAGCTACCGCGTCGGGCGGCTGCGGATCACCGAGCACCCCGCCGCCCCGCCCCTCGTCGTCGACTGGCGGGCCCCTGTCTCCCGCGCCTTCTACCAGGCCTCCGCCCGTGATCCGCAGGGCGTCGCCGTACGGCGGCGGTTCGGCTGGGCGCCGGGGAGCCGTGGGGACTCCGCCGACCTCACCGGCCTTGAGGACGAGCACCTCGACCGGGGCGAGTCCCGGGCCAGCGACATCGTCGCCCGGGAGATCGAGCGGCCCCGCGTCGGGCCCATGCGGGACATCGCGGCCACCATCCAGCCCGAGCAGGACGATCTCGTACGAGGCGATCTCGCCCTGTCGGTGTGTGTGCAGGGCGCTCCCGGCACCGGCAAGACCGCCGTCGGCCTGCACCGCGCCGCGTATCTGCTCTACACCCACCCGCAGCGCATCCGGCGCGGCGGACTGCTGATCCTCGGGCCCAACCGGACCTTCCTGTCGTACATCTCCGAGGTGCTGCCCGCCCTCGGCGAGACCGGCGTACGCCAGTCCACGCTGCGGGACGAGATCGCCCGGCATCCGGTCACCGGAGACGACGAGGGGCGGGCCGCCGTCGTGAAGCACGACGTCCGGATGGCGGAGGTGCTGCGGCGGGCGTTGTACGCGCGGGTGAGTGCCGAAGGGATCGACTCCCTCGTGCTGGCCGAGGGTTCGTATCGATGGCGGGTCCCGGTGGGCGAGCTCGTGCGGATCGTGGCGGGGGTGCGGGAGGAGGAGCCGCCGTACGCCGTCGGGCGGGAGCGGGTGCGGACCCGGGTGGTGCGGTGCATCCGCGACCAGGCCGAGCGGCGCAGCGGGGTGCGGAGCAACGCGTGGGTGCAGAAGGTCTCGCGGTCGCGGGCCGTGGGGGCGTACGTCGACGCCGTGTGGCCGCGGGTGCGGCCGGAGGAGGTGGTGGCCGAACTGCTCGCCGATCCGGGGGCGTTGGGGGCCGCCGCCGACGGGCTGTTGGACGCCGAGGAGCAGCAGGCGCTGCTGTGGGCGAAGCCGCCTCGGTCGTGGAAGTCGGCGCGCTGGTCGGCCGCCGATCTCGTGCTCCTCGACGAGGTGGCGGGGCTCATCGAGCATCCGCAGGGGTACGGCCATCTCGTCGTCGACGAGGCGCAGGACCTGTCGCCGATGGAGTGCCGGGCGATCGCGCGCCGGGCGGCCTTCGGGTCGCTGACCGTGCTGGGGGACCTGGCGCAGGGGACGACGCCGTGGGCGGCGCGGTCGTGGGAGACGGTGCTGCGGCATCTGGGGAAGCCGGACGCGGTGGTCGTACCGCTCACGACGGGGTTCCGGGTGCCGGGCGCGGTGCTGGCGCTGGCCAACCGGCTGCTGGAGCGGGTGGACGTGGAGGTGCCACCGGCCCGGTCGCTGCGGGGGGACGGGGAGTTGCGGTTCCGGGAGGCGGCGGGCGGGGACCTGATGGGCGCGGTCGTGGGTGCCGTACGGGATGCGCTGGGCCTGGAGGGGTCCGTGGGGGTAGTCGCCGGCGACGGGGACGCGGCCCGGGTGCGGGAGGCGCTGGCGGCGGCCGGGATCGAGGCGGGGGGTGCGGACGAGCTGGGGGCGCGGGTGGCCGTCGTGTCGGCGAGTGTGGTGAAGGGGCTGGAGTACGACCATGTCGTCGCCGTGGAGCCGGCGGCGATCGTGGAGGCGGAGGAGCGGGGGTTGCAGCGGCTGTATGTGGTGGTGACGCGGGCGGTGGCGGGGTTGGAGGTGGTGCACGGGAGGCCGTTGCCGTTCTAGAGGGTGTGCGGGCGGCTTCAGCAGGCGCTCGTGAGGGCGGCGACGGGCTCCCGTGCGTCACCGTCGGCCGTTACGCGGCGTCCAGGATCGGGATCAACTGCTCCTCCTCATAGGTCAGATGAGCCTCCAGCTCCGTCGTGAGGCGCTCCACCTCGGTGCGGGCGGCGTCCGGGTCCGGGTGCTCGGCGGTCACGGCGCGGCGCAGGTCCTCGACGAGGGCGGCGATGTGCTCGTGCTCCTCCCTGAGGCGGGCCAGGGCGGGCGCGAACTCGGGATGGCGGTCCGCCAGGACCGGGAACATGCCGAGGTCCTCGCCGGTGTGGTGGTTGTGGAGGCCGGCGCAGAAGGTGAGGCAGTTGACGCGGAGCTGGGCGCCCAGGGTGCTGCCGCCCTTCTCGCCGCTCTTGCTCATCTCCTCGCGGATCAGGGCGAGTTCGCGGCGGAAGGCGTCATGGACGACCTTGATGGCCTCGCCCATGGAGGACGCGTTGATGTTCGGGGGGCCGTCCTGGGCGATCTCGTACAGGGCGACCACGGGAATCACCCGCTCCGTCTTCTCCTGGTACGCCGCCCAGCCCGGCTCCGCCTCGACGGCCCGCGCGAAGGCCTGGTCACGTTCCTCGCCGTCGAGGACGACCGCCCGGGCCTCGTAGGTGAACGCGCCGCTCTCGATGGTGACCCGGGGGTTCGCGACGAGGTTGTGGAACCAGGCCGGGTGCTTCGGGGAGCCGGCTGCCGAGGCGATGACCAGGACGCAGTCGCCGCCGTCGGGGAGGTAGCCGACGGGGGTGGTGTGCGGGCGGCCGGTGCGGGCGCCGGTGGTGGTGAGGAGGATCAGGCGGGCGCCTTCGAAGTAGCCGCCGACGCGGCCCTTGTTGGCGCGGAACTCGTCGATGACCTGTTGGTTGAAATCGTTGGGCAAATTCCTTCTCTTTCTCTGTCGCTGGTTTCCTCATGGACGGAAGGCGAAGAGAAAGAGGCGGGCTCCTGGCCCGCCGCCGCGACCTCACTCAGAGGCCGGGCAACACCCAACTCGCTCACGGCACATGGCCGACCCGGCAGTCATGCGCACGACGCTAGCTCCGCCCGCATGACCACCGCGACCGAATTCCAGGGTTGGACGGGGACGGGGACGGGGACGGGGACGGGGCAGGGGCCGGTGTTCGAGGGCTGAGCAGGTCTGGCACAGTGGCGCGACCGCCCCCCCTTTCCCTACGGCCGCCAGGGGCCGATCCTGTTCCCTGATGCTCCTCTTCATCGACATCGACGGAACCCTGCTCCCCTTCGGGGCGGAGCGGCCGTACCCGGTCCACGAGCCCCGTTTCCCCCTGCCGCAGTCGGCCGCCGACCACCCCCTCCTCGCCCGCGTCGACCCCGCGCTCGGCGTCCGGCTGGCACGGCTCGCGGCGCTCGGGTGCGAGCTGGTGTGGGCGACGACCTGGATGGACGACGCGAACACCACCCTCGCCCCTTGGCTCGGCCTTGCTCCGCTGCCGGTGCTGGACTGGCCGGACGAGGGTGAGGAACCGTGGCTCGGCCCCCATGGTCTGCACTGGAAGACGCGGCCCCTCGTCGCCTGGGCCGGCGGCCGGCCCTTCGCCTGGGTGGACGACGAGATCTCCGACGCCGACCGGGCCTGGGTGGCCGCCCATCACCCCGCGCCCGCCCTGCTCCACCGGGTCGACCACCGCTACGGCCTCACCGCCCGGGACTTCACCGTCCTGGAGGAGTGGATCACCGCCTGGCCTGGACGGCGCGGGAGCGGCCCAGCAACTCGGTGACCCGCATGAAGCCGTCCGTCCCGTGGCCGAGGGCGACGACCCGGCGTGCCAGTCCTTCGGCGGCGCGCATCACGCCCGCCTCGATGCCGTGGGACTCGGAGGCCTCGACGATGTGGGCCATGGTGGAGACGGCGGAGGTGATCGGGTTGAGTTCGCCGGAGTAGGTGCCGTCGTCGACGTCGCCCGCGAACTCCTCGAAGAGCGGCGACAGGATCGCGCCGATGCCCTGGGCGTGGGGGAGGAGCTCCCGCGCGGTGATGCCCTCGGCCCGCGCCACGGCCAGGGCGTGCGCGTAGCCGGCCATCGCCGTCCAGAAGATGTCGAGCAGGGCGATGTCGTAGGCGGCGGCCCGGCCGATGTCCTCACCGAGGTGGGTATGGGTGCCGCCCAGGCCGTCGAGGACGGGGCGGTGCTCGCGGTAGAGCTCCTCCGGACCGCTGTAGATCACCACCGCGTCGGGGGTTCCGATGGTCGTGGTCATCGACATGATCGCGCCGTCCAGATAGCGGATGCCGTGCGCCGCCGCCCATTCCGCCGTATCCCGGGCACGCGCCGGGGTGTCGGCGGTCAGGTTCACGACCGTACGGCCCTTGAGCGCGTCGGTCACCGCGTCCTGCCGCAGAACGGCGTCGGCGGCGTCGTAGTTCACCACGCAGACGACGGTCAGCGCACCGGCGGCGACCGCCTCCGCCGGGGACGCGGCCGCCGTGGCACCGCGCTCGACGAGCTCCCGGTCCCGCCCCGGCGTGCGGTTCCAGACGGTGACCCGCAGCCCCGCGTCCAGGAACGCCCCGGCCAGGGCCCGGCCCATCGGGCCGAGACCGAGGACGGTGACGGTGGGGGCGACGGTGGGCTCGTCGGCGTATACGGCGTATTCGGCGGATGTGGACATGACTCAACTCCCTGTAGGGTGGCGATAGTTGACGAACTGCATGAATTGCATGAACTGCATGAAATTGCTGACAAAAGGGGTGGGGTATGACGCGTCGGCGCCATGACCCGAACGTCTGCGGGGTGACCGCCGCGATCGCCGTGATCGACGGCAAGTGGAAGACGTCGCTGCTGTGGCTGCTGGAGTCCGGCCCGCTGCGCCCGGCGGAACTGCGCCGCCGGCTGCCGGGCCTCAGCGAGAAGGTGCTGACCCAGGCGCTGCGCGAGATGGAGACGGACGGACTGGTGCACCGCGAGGTGTACGACGTCCTGCCGCTGAAGACCGTGTACTCCCTGACCGGGTTCGGCCGTGACCTGGCCGAGGCTCTCGGCCCGCTCTCCGACTGGGGTCACCGCCGCCTGGAGCGGCTGACCGAGACCCAGTCGGCCTCCTGACCTGAACGCCACCTCCGTCCGTCGCACCATCGGGCGCGTCCGGCGCCTCGTCGATCACCCACATCCAGGATCGGGGGGCGGGGGAGCGCTGCCAAGTACCCACAAAAAGGTGGGTACGAGCCGTACGACGTTGAGGTGACGGTCCTGCGGCACGGCGGGGCCCGCCGGTGTCTTCATGCCGAACAGCCCAACAGCGGGCACCGTGCCCGAGTCCTCTCCGTGCCGCTCAACCGTAGGGAGCCCGCCGCTACGGTGGCCTCACGGAAGCCCACTGATCGGCTCGGAGGTGTCATGCCGCTGCAGATGGAATTGGTCGCGATCACACTCGATTGCCCTGATCCGCTGGCTCTGGCGGCCTTCTATCAGCAGGCCACCGGCTATGAACCGCACCCGAAGTCGGATGCCGACTTCGCCGGTCTCAACCGTGAGGACGAACTCTTCATCGGCTTCCAACGGGTCGAGGACTACCGGGCTCCGAGTTGGCCTGACCAGATCGTCCCCCAGCAGCTTCACATCTGCTTCACGGTCGCGGGGAGCCTGGACGAGGCCGAGGCCTGCCTGCTGGAGCTGGGTGCGGGCAAGCCGGAGCACCAGCCGCACGGGGACAGGGCGCGGGTCCTCACCGACCCTGCTGGGCATCCTTTCTGCATCGTCAGGCGCTGATCGGCGGCCCTGTCTCGGACGCCGTGGTCAGCGGAGGCCCGGATTTCGCCGCATGTGTTTCGACCGCGCAATCAGCCCATCCGTGGCTGAAGGTCACCGGTCATGGCCGGTCATCCCCGCGGGAGCGCGAGGAAATGCCGAACGTCAGCGGCCAGGGTCGACATCTGCTCCCCGCCTTCCAGCCCTGTGGTCACCGAGGCGCTCCAGTCGCCCGCGGCGTTCGGCCACGGGCGCAGAGTCCAGGTCAGGCCGACGTACCCACCGGACCGGAACACGGCGGAGACCGCCAGGTCCCGGTCGTCGGTCTGCCGGCTCCGTTCGCGCACGGAGTCCTCGTCGAAGCTGAACCGATCACAGAACTTCAGCCGAACGCCAGGCCGGCAGGAGTTCCCCCGGGACGGGGACGCGCCGCGACGGCGGTCGTCGTGCAAGTCGGCACCCTTCGTGCTGTCCTGTACCAGCCAACTGTGGGCAGGGCGGGGGTCTGACCTGCGGTGCCTACGGTTGAGTGGGACAGAGCGGGGTGTCGGTGTCCCGTTCAGCGGTAGTCAGCCGCAGCCAGGGTGTGCTGTGAGGAGTTCGGTCAGGTCCGCTTGGGCACTGCGAGGCTGTAGCGGAGTTTCGCCTTGGAGTCCGCGCCGAGGCGGTCGTAGAAACGGACGGCTCCTTCGTTCCAGACGGGTGTCTGCCACTGGATCTCAGTGAGGCCGAGGTTGCGTGCCTCTGCCGTCACGGCATCCATGAGCAGTGCGCCGATGCCTGAACCCCGGCTGTCGGAGCTCAGGAAGAGGCAGTCCATGTGGAGGTATTCGCGGCCTTCCCAGGTGGAGAGTTCGGGCGCGCAGGTGGCGTAGCCGACGACCTCTCCGTCGGGCAGCTCTGCCACCAGGCAGCGCAGCCGTGGTGTCGGCGTGGCGAAGAGCAGGGCTTTGAGCCGGTGCGCGAGGTCGGAGGCGGGGGGCGGGGCTTGTTCGTAGGCGGCGTGTTCGGCAGCCAGTTCGGCGATCCGAGGCAGATCGTCGGGGCGGGCATGCCGCACGTTGGGGGCGCTGTTCACCGGACGCTGCCCGTCAGGGTGTCCGCACTCCAGGCGGCTAGGCGGTTGGAGATCGGGCCGCTGCTGTCGAGGACATGCCGTGAGAAGGCGTCGCGTTCGTGGGCCAGGATGGCGGCTTCCCAGACACAGGGGGCCAGGCCGGTGCGGCCCGGGCGGAGCTGTTCGGGGTGCCCGGCCGGTCCGGTGAAGATGGCCAGGTCGGACATGTGCCCCTCGATCCAGCTGTGGACCAGGACGTAGTCGCCGTCGCCGCCGGCGTGCATGATCAGGACAGCGAGTCCGAGCGACCCGCGGGTGCGTCCGAGTTCGAGGTGTGCCGCTGTGATCCGCAGGGCGGCGGCGATGTCCTGCTCCGTCACGGTGCGCCCCGGAGCCTGAAGGGCGTAGGTCTTCACCAGGTGGCCGCCGGCCTCTCGGGTGCCTGCAGTCCGTGCGGTGCGTTCGTGGTGCCCCTGGGCCAGGGTGAGCAGTGCTTCCGTGTCCACTGCCGTCGGCAGTTCCTCGCGATCACTCATTCGTCCATCATGCAGTGCGCGTTCTCGACCGGTCCCCGAGCTGACTCAAGAACAGTCGTCGGAGGCCGACTGGGGGTTCGAGAGGTCCTCGATCTGCGTGGCAGCGGCCTCGATGACTCCAATAGCCCGTCGCAGAGACAGGACACACGGAGCCCTGTCCGGTCTCGCTGAAGGTGAGGCAGCGTGAGTTTCCGACCTGCGGTGCCTCAGATTGAGCGAGACGAGGGCGGGGCGGCTGTCTCGCTCAATCTGAGGTGCAGTGCTGCTGGAGGGACAGGCTGAGCCGGGAAGCTGAGGATCTTGCACTCAGTGGGGCACCGACGGAACTCGTTGTTCAGGCGCTGTGCAGGTGCCCGCAGAGATCGTTTCCCTACCCTTCGGCCGCTTCCGGCAGCGGGGCCGTGTTGCCGGTCTGGCCAGGAGCCTGGCTTGAGGTGACGGTGAGCGGCAGTTCACGGAGCTTGCCCAGCGGGCTGAACGCCAGCACCAGCCAGGTGACGGCCAGCGGTCCTGTCATCGCCCACATGGTGGGACGAATGCCGATGGCCGAGCCCAGGACGCCTCCCAACGCGGAGCCGATGGCGATCGTGCCCTGGTTGGTGGCCATGGCGGCAGAGGCGACGCGTCCAAGTAGGTGCGGCGGGCAGTAGTTCTGACGGAAGGTGCCTACGACGACGTTGCCCACCGCTACGCCGACGCCGAGCACGAACGCTCCCGCGCCGAACAGCAGCAAGCCCGCGCCGGGCGTGGTGAGGGGCAGCAGCAGTGCGAACGGGCAGGCCAACACCTGCGTGACCATCATCGCCCGTGCCGTGCCCCAGCGGCGGCACAGATGCGTTGCGATCAGGGCACCCAGTGTCCCGCCGAGGCTTGCGCACATCACCAGTACGCCGACAGCGCCGGCGCTTACGCCTACCGTTCGAACGAGAAAGATGACCTGGACCGCTTGGTAGCCCATCAGCAGGAGGTTGAGGGTGGCGCCGTAGATCACCATGGGGCGCAGGTAAGGGTCATGGCTGAGGAAGCGTAGGCCGACGGCGATTTCCCGGATCAGGCTGGATCCCTTTGCCCGACGTGGGGGCCTGTGCTCACGCGTTTTGATGCCGAGCAGGCAGGCGGTGGAGACGAGGAAGGTCAGGGCGTCCATCAGCAGCCCCACCGTCGCGCCCAGGGCCTGGGCGACGAAGCCGGCCGCGCTGCGTCCGAGCACTCGTGTTCCGGCCTCGCTGACTTGCAGTTTGGCGTTTCCGTCGGCGAGGTCCTGGCCGCTGAGCACGGTCGGCACGAATGTGTGGCAGGCGGTGTTGAAGAATACGGCCGAGGTGCCGCAGGCCAGCGCCGCGATATAGAGGTGGACGAGCGTGAGCTGGTAGAGCCAGGCCGCGAGGGGCACGCTCGCGTACATCGCGGCGGACACGAGATTGCAGACGATCATGATGGGGCGTCTGGGTAGTCGATCGACCCAGGCGCCGGCGGGTAACCCCACGATCAGCCAGGGAAGCCATACGGTCGCGGCGAGCAGACCGACCTCCAGAGCGTCGGCTCGCAGCGCGAGGACGGCCACAAGAGGCAGTGCCACTGTGGTGATGCCGTTTCCCAGACCACTTGCTGTCTCACCGATCCAGAGCAGGCGGAAATCCCTCTGTGCCAGCGCACCCCAGCGGCTCTGCTTCGACGTCACTGCCATCTCCTCCTTGGGTCGAGGCAACGCTACCCACGGGGCGATGTCACGTACTCCGCCTTTTCCTGCTGTCGCCTGTCGAGATCGATTGCCGCATCAAGGTTTCTGCTAGTTTCTCGTGATCACGTACCGATGACGGGGTCACGAGACACTAGACCATTCAGATTCGCCTGTCTCGGTCGAGGTGAGTAATTTGGCGACAGCTTCCACCAAGACGCCAATTCCTTGGCGTAGCCAGGGGATTGTGATCCCGCGAGGGTGGCGGTCCAAGGGAAAGGCTCGCGTGAACGCGATCTGGGTTTCGCCGGTGATGCGTGCGACTCGTCGTTCCATCTCAGGCCGCAGCGCCAGCGAAATGATTAGCTTGGTGAACCTGGCCACCTGGGGATAGCTGGCCGCTCGTTTGAGCCGTGGTGTTCGATGGACGGCGAAGCGGTCCGGGAGAGTCCCGGTGGTGGGTTGGTAGATGCGCTGGAGCACTGCGTCCCTGTCTCGGTGCACCAGTGCCCGATTGTCTACTTCCCTCCAAAACCTTTCGCACCGGCGGTAACACTCAAGGAAAGCGGAAACGCCGTGCCGGCGTTCGAGCTGGTCCAGAAGAATCTGCGCCTGCACGATTTCAGGAGCCCGGGACAGGTCGATCTGCTTGGAGTCGTTCACGTGTCCATAGCTCAGCCAGCGCTGATGGCGGATGCAGACGTTGTCATGGAACCCTCGGATGTAGACGTGGATGGGCTGGCCGTTGCTGCCGGAGCGCCAGGCGCAGAGGTCGCAGGCGGGCCGGTGGTTGACGATGAAGGTCTCGGGTGGCGGAACGATGTCAGGAGCGTGGTGCCGCAGTTCTGGCAGTGCCCAGAGCAGTGTGGTGCGGGGCTGGCCGCTGATGAGCTCCAGCCGCTCCAGTTCGTTGAGCGGGCACTGGAGCCAGCGTGACGGGTTGCGCATGGTGCGGAACTCGGTCTGGTTCGCGGCAGCCAGGCGTCGGCGGTAGGAGGTGAGCGTCTCGTTCGCGAACGGGGTGACCGTATGTGGCAACGGACGGAGCAGGACGGGAGTGAACGGCAGTGAGGTGACGGGAGCAGGACCTCTCTGGCGGCCGTTCATCCGGCTTCCCTGCCGCGTCGGGCTTCGCCCCGGAAGGCCCTTTCACTGGCGTGGTCGACGTGGATGCTGTCGAGCCGGCGGCGGGTGATGCGTTCGCTGCCGTCGAGGATTGCGGAGATCGCGGCGGCCCGGATCAGGTGGGAGAGACTTCCGATCATCCCTCCGGTGCGCTGGTGGAGGTAGGGGTGCAGGCCAGCGAGGGTTTCGGCCGCGTGGTGGTGGAGCCGGAGCGTGGCCTCCATCGTCACCACCAGCGCCTCCCATTCGGAGTTGAGCGGGAAGGGTCCGGTGTGCAGGAGTGTGCAGCGGCCGGCGATCTGGTCGCCGCGGATACCGGTGAACAGTCCGGAGTGCTCGACGTCGATGCCCGCGTAGATGAAGGTCGCGGGCAGGTGCTCCGTGAAGTACTTGAGGTGGTCGGACAGTTCTTCACCGGCAGTGGTCGCCAGGTTCATCAGGTGGATCTCGTCGACCAGGACCAGGTCGGTGCGGGCCTCGATGAGGACCTGACAGACGGCGCTGGTGATGTCGACGGTGTTGTGCCGGGGAGAGATCGCAGGCAGCCCGAGGAACCGGGCGAACTCGATGGCGAGTTTGCGGGGTGATCCCTTGGGCGGGGCGGTGACGTAGACGACCGGGACCCGCCTGCTGTCCGGGTAGCGCTGCCGTGTCCGCAACTCGTGCAGTCGACCGAGCTGCCGCAGAGCGGTGGTCTTCCCGGTGGTGCGTTCACCCGAGATGATCAGGCCCCTTCGGGCGCCGTGCTCCCGGCGGTTGAGCAGGGTCAGCAGTCTTCCCTGGTGGGCGACTTCGTTGACCGTGGACGTCCGCACGACTTGCAGTTCGGAGTGGTAGTCGATGCGCCGCTCGTTGTAGGAGTTGCGGACCCGGTCGTCCATCACCTCCCAGCTTCGGGCGGAGGCGAGTTGGAAGGCGGCCGCGTCTCTGTCGATGAAGTGCCGCCACCCGGCCAGTGTCGTCGGCGGCTCGATGCGCTCCTCGTCTGTGGGTGTCATGCCGTCGTCGGAAGGGTTCACCACCATCGCTTCGCCTCCTCGCGTGCGTCGAAGATGCCCAGCGGCACCACCTTGGCCAACTCCTCGGTCTCCTCGGCTTCTTCGGAATCGCGGACCGTTTCGTCCGGCGGCGGCTCCTCGCGTCCGGGCGGTTCGGGCCGGGGCCAGGCAGCGGTGCTGGTTGCCCGGGTGCGGGCTGCCGCCTTGCGGTCGCGCCGCTCGTCCGCTCGGGCTTTCCCCTTCTGCCGTCGGACGGGAGGGTCGTCGGGGCCGTCGGTTGCCCGGTCCAGCAGTTCGACCGCGGCGCGGGCGACGGCTTCCTCGTCCGGCCTGCGCTGTTCACGTTCGGCCAGTACCTGGTGGGCCCGGTCGAAGATCAGCTCGCCCATGGGGACGGGCGAGGTGCGTAGGTGGCGCCAGGTCGCGGTGATCCAGCCGTCTTCGCGGTGGTTGCGTACCCAGACACGGGAGATGTCGTAGGGGTCGTAGTGGACCTCCCAGAGCCTGCCGTCCGGACCGGCCCCCGAGGACTGGCGTCGGTAGGGGCCGAGTGCGCGGGCGTCGTAGGTGCGGTTGTTGATCCGCACCCCGCCAGGTCCGATGACCCGTCGCTCGCGTGGCATGAGCTGGATGTACTCCTTCTGGGCCAGGGCGACCGGCACGTATCCGGCTGCCGCGACCAGCGCGGCGTACTTCTCGTTCGGACTCAACGGACGGTCCGGCATCAGTGGGTCCCGTAGACCGTCGTGCGGCCTCGTCTGCCAGACGGCGACGGCCCACTCCTGCAAGAGTTCCTGGAGTTCGTGGATGGACCAGGCTGCTTGCGCGGCAGGGTCCTTGCCGCGCATCTCGGCGCTGCGGCCGGTGTAACCGGCAACGTACTGGGCGAACATCGTCGAAACCGAGCCCAGCGTCCGCTCGATGTGCGGCTTGTCGGTCGGGGTGTCGGGGTGAGCGGGCTGGAACGAGATCCCCAAGTGACGGCAGGCGTTGCGGAAGTTGTCCGAGATGTATGCCTTCCCGCGGTCGCTCACCACCGTCTCCGGGACGATCACCGGCTTCGCGGCGGCCTTGGCGAGCCGCTCGTCCAGCGGCAGCAGCGAGGCGTAGGGCAGCACCGACCTGGACATGCGCAGCGCGTCCGACCAGCCTGGCCGCACTGGTTCCGGTGTCATCGCCCGCGCCAGCAGCAGCGCGGCGTCGACCGCTTTCGTGGACGGCCGCAGCACCACTGCCGCCAGGGTTCTCGTCGCCAGGTCCACGAGCCCGGTCAGTTCGCAGCGGTCCACCGTCCCGTCGTCATGGACGACCAGCACGTCCAGCGGTGTGGAGTCGATCTCCATCACCTCGCCCGGCCGCGCTGCCGCCAGCTGCCCGAACATCCGCTTCGGCTGCTTGCCCAGCGAGCGGCGAGTGCGGGCCGAGCCCAGCAGATGCCGTCCCGTCGAGACCGCTTGAAGCAGCCGGTAGAACGCGGCTCGCGACGGCATCGTCACCGTCCCGGCGCCGTGCTCGTCCGCCAGGAGTCGTTCGACCTGGCGCCGCAGCACCTGCGCGGACACGGTCGCCTCGTCGGTCCGGCTGTTCACGACCTTCTCGATCGCCGCCACCACCCGCGGATCGGCTCGGCCCGTCCCCGTGGAGGGCTTGACCAGCCGCCGGTCCACCAGCCCCGCCACCCCGTCGCGCTCAAAACGGGCCCGTAGCCGCTGGAGCGTGCTCAGGGCCACCTCCTCGCCGGCCTCCCGGAGTTCGGCGACTTTGGCCAACTCCCGCTGGCGCACGGAGCGCACGTCCGGGTCGTACTCGGCCCTCACCGGAGTGCCGGGATCAGCATCCGGGCGGCCGGTCATCAGCTCGGTCAGGTGGCGCTGCCACCACCGGACCCGCTCCGCCTCCTCCGCGGGCAGTCCCTCCAGCACCCCCTCTTCCGGTAGCGGCGGGCGGGACGGAACCGTGCCGAGCACTGCGAACCCCTCGGAGGCCAGCAGATGTCCCAGCAGCACCACGCTCGCCGCCTGGTCATCGTCGACCAGCCTCACCGCCGTTCCATGCAAGGCCACGACGCTGTGCTCGCGCCCCTCGTAGCGGACCCGGTCACCCAGCGACAGAAGCCGCGGACGCGTCGGCACCGCTCTCCACCTCCCTCGCCGCGACGGGTGCCGGATGCACCACCGTCGCCGCCGACAACCGCTCGCTCACCAGATCCACGGCCAGTTCCCGGTGCCAGAGCAGATGGAAGAGCACCGGCAGCACGGCGATTGGATCTCCGACCGCCCGGACCCCGGCAAGCAAGCCCTGCGGCTGGGCGAACGCCGCCCGCAGAGACTCCGCCACCGGCTCACGCCGCACCCTCGGATGCCGGTAGCCAGACAGCCAGCGCAGATTCGCCGCCAGCACCGGACCGATCACCCCGACACGCTCATAGCCCCAGCCGACCCGGGCGCAGGCCACTGCCGTAGCCGCGAACTTCGCCGCGTCCTCCGGCTCGACCAGCTCATCCGGGCGCACGTCCAGTACCACGGCCCTGCCGTCCCGGCGGCGTACGAAATAGTCCGGCGTGTGTCTGATCCGCCGACGCCCACCGCCGTACCGCCATGACAGCCGAAACGGCTGGGAAGCCACCCCGATCACCTCCGGGTCGGCATCCAGCCGCATCAGGTGGCTCAGCTCCACCCACGACTCGTAACCCACCAATTCGGCGCTGGTTGCAGCCCAGTACCAGCCGGGGAAATTGCGTTGCCCCCGGTACGACGGAAACACCCGGACCTGCCCGACCGCCTCGAAGCACACAGGCCACACCACCTCAAGCGGCCCACCTTGTGACTCGCCCCGGCCGTCGACGTACTCCAGCCAGAAATCACCTGCCTCCACCAGCCACCCCCACTCGGCGCGCTGACCAGCCGTAACGACCGTAGAAGGCAGAGCGAATCGCCGCCTCAGGTTGACCGAGACACCGCACCGAATGCCCGAGATTGAGCGAGACGTATGACCAGATGCCTCACAAGGACCGGGACTGCCTCAACTTCGCAGAGACGGGACACGCGTGAAGTCACATGAGCCCCCGTCACGTGGCGTGGCGCACTTTTGCAAGCGGGTGCTTGCAATAGTTAGCGAGGGTGAGGCAAGGTGGAGGCATGGCATCGCTCAACGTCGGCAATCTCGGTGAGTATCTGCGTGAGCAGCGGCGCAACGCGCAGCTGTCACTGCGGCAACTCGCCGATGCCGCGGGGGTGTCCAATCCGTATCTGAGCCAGATCGAGCGCGGGCTGCGCAAGCCGAGCGCGGAGGTGTTGCAGCAGGTCGCCAAGGCGCTGCGGATCTCCGCCGAGACGCTGTACGTCCGGGCCGGCATCCTCGACGCCGAGCGGGACCGGGACGAGGTGGAGACGCGTGCCGTCATCCTCGCCGACCCCACGCTGAACGAGCGGCAGAAGCAGGTGCTGCTCCAGATCTACGAATCCTTCCGCAAGGAGAACGGGTTCGGGATATCCCCCGAGGTGGTCGAGGCTGTTGCGGCAGTGGACGCTGCCGGGACGGTGGACGCCGTCGAGGCAGTGGCAGCCGTCGAGCCGGCCGAGGCCGGCTCGGGCGACGGCCACCCCGACGGTGCGGCGGACGCTCAGGGCGGCGACACCGCCGTACGCCGCAAGCCCGCCGCGCGCCGCACCCGCACGACCCGTGCGAGCGGCACGCCCCGTACGACCCGCAAGCCCCGCACCACCCGTACGTCCGACGGCAACGACGCCGCCCCGGAGAACCCGAACGACCCCCAGCAGTCGGCCGGCTGACCACGCGCACCGGCAGGCCGACCGCGGGACCCAAAACCCTCACCTCGAAGCAACCCGGGAGGACCATCACCATGGCCATCACCGACGACCTGCGTAAGACCTTCAGCGACCCGACCCCCTTCTACTTCGCCGCCGGCACCGCGGACCTGGCTCTCCAGCAGGCCAAGAAGGTGCCCGGCCTGGTGGAGCAGCTGCGCGCCGAGGCGCCGGCCCGGATCGAGGCCGTTCGCAACACCGACCCCAAGGCCGTCCAGGAGAAGGCCACCGCCCGCGCCAAGGAGGCCGGTGCCAAGGCCAAGGGGGCGCAGGAGACCCTCCAGGCCAAGGTCAACGAGTTCATCGGCAGCCTGGACGCCGACATCAAGAAGTTCGGCAGCAACCTGGACGCGGACTTCAAGAAGTTCGGCAGCAGCATCGACGCCGACCTGAAGAAGTTCGGCGAGAGCGCCCAGGACCTCGCGCTGCGCACCGTCGGCGTCGCCGCCGAGTACGCCGTGAAGGCCCGCGAGACCTACGAGAAGGTCGCCGAGCACGGCGAGCAGGCCGTGAAGACCTGGCGCGGCGAGGCCGCCGAGGAGATCGAGGAGCTCGCGGTCGCCGTCGAGCCGAAGGCCGAGCCGGTCGAGGTCAAGGAGGACAAGGCCGAGGCCAAGCCCGCCGAGACCCGCCCCGCCGCGGAGGCCGCCCCGGCGAGGAAGCCCGTCGCCAAGAAGACGACGACCCGCAAGACCACCGCCAAGAAGACGACTCCGCCCGCCAAGTAACCCTGCCAAGTAACACGGACGAGTGAAGAAGAGCGGTTGGACACGGGCCGGGCACTTACACAGTGCTCGGCCCGTTGTTCGGGTAGCGGGTCTGCGGTTGCGGGTACGGTGACCGCGTAGGTACGAGCCGAATCGGGTGGTGGACGTTGTGCTGATGCAGGGCTTCGCGGGGTTCATGTGGCTGCTGAGCATGGGCCTGATCCTTTTCAGCGGCTTCGCGCTGATCGACGCCGCCACGCGCCGCGAGGACGCTTACCGCGCGGCCGACAAGAAGACCAAGCCGTTCTGGCTGATCATCCTCGGGCTCGCCTTCATCGTGAACCTGATCTTCAACATCCTGTCGTTCCTGCCGATCATCGGCCTCATCGCGACGATCGTGTACATGGTCGACGTACGCCCCGCGATCAAGGGCCTTCCGGGCGGCGGCCGAAGCCGACGGGGTTCGAGCAGCGACGGCCCGTACGGCCCGTGGAACGGCGGCAGATAACCACGCGGGCTCACGCCCCCCTGCCCTCAGCGGCGAGGACTGTCCCGCAGCATCGGCGAGTCCCGCTCACACCCGCGGCCCAGCAGCGCTTGAGCCACCTATTCGGCAGCGCTGAAACCGCCCGGTCCACCAGTGCCAACCCCCCCCCAGCTCACCAGCGCCAAGCCTCCTGGCCCAGCAGCGCCAAACCGCCCAGCTCACCAGCGCCAAACCCCCGGCCCGGCAGCGCTCAAACCGCCCGGTCCAACAACAGCACCGCCACGTCGTCCGTCAGCTCCCCGCCATTGAGGTCCCGGACCTCATTGACCGAGGCCCGCAGCAGCGCCTCCCCGCGCAACCCCTCATCGATCTGCCGGCGCACCATCTCCACCATGCCGTCCTGCCCGAGCCGTTCCCGGCCCTCACCGACACGGCCCTCGATCAAGCCGTCGGTGTAGAGCATCAGACTCCACTCCGCCCCCAGCTTGACCTCCATCCGCGGCCACCGAGCCCCGGGCAGCAGCCCGAGCGCGGGCCCGTTGTTGTCGTACGGCAACAGCTGCGCGGGCCGCCCGGGCCGGGCCAGCAGCGGCGACGGATGCCCCGCCAGGCACAGTCCCGCCCGTCGGCCGTCCGGCGCGATGTCCACCGTGCACAGGGTCGCGAAGATCTCGTCGTCGGCCCGCTCGTGCTCGAGGACCTGCTGGAGCGTGCCCAGCAGAGCGTCCCCGCACAGTCCCGCCAGCGTCAGCGCCCGCCAGGCGATCCGCAGCTCCACGCCGAGCGCGGCCTCGTCGGGTCCGTGCCCGCACACGTCGCCGATCATGGCGTGCACGGTGCCGTCGGCAGTGCGGACGACGTCGTAGAAGTCACCACCGAGCAGGGCACGCGAGCGCCCCGGCCGGTACCGCGCGGCGAACCGCAGTGAGGAGCCCTCCAGCAGCGGCGTGGGCAGCAGACCGCGCTCCAGCCGCCGGTTCTCCTGCGCCCGCATCCGGCCCTCGGCGAGCCGCCGCTCGGCCGTGTCGGAACGTTTCCGCTCAACGGCGTACCGGATCGCCCGGCTCAGCAGCCGCCCGTCCAGCTCGTCCCGGAAGAGGTAGTCCTGCGCGCCGACGCGCACGGCCTCCGCGCCGCGCTCGGCGTCGCCGGAGGCGGTGAGGGCGAGCACGGCATGCCGGGGCGCGAGCTCCAGGACGTGCTTGAGCACGGCCAGCTCGTCGTCGTCGGCGAGGCGGCCGGGCGCCGCGAGCGCGAGGTCCAGCAGGATGCAGTGGACGTCGTCGGTCAGCAGCCGCTCGGCCTCGGTGAGGTTGCGGGCGGTGCGCACCCGGATGGGCTTGCCGGCCGAGTCGAGCAGCTCGGGCACGATCGCCGAGCCGCCGGGATCGTCCTCGATCAACAGCAGCGTCAGGTTGGTGTGGGTGGTGTTCTCGACCGTCTCTTCCTTACGCGGGGCCTCTTCCTGGGAGGTGCCGCCTGGGGGCGCGGCCGGCGCCTGACCACTTTCCACGGCCGGGATCGCTCTCTGCCGCGGTATGGGTACGGGCATCGTCTGAGTTCCTTCCCTCCCCCCGAGGGCTGGTGGGAACGAGGGACCTCGATCCACCGACGGGGACCATAGCGGTAGTCGGCGGCGCAACGGAATGGTGTGAGCCACGCCGCCTGTGCGTCGGCCACTGTCATATGCCGCGTTCCCTACCGCAGTTGGACAGGCTGGATGAGGGCCGGGGATGACGAACGTCACGTTCCCTCAGCGTTTGGGAGCGAGGTGACGTGGGGTGGGTCACGTGGCGGGACTCACGCCCCGGATGTCAAAAGATGCCCCGGAATCTCACGTATCAAAGCACCCTCGCGCATCAACAAATCCTCACGCATCGGGCCGAACCACCCCGAGGATCGGCATCGTGCCGGCCCCCGCAACGGTCACGGTCCGCCCCGGACGCGGGGCGTGGATGATGGCGCCGTCGCCGATGTACATGGCCACATGGCTGGCGTCGTCGTTGTAGATGATGAGGTCGCCGGGGCGCATGTCCTCGATGTCGATCCGCTTCAGCTGCTTCCACTGCTCCTGCGAGGTCCGCGGAATGCCCTGCCCGGCGCTGGCCCACGCCTGTGACGTAAGCCCGGAACAGTCGTACGTCTCCGGCCCTTCGGCGCCCCATTCGTACGGTTTGCCCAGCTGCTCCGTGGCGTACTCGACGGCCTTGCGCCCCTGTTCGGATGCCTCGCCCTTGATGTCCTCCAGGATGCCGGAGTTCAGCCAGGCGGTCTGCGCCTTGTAGGCGGCCTCCTTCTCCAGCTCGGCGAGCCGCTCCTTCTCCTCTTCCTCCAGCCGGGATTCGAGCTGCTCGGCCGCCTTGATCTGCTTCTCGATCCTCTTCTGGGCGGCGGCCTTGGCCTTCCGCCCCGCCTCGAGCTTCTTCCACTGGGCGGAGGCGTCCTTGGCGTACAGCTCCAAGTCCTGCTGGATGCGGGTCATCTCCGCCAGCAGCCCCTTGGTCGCGCGCTGGCCCTGCAGTACCCGGCCCGTGCCGTCGAGGAAGGCCTGCGGGTCGTCACTGAGCATCAGCTTGGCCTCGTCCGGCAGCCCGCCGGACCGGTACTGCGCCGCAGCCGCGGCCCCGGCCTGCTTCTTCAACTCGGCCAGCCGCTCCTGCCCTTTGACGATCCTCTTCGCCAGCGCGACGATCTCGGCGGACTGCTTCTCGGCCGCCTCCTCGGCGGCGTTGTACTGATCGGTGGCGACGGCCGCCGCATGGTAGAGCTTCTCCAGCCGCTTGCGAACGTCCTCAAGGTCCTTGTTCGAAACGGCGGTTGAGGGCGACGAAGCCGAAGTGCTCGGTGACGGTGTGGGGGAGGGCGCCGCGAACGCCGTACCTGGCGCCGCCAGCACGGTGACCGCACAGACGACGGTCACAGCCGCAGTGATCAGGCCGCGCTTGCCCGAACCCATATCTGGTGCCCCCAAACTGATGCCCTGTCAGTAACTTCGGCCGTCCGGGGGATCGTGCCATGCCGGCGCGCAAAGTGACAGAGGTCTGCTTCCCCCCGTTCCCTCCCCGTCATGACGATCTCCCCGCCTTTGTGACGAACGACTCGCGGAGATCGTTCCCCCATTCCCCGGAGTCAGACGCGCGGAGCCAACGCCTCCCACCGCACGGTCACTTCACCCTGCCGCCACCGCACCGGCCCGTCCGCCACCGGCCAGTCGACGGCGAGTTCCCGCACCGCCCTCATCCACCGCTGACGCGCGCCGTACGACGCATAGGGCGCAGCAGCGGCCCAGGCGCGGTCGAAGTCACGCAAAAAGGCATGAACAGGCTCGCCGGGAACATTGCGATGGATGAGCGCCTTCGGCAAACGCTCGGCAAGATCCGAAGGCCGCTCCAGCGACCCCAGCCGGGTAGCGAACGTCACCGTACGAGGCCCCTCCGGCCCGAGCGCGACCCACACATGCCGACGCCCGATCTCGTCACAGGTCCCCTCGACGAGCAGCCCCCCACGGCACCCGCTCCCCGGATCGGCCGGCGCGAGCCGAGCACACAGCCGCTCCCAGACCCCGGCGACCTCCCCCTCCTCGTACTGCCGCAGCACATTCGCCGCCCGCACCAGCAGCGGCCGCTGCGCCACAGGAATCTCGAACCCCCCGTGCCGAAACACGAGCCCCTCCCGCTCATACGGCTTCGCGGCCGCGACCCGCGCCGGTTCGATCTCCACCCCCACCACCCGCACCCGAGGCGCGACGTCCCGCAGCCGACGGAGCAACTCCACAGCAGTCCAGGGAGCGGCGCCGTACCCGAGATCCACAGCAACGGGATCAACGGCACGACGCAACTCGGCCCCATACGTGCAGGCGATCCAGCGGTCCATACGACGCAACCGATTGGGATTGGTGGTCCCACGCGTGACGGTGCCCACAGGTCGGGCGAAGGCGCGGGATGTCATGCATACGAGGGTATGCGCCCGCCCTGACAGCGAGCACACGCCACCCGCACCCGCGCAACGGCGCGAAGGGGACGTGTCGGGGGGTGTCCGCCCGCAGAGTCGGGCGTCAAGACACGGCACCTCCAGCGCAAGGCCCACCGCCCGACCGAGGACGGACACCCCCCGACACGGCCCCGCCCCACAACACACCCGCATGCGCAACGCGCACCCCCACTCACCCGCACAGGCAGCCGCAGGCATCCCGGCCCAACCGCCGGAGGCACAACGCACTACGCCCCCGAACAGTTGAGCGACCCCCGGTAATACCTCGGCAAAAACCACCCCACCAGGAATGGGAACCCTCCCTCCAGCGTTGCACCGCCGTGGAGGGCGCGAGCACCCTCCGTCCGGCATGCCCGCAGCAAGGAGGAACGCCACGTGAGCCAGTACGTCAGCAGGCTCGGGCGTCGCTCCCAGGCCACCCCTCACCGGCTGCGCCTGCACCGCCGCCCCCGCCGCATCGCCATGCTCTCCGTGCACACCTCACCGCTCCACCAGCCCGGCACGGGCGACGCCGGCGGCATGAACGTCTACATCGTCGAGCTCGCGCAGCGCCTCGCCGCGATCAACATCGAGGTCGAGATCTTCACGCGCACGACCGCCACAGACCTCCCACCCACCGTGGAACTGGCCCCCGGCGTCCTCGTCCGGCACGTCGACGCGGGCCCCTACGAGGGCCTCAACAAGGAGGACCTCCCCGCCCAGCTCTGCGCCTTCACGCACGGCGTGATGCAGGCCTGGGCCGGCCACCGTCCCGGCTACTACGACCTGGTCCACTCCCACTACTGGCTCTCCGGCCACGTCGGCTGGCTCGCCGCCCAGCGCTGGGGCGCCCCCCTGGTGCACGCCATGCACACGATGGCCAAGGTCAAGAATGCCAACCTGGCCGACGGCGACACCCCCGAGCCCGCCGCCCGAGTCATCGGCGAGACCCAGATCGTCACGGCCGCCGACCGCCTCATCGCCAACACGGCCGAAGAAGCGGACGAACTCGTACGCCACTACGCGGCCGACCGCGACAAGGTCGCCGTAGTCCACCCCGGCGTGAACCTCGACCGCTTCTCGCCCGCCGACGGCCGAGCCGCCGCCCGAGCCCGCCTGGGCCTCCCCCAGGACGCCCTGATCCCCCTGTTCGCGGGCCGCATCCAGCCCCTGAAGGCGCCGGACATCCTCCTGCGCGCGGTGGCCGTCCTCCTGGACGAGCACCCGCACCTCCGCTCCCGCATCCTCGTCCCGGTCGTCGGCGGCCCCAGCGGCAGCGGTATGGCCAAGCCCGAAGGCCTGCAGAAGCTGGCCGCCCGCCTGGGCATCGCGGATGTCGTACGGTTCCGCCCGCCCGTCGGCCAGGAACAGCTCGCGGACTGGTTCCGCGCGGCATCCGTGCTGGTCATGCCGTCGTACAGCGAATCCTTCGGCCTGGTGGCCATAGAGGCGCAGGCGGCCGGCACCCCCGTCCTGGCGGCAGCGGTGGGCGGCCTGCCGGTGGCAGTCCGTGACGGCCGTACCGGCTACCTGGTCCAGGGCCACAACCCGGCCGACTACGCGCGCGTGCTGCACGCCTTCGCCGAGAACCCCCACCTGTCCCCCCGGATGGGCGAGGCCGCCGCCCGGCACGCCCTGTCCTTCGGCTGGGACACCGCGGCGGCAGCCACGGCGGACGTCTACGTGGCCGCGACCCAGGCCTACAGGCGTCGCGTACGCTCCCACCATGGCTGACGCACAGAAGGCGGCGCAGATCGTCGAGGGCGCCCTGAAGGACGCCGAACTCGACTGGGAGAGTCCGGCCTCCGGCAACTACGTCGTCAAACTCCCCGGCACCCGCAAACTGTCGACGACCGTGTCCCTGATCATCGGCCGCCACTCCCTCTCCCTCAACGCCTTCGTCATCCGCCACCCCGACGAGAACGAGCCCGGCGTCCACCGCTGGCTCCTGGAGCGCAACCTCAAGCTGTACGGCGTGAGTTACGCAGTCGACCGGCTCGGCGACATCTACGTCACCGCCAAGCTCCCCCTGCCGGCCGTCACCCCCGACGAGATCGACCGCCTCCTCGGCCAGGTCCTGGAGGCGGCGGACGGCGCCTTCAACACCCTCCTGGAACTCGGCTTCGCCTCCGCGATCCGCAAGGAGTACGAGTGGCGGGTGGCCCGGGGCGAGTCGACGCGCAACCTGGACGCGTTCGCGCACCTGACCCAGCGTCCCGCCGACTGACCCCGGGCGCTTTCTCAGGACTCGCTCGGCGGCAGAGAAGAGCCAGGCTGCGGTTCGTTGGTGGGGCCGGGCTCCTCCGTGGCCTCACTCGGCTGTCTGTCGAGCTCGTCGGCCATGGCGCGCAGCGCGTCGGCCAGCTCCTTCTTGGTGGGCAGTTGGTCGACCTTCCGGTCGAGCTCGGCGAGGCGCCGGTTCAGTTCCTCCAGCTCGCCGGGGGTGGAGGGCTCGTCCGACGGGACCGGGTCGTCGTCGACCGGCGGGTCGTCCACGGACGTGGACGTCGGGCTGGGTTCGGTGCCGCCGCTGGTACCCCCGTCGGTGGTGCCGCCTCCGCTCACGCCCACGGTGCCGCCGGAGCCGTCGTCCGGCGGGACGGTGCTCGACACGCCCGGATCGGCGGTCGGCTCGTCGTCCGAGGTCGCCGCGAGCGCGACACCGCCGACGCCCAGGGCCACGGCGGCCGCCGCTCCCACGAGGGCGACGGAGACGCGTCTGAGGCGTATGGGGCGATTCTCGGTGGGCGAAGTGTGCGCATCCTGGGCGCTCTGTGTGTCCTCCATGGGGCGACGCTAACCGCCCGCGATCAACGGACGGACGGCTTCCGCGCATAACGGCCCGGGGTGATCCCCACCAACTTCCTGAAGTGCCGCGTGAGATGGGACTGGTCGAAGAAACCGGTCTCGGTCGCCACCTCGCCCGGCGGGCGCCCTTCCAGCAGCAGGCGGCGGGCACGGTCGACGCGGCGGGAGTTCAGGTACTGGTGCGGTGCGATGCCATAGGCAGTGCTGAACACCCGTACGAGATGCGCCGGATGGGCCTGCAGCAGCCCGGCGGCCTCCTCCAGCGACAGGCCCTCGACGACGCGCTCGTCGAGCAGCTCGCGCAGCCGGCGGGCGAGGGCGGGGTCGCGGCGCGCGTGGCCGGTGTGCAGCCGGGGCCGCAGCAGAGTCCTGAGCCGGTCGCCGATCAGCGTCAGCCTGCTCTCGGCCTCCAGCTCCTCGCCGGGCCGCACGAGCGCGGTGTGCAACTGCCCGACCCGCCGCCGCAGCACGGGATCGCGCAGGTCGGGGCCGTCCACGGCGGGTCCGATGAGATCGTCGCCGAGATGTGTGCCGTCGAGGTAGACGACCCGCTTGCGGAAGCCGTCCGGGGTGACCGGCGAGCCGTTGTGCGGGACGTGCGGCGGCAACAGGGACACCGTGTCGTGCGGGGTGCCGTGCTCGTGCCGGTCCAGGTCGTACCGTACGGCGCCGTCGTCCACGATGAGCAGCGTCCACGCCTCGTGCACATGCATCGGATAGGCGTACTCGGTGAAGTGGGCGTGGAAGACCTCGACGACGCCCGGAACGCGCGGGCGCCAGGCGGAGACCTCCTGCCGAGCCGCTGCTTCGGGCGCCATGCAAAGAACGTACAAGACGGTGGCGTACGGCGGTCGGCAGTCTCGACGCATGAGCACCTCACCCGAGACGACCCCCGCATTCGACCCGGCCCCCGAACCGATCCGCTTCGACACCAAGATCGCCGTCCTGCTGCGCGAGGACCTGGAGCCCTGGCAGCGCCTCAATGTCACCGCCTTCCTGGTCAGCGGCCTGGGCACCCAGGTTCCCGAGGTGATCGGGGAGCCGTACGAGGACGCCGACGGCGTGCCCTATCTGCCGATGTTCCGGCAGCCGGTGCTGGTCTTCGAGGGCACGAAGGAGACGCTGACGGCGGCCCACGCGCGCGTGCTGTCCCGCGCCCTGCCGCGCGCGGTCTTCACCTCCGACCTGTTCTCGACGGGCAACGACCGGGACAACCGGGCGGCGGTGCGGGCCGTGTCCACGGGGGAGCTGGATCTGGTGGGGGTCGCGGTGTACGGGCCGCGGAATGCCGTGGACAAGGTGGTGAAGGGGGCGCGGGTGCATCCGTGAGGTCAGCGGGGGCGTTTCTTCGTGGACCTGTTCGTCTTCAGGGAGGCGCGGAGGCGTTGGGCGTCGTGGGTTTTGTTCTGGCGGGCCAGGGCGTTGGCCAGTTCGAGGGTGACGGCGGCGTACAGGCGGTGGTCGGTTCCGAGGGATTCCCGGATGAGCGTTCTTGTGGACCGCAGGAGTTGCTCTGCCCTGGCGTACTGGCCGGTGTTGATGAGCGTGACGCCGAGGTGTGAGGCGCTGAAGAGCGTGTGCCTGTGTCTGTCGCCCAGCAACTGCCGACGCCGCGTCAGGATTTCCGTCTGGACGTGCAGGGCATCGGCGTGTCTGCCGAGAGAAGACAACACGTTGCCCAAGTAGCTGGAAGTGACGAGGGCGGTGGGATGGTTCTCGTGCAACGCGCGCCGGTGTCGATCCAGGACGTCCGTCAGTACGTGGTGGGCTTCGTCGGGACGGCCGAGTTCCAGCAGGCAGGCCCCGAATGAGGCGACGGACCGAAGGGCGTCGACGTGATCCTCGCCCAGGGTTGACTCGCGACGTTCCGCGACGTCGCTGAGGATGGGGAGCGCCTCGTCGTGCCTGTCCAGCTCCATCAGGGCGTTGCCCACATCGTGGGTCGTACTCAGCGTGTCGGGATGGTCTTTCCCGAGCACTCTGAGGCGTCTCTCCAGGAGATCCTCGACGAGGTGCAGGGACTCCTCGTACGCGTCCAAGTCGTGCAGGGTCAGGGCCACCAGGTGCGCTGCGCGCAGCGTGTCGGGATCGTCCTCGCCCAGAGATTCCTTCCACTTCTCGTGCATGGTCCCGGCGAGGCTGAGGGCTGCCTCGGGCTGATCGTTGCGCGTGAGGTATCGGGCGGCCTTCTGGAACGTCGGCCGCAACTCGGCCCTGCCGATCATCGCGTCCAGCGTCGCCGTCAGATGTTGGGTGAGCGATGCCCACTCCGGCCAGGTCTCAGGTAGCTCAGGATCCCCGGGATCAACGGCGGCCAGCAGAGCGGCCACGTCCTGCGTCGGCCCCACGGCCTGGTCGGCAGTGACGGCGTGGCGCACCACGGCCTGAGTGAGCCGGTGCACCTGGAACGTGTCGGGCCCGACGACCGCCAGCCCGTACTGAGCCAGCGGCTTCAGCGCGTTCCTCGGCCAGCTGATCCCGTGCGCGGCACCGGGCACACTGGTCAGCGCCTCGCGTGCCTCGATGAGCCACTTCGTCGGAATGGGCTCGGGCCCGAGGAACGCCGCCAGGCGCAGCAGCGCCGCCGCCTCGGGATGTCCCGCGTCCAGACGTTCGGCGGCGATCGTGACCGTGGCCGCGACCGAGACCGGATAGTCGTGGACCTCTCCGTCGTTGAGAAGCTCGGCGGTGTTGGTCCTGAGCAGCTGGAGGTAGTGGTCGGGCGGCGTTCCCTCGCTGAGCGCGCCCGCGGCGTGCGCGAGCGCGAGCGGCAGGTCGCCGAGCGCGTCGGCCAGGGCATCAGCGGTCGGCTCGCTCAGGGTGGGCAGTTGCCGGTTGAGGTAGGCGAGGGACTCCTTGCGGCTGAACACCCCCAGGGCGAGACCCGGCCCGATGTTCTTCCAGGCCGGGTTGCGCGCCGTGATGAGCACATGGCCGGAGCCCTCCGGCAGCCAGGTGCGCAGCTGCCGCGGGTCCTCGGCGTTGTCCAGGACGATGAGCCACCGGTCGTGGGTGCGCAGGTACTCCAGGGCGTACCGGGCGTTGATCTCGGCACCGGCGTCCGGCTTGGCCACCTCGACACGGGCCGCGAGTTCCGCGTACCGGGCGGGTACCTGCTCGACCTGTTCGGCGTCGACCCACCACACCAGGTCGTACTGCCCGGCGAAGCGGTGCGCGTACTCCAGCGCCAGCTGGGTCTTCCCGACCCCGCCCGGACCGTGCAGGACCCGTACGGCGGTCCGCCGCTCGCCGAGCAGTCCGCCGCGCACCTTCTCGATGATCTCGTCACGGCCGGTGAAGTGCGGGTTGCGCCCCCGCTGTCGTACGTCCCATACGTCGGGGTCGTGGGTGGTGGACGGGAAGCGGGGCTGGAGGCCCTGAGGCGCCGAGGGGCCGGTGCGCCTGGCGGCCCGGGAACCCTTGCCCGCCTTGCCGGGGAAGGCCGGCGAAGTCGTCGGGATCTCCCGTCCGCGCAACGCTTCGAGCAGTGCCTTGAGCGCCGCCGCCTCGTCCAGGTGGTGCATCTCCTGGCGGATCAGCGGCCGCAGGATCGCGGGCAACTGGCCGGGTTCCAGGGGCTCGACGACCAGGGGGACGAAGCGGTCGCGGCCGGCTACGGCGGCGGTCCACTCCTCCTCCGTGTACCGGCCCGGCGCGAAGTACTGCGGGGAGAACAGGGCGATGACCGCGGACGCACGCTCCAGCGCTTCGTTCATCTTCTTGACGAAGTTCTCGCCGGGGAGCCAGTGCCACAGGTCGAGTTCGACCTCGTACCCGGCCTCTCCGAGGTGCCAGGCCACCCACTCCGCCCATTGGCCGTCGAGCCCGGCATGACTGATGAAGATCAACCCGGAACTGTCGGTCATGTCCGTCTCCCACCCCAGCGGCCCCAACGGCCCCCGTACCGCGCCTCCTTGTATACCCCGTGGGATGCGGGCTCAGCAGGGAGTCGGTGTGAGGCCGCGGGAAGTGAGGGCTTGCAGGGGGGCGGTGTGTCAGGCCGTACGGGCTTCGGCCTCCGCGTCGGCGGGGGTGACGTCGGCCGCCGCCGGGGACTCCGCAGGGAGGCGGCGCATCAGCACGCCGTACCCGATGCCCGCCGCCGTACCGACGACCGCGCACAACCCCCACAGCCACTCGGCGCCGAAACGGTCGATGACGAAGCCGGACATCAGCGGGGCGACCAGGGCCGCCACCGACCAGGACATGGTGTACATGCCCTGGTAGCGGCCGCGCCCCCGCGCGGGCGACAGCCGCACCACGAGCCCGGTCTGCGTCGGCGCGTTCAGCATCTCGCCCAGCGTCCACACGCACACCGTCAGCGCGAAGACGCCGATCGACCCGGCGAAGGCGGTGAGCCCGAAGCCGTATCCGGCGAGCAGGGCCGAGACGACGAGGACGCGTCCCGTGTCGCGGCGCTCGATGAACCGCGTGACCGGGATCTGCAGCGCGACGATCAGGACGCCGTTGACGGCGATGGCGAGGCCGTAGTCGGCGGGGGAGAACCCGGCCTCACCCATCGCCACCGGCAGTCCCACCGCCCCCTGCTGGAAGACGAGGGCGACGAGGAAGGACAGCCCGACGACGCTCATGAAGCGCCCGTCGCGCAGGACGGTCCCGAGCCCGACCTCGTCGGCGGCCTTCTCCGTCGCCGTACGCTCGGGCCGCGATTCCGGCACCCGCAGGAAGACGACGACGGCGCACACCAGGGTCATCCCCGCCTCGATCAGGAACCCGGAGAGATAACTGACCTCGGCGATGAACCCGGCGGCCATGGAGGAGACGGCGAACCCGAGGTTGATGGCCCAGTAGTTGAGCGAGAAGGCACGGACGCGGTCCTCGGGCCGGACGATGTCGGCCATCATCGCCTGCACGGCGGGCCGGGAGGCGTTGGAGGCCGCACCGACGACGAAGGCGACGGCGGCGATGGCCACCGGGTGGTGCATGAATCCGAGCACGGCCACGGAGACGGCGGTGGACACCTGGGCCATGAGCAGGGTGGGCCGCCGCCCGAGACGGTCGGTCATCACGCCGGCGCCCAGGGAGGAGATCACCCCGCCGAGCCCGTGCAGCGCGGCGACGAGACCGGCGTAGGAGGCGGAGTAGCCCCGGTCGAGGGTGAGGTAGAGGGCCATGAAGGTGGCGACGAAGGCACCGAGCCGGTTCACCAGCGTGCTGGTCCACAGCCACCAGAACTCGCGGGGGAGCCCGGAGACGGTTTCTCGGGCGGCACGTCTCAGGGCGGCGAGCGGCATAGGGGTCCCCCAGGATGACACGGTTGATGTAAGTGGCTCAGACGGTGAGCACAACTTACAAACACGCCCTACGGGAGGCCACTCAATTAACAGATCCCGTCAACAGTCCGCCCATCGAGAGGCAGGCGCACCCGATCAAAGCCTTCGATTACGCTCATCGCATGGCCGACGCACCGTACAAGCTGATCCTCCTCCGCCACGGCGAGAGCGAATGGAACGCGAAGAACCTGTTCACCGGCTGGGTGGACGTCAACCTCAACGAGAAGGGCGAGAAGGAGGCAGTCCGCGGCGGCGAGCTCCTGAAGGACGCCGACCTCCTCCCCGACGTGGTCCACACGTCCCTCCAGAAGCGCGCGATCCGCACGGCCCAGCTGGCGCTGGAGTCCGCCGACCGCCACTGGATCCCGGTCCACCGCTCGTGGCGCCTGAACGAGCGCCACTACGGCGCCCTCCAGGGCAAGGACAAGGCCCAGACCCTCGCCGAGTTCGGCGAGGAGCAGTTCATGCTGTGGCGCCGTTCCTACGACACCCCGCCCCCGCCGCTCCAGGACGACTCGGAGTTCTCCCAGGCGTCGGACCCGCGCTACTCCTCCATCCCCCCGGAGCTGCGCCCCCGCACGGAGTGCCTGAAGGACGTCGTCCACCGCATGCTCCCGTACTGGTACGACGGCATCGTCCCCGACCTCCTGACCGGCCGCACGGTCCTCGTCGCCGCCCACGGCAACAGCCTCCGCGCCCTGGTCAAGCACCTCGACGGCATCTCCGACGCCGACATCGCGGGCCTGAACATCCCGACGGGCATCCCGCTCTACTACGAGCTCGACGCCGACTTCAAGCCGGTGACGCCGGGCGGGAAGTACCTGGACCCCGAGGCTGCCGCGGCGGCCATTGAGGCGGTCAAGAACCAGGGCAAGAAGAAGTAAGCGCCCACGAAGAAGCCCCCTACCTGCGATTTCTCGCCGAGTAGGGGGCTTCTCGCTGTCCCGGCGCCGTCTCTACGACCGCCCCTGAGCCGTCTCGGCCTCCGCGTCCGCCACCGTGATCGTGATGCCGAGCGCCTTGGCGATATTGCCGGCCGCCGTCATGACGCGTGCCGTACCCACCACCGGCGCGATGGCAACCAGCACGTCCTGCACCTGCTCGGCGGTCAGCCCGGCCTGGATGGCAGGGTCGATATGGGCGACGTAGGAGATCGGCGGGGCGTCCGAAGCGGCGAGGGCCGCGATGCGGGTGAGCATGAAGGTTTCCGGGACCAGCCCGCACCGTTCGACGGAGTCAACCGTCATGGCGGCGAGGGTGTCCAGTACCGGGGTCTCAGATGCTGTGGCCATGGCAGGGCGTCTCCTGTTGAGGTCGTGAGGGAAGTCGACGGTCGGCGCCGGCACGCGGGGGCACCTCAGGCGGTGCAGCGCCCACCGCTCGACCGTAAGTCCGTTTCCCGCGGATCGCCTGTCGGGTGCGCCCGGCGCGGGTACCCCGAGGCGTCACCCACGACGCCGGTGATTTCCCGCATGACCTGCCGGACCCATACGGCCCGCACGACCCACATGACCTAGGCCCACGTGAGCGTGCGGCACCCCAAGCCACGTATCGGCCCCCGGCCCGCATCACCCGCAGCCCGGGGGCCGTTGCCCCTCCCGCACTGTTCCGCTGACTCCGTCCTGTTCCTCCGACTCCGTCCCGTTCCTCAGCCGTGCCGAACTCACACGCTCAGCGGCACCGCATGGATCTCGTCCGGCACCCCGCCGCCCCCGCGTTCGTGGGCGCGTTGGACGGCCTCGGCCGAGGGGCCCTCGCTGAGGCAGTACACCGTGCCGGACTCCGGGTCCGCCCAGGCGTGTTCGAAGTGAACTCCTTCTTCCTGCTCGACCGCGGCGGTGGCGTCGTGGCCCTCTTGCAGCTGTTGGGCCGTGATGCCCTGCATTCCGTGGTGGACGTCCATGAAGCGTGTCACGGGACTCGCACCTCCTTCCCGATGCACCCCGAAGCTTCGTCCCACCCGCGTCTCAGACCGACAGCGGCACCGGGTGGATCTCGTCGGCCTTGTGGCCGGCGCGCTCGTGGATGCGCTGGACCGCCTCTGCCGAGGGCGCCTCGGAGAGGCAGTAGACGACGCCGGACTCGGGGTCGGCCCAGGCCCGCTCGAAGTGCACACGCTCGTCCTTCTCGATGGCGAGGTCCGCGTTGTGGGCCTCCCTGAGCTGGTCGGCCGTGATGCCCTTCATGTTGTGGTGTACATCCATGTACTGAGCCATGCCTCGCACCTCCTGACGATCCTCGGACCTCCGGTCCTCGGAGTGCGCTCGCCTGCTCTCGCTCTCCTTCCATGCTGCGCCCGTCCGGGACGACCAGCACGACGAAGGGCCCCGGCATTGACGAAGGGCCCCGGCATTCATGCCGAGGCCCTTCACCGTCGTACGAGATCCACGGCGTCGTACGCCCCAGTCGTACGCCGCAGTACTTGCCGCACCTGTACCCGCGCTGCGCCTGCGCCCTACACCCTCACCCGCACTGGCAGGGATTCCCCGACTGGCACCCGCACCCGCACCCCGAACCGCAGCCGCAGGCGCCGAAGAGCGGGAGGCTCCTGATGTCGACGGGCTGCTCGGACGGGCGTTCCCGGGTGGGGTCGGGGGTGGTGCCGGGAGTGCTGGGGGATTCGGCCATGGTCCCTCCTGAAGGCTGGTGCCTGCTCAAGGCTGGTGCCTGTGCCCATTCCATGCCCGCCCCACTGGGCGCATCAACGGCGCACAGAGGCTTGCACACGCCCCGACCAGCCCTCCACAAGCCCGCGTACGGCATACGGCCAGGGGGTGTACGGCTACGGCTTACGCCCCCTCCACCCCCGAAACCGGCTGGATCTCCGGCTGGATGTCGGCCTGCAGCTCATCGGCGTGCTCACCCGTCACCAGGTACACCACACGCTTCGCGACCGCGACCGCATGGTCGGCGTACCGCTCGTAGTAGCGGCCGAGCAGCGTCACGTCGACCGCCGTCTCGATGCCGTGCTTCCAGCGCTCGTCCATCAGGTGCTGGAAGAGCGTGCGGTGGAGGAGGTCCATCGCGTCGTCGTCCTGCTCCAGCTGGAGGGCCAGGTCGACGTCCTTGGTGACGATCACCTCGGCCGCCTTCGCCATCAGGCGCTGCGCGAGCTGGCCCATCTCCAGGATGGTGGCGTGCAGGTCCTGCGGGATCGCACGGGAGGGGTAGCGCAGTCGCGTGAGCTTCGCCACGTGCTGGGCGAGGTCGCCGGAGCGCTCCAGGTCCGCCGACATACGGAGCGAGGTGACGACTATCCGCAGGTCGGTCGCCACCGGCTGCTGGCGGGCCAGCAGGGCTATGGCCCGCGCCTCCAGCTCGTGCTGAAGGTCGTCGACCTTCTGGTCGGCCTCGATCACGCTCTCGGCCAGCTTCAGGTCGGAGTCGAGGATCGCCGTCGTGGCGCGCCCGATCGCCGACCCGACCATCCGGGCCATCTCCACCAGGCTGTCGCCGATCGAGTCCAGTTCCTCGTGGTACGCGTCCCGCATCAGGGTCCCTCTCTTACGTCTGCCTCGGGGTTCCGGGGCCAGGAGACTGTCGTCGAACCGGCAGTCTTGTCGTTCGAACCGGCAGTCTTACTGTCGTGACCTCCGACCATAAGACTGCCGTGAAAACGACAGTCGCACTGTCGTGAAACCGCCAGTGTGATCACCATGCGATCATCCACCCGATCGCCACGTGACCACCCGCGCGACCAGGCACACGGTCACCCACGCGACCGCCATCCGAAATCGCCTGTGCGAACCCCACGCTCCTACCTTCCGGCCGCTACGCGTCCGTTTCCGCCACCCCAAATGAACCAATACTGGCTCCAAGGTGAACTCTGGGCGACGAGTGTTCGAGCTCGCACTCCGACGGCTGTGGCCACCGCCTGCCCCATGCCTAACCTGGATGCATGGACGTGAACGCGGCGGTCGCCGCAGCGGCAGCGATCGCCGGGGTGCTCACCGGCGTCATCGCCATGCTGGCGTTCCGCTGGAGCGAACGCGACCTGAAGCGACCCACCCGAACCTCCCTGCACACCGACCCGGTCCTGCCCCCAGGCGTGGACACGGTCCTGTCGGTGCTGCGCTCCTCCGCCGTCGTCCTCGACGAGGGGGACGCCGTCGTCAAGGCCAGCTCGGCGGCGTACGCCCTCGGTCTGGTGCGCGGCGGCAAGCTCTCCGTCGAGCCCATGCTCCAGATGGCCCGGGACACCAGACGCGACGGCGAGATACGACAGGTCGAGCTGGACCTGCCCCGGCGCGGCACCGGACGCGGCGAGGCCCTCGCCGTGTCCGCGCGCGTCGCACCCCTGGGCTCCCGCCTCGTCCTCCTCCTCGTCGAGGACCTCACCGAGGCCCGGCGCATAGAGGCGGTGCGGCGCGACTTCGTCGCCAATGTCAGCCATGAGCTCAAGACCCCGGTCGGCGCCCTCTCGCTGCTCTCCGAGGCCGTGATGGACGCCTCCGACGACCCGGAGGCCGTGGAGCGCTTCGCCGGGCGGATGCAGATCGAGGCCACCCGGCTCACCAGCCTGGTGCAGGAGCTCATCGACCTCTCCCGGGTGCAGAACGACGACCCGCTGGAGGACGCCGAGCCCGTCCGCGTCGACGAACTCGTCGCCGAGGCCATGGACCGCTGCCGGCACGCCGCCGGGACGAAGCAGATCAACATGGCCGCCGGCGGCACCGCGGACCTCAGCATCTGGGGCCACCGCGGCCAGCTCGCCGCCGCCCTCGGCAACCTCGTCGAGAACGCCGTCAACTACTCGCCCGCCCGCACCCGCGTCGGCATCGCCGCCCGCCGGGTGAACAGCCCCGGCGGCGACCTCATCGAGATCGCCGTGACCGATCAGGGCATCGGCATCTCGGACAAGGACAAGGAGCGCATCTTCGAGCGCTTCTACCGCGTCGACCCGGCCCGTTCCCGTGCCACCGGTGGCACCGGCCTCGGTCTCGCGATCGTCAAGCACGTGGCCGCCTCGCACGGCGGGGAGGTCACGGTGTGGAGCTCCGAGGGACAGGGCTCCACCTTCACCCTGCGGCTGCCGGAGGCCGGTGCGGCCCGCGACCGCGCACAGCAGCACCCCGGCCTCGACGACGAGGCCGGACAGTCCACCGGCTCGAATCCCCGCCGATCCCCCGACTCACCCCCTGACTCAACCGCGTACGAAACGCTTTCCGCCCCGGAGGTCCTTCCGTGACCCGTGTGCTCGTCGTCGAGGACGAGGAGTCCTTCTCCGACGCCCTGTCGTACATGCTCCGCAAGGAGGGCTTCGAGGTCGCCGTCGCGACCACCGGGCCCGACGGACTCGACGAGTTCGAGCGCAACGGCGCCGACCTCGTCCTCCTCGACCTGATGCTGCCCGGCCTGCCGGGCACGGAGGTCTGCCGTCAACTGCGCGGTCGCTCCAACGTCCCGGTGATCATGGTCACCGCCAAGGACAGCGAGATCGACAAGGTGGTCGGCCTGGAAATAGGAGCCGATGACTACGTCACCAAGCCGTTCTCGTCGCGCGAGCTGGTCGCCCGTATCCGGGCCGTCCTGCGCCGCCGCGGCGAGCCGGAGGAGGTGACCCCGGCCGCGCTGGAGGCGGGCCCGGTCCGGATGGACGTCGACCGCCACGTGGTCACGGTCTCCGGCTCCAAGGTCGACCTCCCGCTGAAGGAGTTCGACCTCCTGGAGATGCTCCTGCGCAACGCGGGCCGCGTCCTCACCCGCATGCAGCTCATCGACCGGGTCTGGGGCGCCGACTACGTCGGTGACACCAAGACGCTCGACGTCCACGTCAAGCGCCTGCGCGCCAAGATCGAGCCGGACCCGGGCGCGCCGCGGTACCTGGTGACGGTGCGTGGCCTCGGCTACAAGTTCGAGCCGTAGACAACACGCGCACCACGTCGAAGGGCGGGCCCCCGTTTCCGGGGGCCCGCCCTTCTTTCCACGCTCTACGACTGGGCAGGGGCCGTACGACCACTCGGTGCCGTACGACCGCTCAGTGACCGGCCGCCGTGTGCGAGGCGCTGTCGGACGGGGAGGCCGCGCCGGCGCCGGTCCCGGCACCGGCCGCGGTGCCGTCCGTGGACGCGCTCGCGGAGGCCTCACCGGTCGGGGCGGCCGGGGTGCCGACCGGGGATCCGCTCGGCGAGCCGGTCGGGGAGGACGGCTTGCCCGGCGCCGCCGGGACCGCGCTCGGGCCCCAGCCCTCGAAGTAGTGCTCGGCCGGCACGACGAACGCGCGCAGGCTCACGTCACCGGTCTTGCTGAAGGTGAAGGTGATCTTCTGGGCGTTGCCGTCCTTGATGGCCTCGCGGCTGCTGGACAGCACGGCGGAGGCGTTGTCCTTGCCGCCGAGGATCAGCGAACCGCCGGCCGGGATGGTCAGGCTGCCGCCGCCCTTGGCGGGCTTGAGCTCGGCGGTCTTGTCGGTGCCGTCGACCTTGATGGCGTCCAGCGTCTGGGCGGTGCGGCCGGAGTTGAACAGGGTCGCGGAGATCGCGGCCGGACCGGTCGACTCCAGGTCGGGCTGGGTGATGACGATGGCGTTCTGGATCTTGATGTCGCCGACCGTGGTGGCCGCGTTGTCCGGCTTGATCTCCAGCGTCTGGCTGTTGTTGCCGGCGGCGCACGCACCGAGCGACGTGATCGAGAACGCGATGGCGGCCGCGGCGAGGGCGCCGCGTCGAAGGCTGCTGCTCACGGCGGCGGCAACTCCTTGACTCGAACGGGTGGGCGCGTAAAGCCGCCCTAAGTGTCTGTCAGCGGCCTTAGGTTACCGAGCCGTTCCCGCGCGACCGCACCCGACCCTCCCCTGAGCGGCCATGTGCCGTCGAAGTACCTCTTCCATCACCCGTCACTTCACCCACGAGTGACCCAGGAGTCACATTGCCCGCGCGGTCCTCCGCCATTCACATAAGCCCCGTTCCAAGGCCGCTTCAAGGCCGCCTTCCCAGCTGCCTTCCGGGCCGTCTTCCAAGCCGCCTTCCAGGCCCACCGCAAAATTTCCGTGAAGGAATGCGTGACCCTCCCGAAATTGATCAACGATCGTGCTGCCGACCTGGCCGTGATCAATTCCGGATTCGTCCGGTACCCGACTCCGGACGCCGAACGGAGTAGCGGAAGTCGCACACTTGGAACCGGACATATGTGGACGTTCGGCCACTCGGACGCGCCTCCGGATGTGTGTAACGTGCGCGTTTCACCTCACCCGCAGAGCCGCTCCGACCTGCGAATACCTTCTTCCACTCGGCCCGCGAAGCACGTTCGTGTCGGAGTTGTCAAGCCCCGAGATATGCCCTGACCTGCGAAAACGCCATTCAGAACCCGCAGTTTCCGTGTTACCCTGGATAGCCACGGAAGGGGTACCTGTCACATGACGTTCAAGGTTGGCGACACCGTGGTCTATCCCCATCACGGGGCCGCGCTGATCGAGGCCATCGAAACTCGCCAGATCAAAGGCGTGGACAAGACCTACTTGGTGCTGAAGGTCGCCCAGGGTGACCTGACGGTACGTGTGCCAGCGGACAATGCGGAGTTCGTCGGCGTGCGTGATGTGGTCGGTCAGGACGGGCTGGACCGGGTCTTCGAGGTGCTGCGCGCGCCGTACGCCGAGGAGCCCACGAACTGGTCGCGTCGTTACAAGGCAAATCTGGAGAAGCTCGCCTCCGGCGATGTCATCAAGGTCGCGGAAGTCGTGCGTGACCTGTGGCGTCGTGAGCGCGAGCGCGGACTCTCCGCCGGTGAGAAGCGCATGCTCGCCAAGGCCCGCCAGATCCTGGTGAGCGAACTCGCTCTCGCGGAGAACACCAACGAGGACAAGGCCGAGGCCCTGCTCGACGAGGTCCTCGCGTCCTGACGCGGTCCATCCGCCTCGGTTCAGCACACTGCTGTGTGTTGTTTTAAAGAAATGCCGCGGTGCCCGATGACGTATCTCTCGTCGCCGGGCGCTGCGGCATGTTCGTACCCGGTCGCCGTATGTCCTCGGACGCCGTACGCGGGTTGGGCGGGTTCACCCTCGGAGGGAGATCCCCCCGATACTTGGCGTGCCGGGCCCGGGCTGCTGGCTCGACCGGTGTCACGGAAGGGTCCGGTCAAGGCGTCGCGCCCGGCACGCTGAGGCCATACCCACGTAGGCCGAGCACACAAACCTGACAGGAACCGATGTCTGACGATTCGCGCCCTTCGCCCGCGGAAATCCGTACTGCCGCCGTGATCCCGGCCGCCGGCCGAGGCGTGCGCCTGGGTCCGGGCGCCCCCAAGGCGCTCCGCGCGCTGAACGGCACGCCCATGCTGATCCACGCCGTCCGCGCGCTGGCCGCCTCCCGCGCGGTCTCCCTGGTCGTCGTCGTGGCCCCGCCCGACGGCGCAGGCGAGGTGAAGTCGCTGCTCGACGCGCACGCGCTGCCCGAGCGCACCGACTTCCTCGTCGTGCCCGGCGGGGAGAGCCGCCAGGAGTCCGTGAAGCTGGGGCTCGACGCGCTGCCGCCCGCGTACGACATCGTGCTGGTGCACGACGCAGCCCGGCCGCTCGTCCCGGTCGACACGGTCGACGCCGTCATCGAGGCCGTACGGGATGGCGCCCTGGCGGTCGTTCCGGCGCTGCCCCTCGCGGACACGGTGAAGGAAGTCGAACCAGCGGCCGCGGGGGAGCCGGAGCCGGTGGTCGCGACGCCCGAACGGGCCCGGCTGCGGGCCGTGCAGACCCCGCAGGGCTTCGACCGCGCGACGCTGGTCCGCGCCCACGAGACGGTCACCGACAACGTCACCGACGACGCGAGCATGGTCGAGCAGCTGGGCGAGACGGTCGTGGTCGTACCCGGTCACGAGGAGGCCTTCAAGGTCACCCGCCCGCTGGACCTGGTCCTGGCGGAGGCGGTCCTGGCGCGCCGGAGGCTCAACGATGGCTTCTGAGCAGCTTCCGGTGCTGCCCCAGGTGGGCATCGGCACCGACATCCACGCCTTCGAGGAGGGCCGCGAGCTGTGGTGCGCGGGCCTGAAGTGGGAGGGCGAAGGGCCGGGCCTCGCCGGGCACTCCGACGCGGACGTCGTCGCGCACGCCGCGTGCAACGCGCTGTTCTCGGCGGCCGGCCTCGGCGATCTGGGCCAACACTTCGGCACGGGGCGGCCCGAGTGGTCCGGTGCCTCCGGCGTCGTACTCCTCACCGAGGCGGCGCGCATCGTGCGGGAGGCGGGCTTCCGGATCGGGAACATCGCCGTACAGGTCGTGGGCCCGCGTCCGAAGATCGGCAAGCGCAGGGACGAGGCCCAGAAGATCCTGTCGGAGGCGGCGGGAGCCCCGGTCTCGGTGTCGGGCGCGACCACCGACGGACTGGGCTTCCCGGGACGCGGCGAGGGCCTGATGGCGGTGGCGACGGCGTTGGTGGTGCGAGAAGGGTGAGCGGTCCGCCCCAAAGGGGCGCGGGCTGCGTCGATATGCGGCTCCGCCGCGTGGGCGTGACCAGCCCCCCTCAAGCCGCACCCGACAAACAGGGCACTGCTCCACGCATCCCCATCGGCCCACTACCCTAGGTGCCGTGACTATTCGCCTGTACGACACCAGCGCCCGGCAGATCCGTGACTTCACCCCGCTCACGCCGGGCTGTGTCTCGATCTACCTCTGTGGCGCCACCGTGCAGGCCGCGCCGCACATCGGGCACATCCGCTCTGGTCTCAACTTCGACATCATGCGCCGCTGGTTCGCGTACCGCGGCTATGAGGTGACGTTCATCCGGAACGTCACGGACATCGACGACAAGATCATCTGGAAGGCGGAGCAGCAGAACCGCCCTTGGTGGTCCATCGGCTACGAGAACGAGCGCGCCTTCACCGACGGCTACACCGCCCTCGGCTGCCTGCCGCCGACCTACGAGCCGCGTGCCACCGGCCACATCACCGAGATGGTCGAGATGATGCGCGGTCTCATCGAGCGTGGACATGCCTACGAGGCGGACGGCAGCGTCTACTTCGACGTCCGCTCCTGGCCCTCCTACCTGGAGCTGTCCCGGCAGGACCTCGACGAGATGCGGCAGCCCGCCGAGGAGGGCATCACCGGCAAGCGGGACCCGCGTGACTTCGCGATGTGGAAGGCCGCCAAGCCCGGCGAGCCCGACTGGGAGACGCCGTGGGGACGCGGGCGCCCCGGCTGGCACCTGGAGTGCTCGGCCATGGCGCACAAGTACCTGGGCTCCGCCTTCGACATCCACGGCGGCGGACTCGACCTGATCTTCCCGCACCACGAGAACGAGATCGCCCAGGCCAAGGCCTACGGCGACGAGTTCGCCCGGTACTGGGTGCACAACGCCTGGGTCACCATGAGCGGCGAGAAGATGTCGAAGTCGCTCGGCAACAGCGTGCTCGTGTCCGAGATGGTCAAGCAGTGGCGCCCCATCGTCCTGCGCTACTACCTGGGCACCCCGCACTACCGCTCCACCATCGAGTACAGCGAGGAAGCCCTGCGCGAGGCCGAGTCGGCGTTCGCGCGCATCGAGGGCTTCGTCCAGCGCGTGGTGGAGAAGGCCGGCGTCGTCGAGCCGTCGGCCGAGGTACCCCTCGCGTTCGCCGAGGCGATGGACGACGACCTGGGCGTCCCGCAGGCGCTGGCGATCGTGCACACCACCGTCCGGCAGGGCAACAGTGCCCTGGCCGCCGACGACAAGGAAGCGGCCGTGGCGCGCCTGGCCGAGGTGCGGGCCATGCTCGGCGTCCTCGGCCTGGACCCGCTCGACGCGCACTGGGCCGGCGAGATGGACCGCGGCGACGATCTGCACGGCGTCGTCGACACCCTGGTCCGCATGGTCCTCGACCAGCGCGAGGCGGCCCGCTCCCGCAAGGACTGGGCCACCGCGGACGCCATCCGTGACCAGCTCAACCAGTCCGGCCTCGTCATCGAGGACGGCCCGCAGGGCCCCCGCTGGAGCCTCGGCCCGCGCTGACGGAGTCCCAGTCCGGGAAGATCGATTGTGCCGCCCGGCCCTCCGGGCGGCACACTGCATAAACATACGTACGAACGCCTCACGACAGACGGGTAGGTCATGGCCGCGAACAACCGCCGCATGTCCGGCAAGAAGGGCGCGCAGGTCGGCAGTGGCGGCCAGCGGCGCAAGGGTCTCGAGGGCAAGGGCCCGACCCCGCCCGCCGAGATGCGCAAGAAGCACAAGAAGAACCGCATCGCGACCGCCAAGGCGAAGCAGGCCGCGCGCCGCCCCGCGCCGCGCGGCCGTGGCGGCAAGGGCACGTCCGAGATGGTCGTAGGACGCAACCCGGTCGTCGAGGCACTGCGCGAGGGCGTCCCGGCCTCCACCCTCTACGTGCAGCAGTTCATCGACAACGACGAGCGCGTCCGCGAGGCCCTCCAGCTCGCCGCCGAGCGCGGTGGCATCAACCTCATGGAGGCCCCGCGCCCCGAGCTGGACCGCATGACCAACGGCCTCAACCACCAGGGCCTGGTCCTCCAGGTCCCGCCGTACGAGTACGCCCACCCCGAGGACCTGGCCAACGCCGCCTACGACGACGGTGAGGACCCGCTCATCGTCGCCCTCGACGGCGTGACCGACCCGCGCAACCTCGGTGCCGTGGTCCGCTCGGTCTCCGCCTTCGGCGGCCACGGCGTCGTCGTACCCGAGCGCCGCGCGGCCGGCATGACCGCGGGCGCCTGGAAGACGTCCGCGGGCACGGCGGCCCGCACCCCGGTCGCCCGCGCCACGAACCTCACTCGCGCCCTGGAGGCGTACAAGAAGGCGGGCATCGTGGTCGTCGGCCTCGCCGCCGACGGCGAGCACGAGATCGGCGAGCTGGAAGCCCTGGAGGGCCCGGTCGTCATCGTGGTCGGCAGCGAGGGCAAGGGCCTGTCCCGCCTCGTGGGCGAGACGTGCGACTTCCGCGTACGCATCCCGATGCCGGGCGGCGCGGAGTCCCTCAACGCCGGTGTGGCGGCGGGGATCGTCCTCTACGAGGCGGCCCGTCGGCGCGGCTGAACAGATATCCGTGACGTCACCCGTGCGGGTTAATTCTGGTGACAGTGGTGCGACCTGCGCATCCTTGACGGGGTCCGGACAGATCGGACGGGTCAAGGCAGTGTCCTAACCACGCGTCACTCGGTTAGTTGAGTGTGGACACCAGAACACCCCGCACACCCACGGGGGACCGCTCGTCGGGATACGACGACGCTCCCGCGCTGAGCATGGTGAAGGTGCCGAGCGATCCGGCGCAGATCATCGTCAATCACGCGAGCTTCCGCGTGCTGTTGGGCGCGTCGGCCGGGCGGACGAAATCCCCGCGCATCGCACGGAACCTGAGCGCCACCGAGAACACCACCCGCATCCCCGTCGTCAACGCGGCCGGCAGAGCCGGAGCGGCCCCCGGCGCCCGGCGCCGGGTCTCCGTCTGGAACGGCACGTCCGCGCCCGACGACACCGGCGCCCACCGCCTGCTCCAGGCCGTGCGGGACGGCAGCGTCCGCCACGGCGACGAACCGCTCCCCGGCGGCACCCAGGTCATCCCGCGCGTCGAGTTCGACGGGTACGACCGGGGCTACGAGGGCGGCTACGACGACGAGTTGGCGCAGACCGTCGAAACCCCGATCGTCGGCGCCCAGCGCACGCACGAGTCCGTCGAGGCCCGACTCCTGTCGAACATGCGCACGGTCGAGAGCGCGTACGACGAGGAACTCCCCTACGAGGGCGAGGAGTTCGCGGAGCCCGAAGCGGCCGACGACACCCGCGCGCCACTCAAGCGGCCCGGCGGCGACGATGCCGCGCGGCACGCCTACTACCCCGGCCGCCGCATGAACCTCGGCGTCGTCCTGCTCCCGCTCCGGGTCTTCCTCGGCTTCATCTCCATCTACGCCGGCATGGGCAAGCTCTGCGACCCCGTCTACTTCGACGGCGGCAAGCGCGGCTCGATGGTGAAGTGGCTCAACACCCTGCACCCGTGGGAAGTCGCCGAGCCCCTCCGCCAGTTCGCACTGGAGCACCCGGTCGGCTCCGGCCTGGTCATCGCCTTCTTCCAGGTCATTGTGGGCGTGCTCACGGTCCTGGGGTGCTGGCAGCGGGTCGCCGCGGTCGTCGGTGCCCTGCTGTCCGCCGCGCTGCTGCTCACGGTCAGCTGGAAGAGCGTCCCCGCCTACGACGCCCCCGACATCATCTACCTCGCCGCGTGGTCCCCGCTGATCATCGCCGGCGCCCCCGTCTACTCCATCGACGGCCGCCTCGCCGGCATGGCCTGGCGGCGCCTCGGCCCCCGCTCCGACATCTGGGAGCTGCGCAGCTACGTCCTGCGCCGCGGCGCCCTCGTCACCGCGATCGTCACCGGCCTCACCCTCCTCATCGGCTCCGTCCTCGGCGGTGCGGTCCGCGACGCCGACCGCGTCGTCGTCCCCGGCCCCGGCGAGGCTCCCCGCAACGAACTGCCGGGCTCCCCTCTCCCGCAGGAGCCCGACAAGCGGCACAAGAGGACGCCGTCGACCGCCAACTCGCCCACCCAGGGCGCCACGTCGGGCACGGCGAGCCCCAGCGCGGGCGCCGCTACGACGCCGGGTGCCACCAGCGACACGGGCACCGCGGGCGCCGGTACGCCCAGCCAGACGCAGGGCACCGGGGGCCAGGCCCCGCCCCAGCAGTCCACCCCGACCGGCGAGGCCCCCAGCACCAGCACCGGCCCGACCTCCGGAGGCCCCTCCTCCGGCGGCGGCTCGACGGGCGGCTCCTCACCCGACGAACCGGGCCTGGTGGGCGGCCTGTTGGGCTGAACCCTCGCCGCCCGCCACGACAACGAGGGGCCCCGGACACGATTCCGTCCGGGGCCCCTCGCCGTACCGCCCCGGCACTGCCGCTGGTCGGGGTTGGGTCGCGCGGCCCGGCACTACGGGGTGCCGCTGCGCCCACCCGTGCCCCCCCCAGCGGCACGACTGCCCGCAGCTGCGCGGGCCCGCACCCGCGTACGGCGGGAAGGGGACGGGCCGGGGGGTGTCCGCCCGCAGAGTCCGGTGTCAACAAACGGCACCTCCCGCCCAAGGCCCACCACCGGACCGAGGACGGACACCCCCCGGCCCGTCCCCGACCCACCACACAACCCAAGGCGCTACACGCACCCCCACCCCACAGCAACAGGCCGCCGCAGGCACCCCCGGCCCAACCGCCGGATCGCGTCAGCGTCCCAGAGCCGCCAGTTCCTTCGCCGCCTCCGTGAGGTCCTTCGCCGTGTCGATGGCGCGCCAGTACGCCCCCTGGGGAATCGGGAAGCCTGCAAGGCGGCGTTCCCGGGCCAGGTGGGGAAAGGTGGTGCGTTCGTGGTCCCCGCGTTCGGGGAGGAGGGAGGCGAACTCGGGCGAGAAGACGTAGACGCCCGCGTTGATCTCGAAGGTCGACGGCGGAGCCTCGATGAAGTCCGTGATGTGGCCGAAGCCGTCCGTCTTGACCGCACCCCACGGGATACGAGGCCGAGCCAGGGCGAGCGTCGCGACCGCGTCGCGCTCGGTGTGGAAGTCCGCCATGTCGCGCAGCGAGAAGCGGGTCCAGATGTCGCCGTTGGTGGCGTACCAGGCCTTGTCCGGGTGCGGAAGATGCGCAGCCGCGTACTTCAGGCCGCCGCCTCGCCCGAGGGGCTCCGTCTCGACGACGGTCGTGACACGGACCGGAAGATCGGCCGACTTCAGCCAGTCCTGCAGCACCTCGGCGAGGTGCCCACAGCTGACCACCACGTCCGTCACGCCCTCTTCGGCGAGCCAGGCGAGCTGGTGGCCGATGATCGGCGTCCCCGTACCGGGGATCTCGACCATCGGCTTGGGCCGGTCGTCGGTGTACGGACGCAGCCGCGACCCCTGGCCACCGGCCAGGACGACGGCTTGAACGGGGCGGGACGCGGCGTTCGGATCAGTCATGACCGAACTGTACGCGGCGCCCCGCTCGCGGCATTCGCCGGCAACCGTTCCTTAATCAGCCGTTACCGTCCGGAAGAGGAGTGTTCCGGGGTGTTCCTCGAAAGAGGATCGACAAGGGCTAGCTGTGTGCCGCCGCCACCCCCGAAGCGAAGGCCGTGTCGCAGACGGGCCGGGCGTACGACTGCGCACGCGTCGGACCGTACATGCGGACCGCGGCGCGGCCGAGGGCGCGGGCGATCGAGGCGCAGTGCCGGGCCAGGGACGGCCGGTCGTGGACGGCCTGCTGGAGGTGGGTGAGGGCGACGCCCGGGTTCTCCGCCTGCAGCTCGGTCAGGAGCTGGTCGCGCAGCACGTCCTGGGGGGCACGCGGGGCGGCGTTCTTCGCGCCCGCGCTCGTGACGTCGGTCGCGGTGAGCACCGAGTCCGAGGGGTTCCCCGACCAGTTGACCCGGGTGACCGCGAGGGTCCCGGAGAGCACCAGGACGACGGGCAGGACGAGGGCGAGAGTGCGGCCGAGCTGGCGGGCGGGGCCCCGGTGGCCGCGTCGTGTCTGTTGGGTGGTGGAGTGCTTCACGCGAGTGAGGGTAGCGTTCGGTACTGACATGGCGACATTCGGTCACCGGTTTGGGGGATACGGCAGCCCCACTTTCCGGTGCTGCGTTGACGTACAGCGCTCGAAATGACCGATCTGCCGGGGTATTTGTCGACAACGAGAAGGGCCCCGCAGGCGTCTGCGGGGCCCTCTTCGTCAACCTGGGTGAATTACCCGGGGTTGTGCTGCCTGTTCCTGCCGTCGTTCGCGCTCTCAGTCGGAGAGCCGCGCACCCGTCGAGGTCGAGAACACGTGGGTCTCGCCCGCGCGCGGGACGACGTGCAGCGTGCTGCCCTTCTCCGGGACGTCACGGCCGCTGACGCGGACGACGAGGTCCTTGGCGTCGTCGCCGCCGACCTTGGCGGTGCCGTAGACGTACGCGTCGGCGCCGAGCTCCTCGACGACGTTCACGGTGACCGCGAGGCCCTGGTCCGAGTCGGCACCGGCGACATCGAAGTGCTCGGGACGCACACCGACGGTGACGGTCTTGTCGGTGGCGGCGGCCAGCGCGTCACGGTCGACCGGGACGACCGAGTTGCCGAACTTCACACCGCCGTCGGTGATCGGGACCTCGACCAGGTTCATGGCCGGGGAGCCGATGAAGCCGGCGACGAAGAGGTTGGCCGGGCGGTCGTACATGTTGCGCGGGGTGTCGACCTGCTGGAGCAGACCGTCCTTGAGGACCGCCACCCGGTCGCCCATCGTCATGGCCTCGACCTGGTCGTGGGTGACGTAGACGGTGGTGATGCCGAGACGGCGCTGCAGCGAGGCGATCTGCGTACGGGTCGACACACGGAGCTTGGCGTCCAGGTTGGACAGCGGCTCGTCCATGAGGAAGACCTGCGGCTCACGCACGATGGCGCGGCCCATGGCGACACGCTGACGCTGACCACCGGAGAGGGCCTTCGGCTTGCGGCCGAGGTACTCGGTGAGGTCGAGGATCTTCGCCGCGTCCTCGACCTTCTGCTTGATCTCGGCCTTCGGCACGCCGGCGATCTTGAGCGCGAAGCCCATGTTGTCGGCGACGGTCATGTGCGGGTACAGCGCGTAGTTCTGGAACACCATGGCGATGTCCCGGTCCTTCGGCGGCAGGTGCGTGACGTCGCGGTCACCGATGCGGATGGCGCCGCCGTTGACGTCCTCGAGCCCCGCCAGCATGCGGAGCGAGGTGGACTTGCCGCAGCCGGACGGGCCGACCAGAACGAGGAACTCTCCGTCCTCGATGTGGATGTCGAGCGCGTCCACGGCGGGCTTCTCGGTGCCCGGGTAGATCCGGGTCGCCTTGTCGAACGAGACAGTGGCCATGGTGAATGGGCCCCCTTCTACCGGCAGGAACGTGCCGGACGATCCGTTGTAGGAAGGTGGTTGGTTTAGTCCACATGTGCGGACTGAATCTGGACGCTACCTGGCGGTCGCCCGATCTGTCAGTACCTGGAGGCATGTGAACTTCGCGGAAATTTTCGACAGGGCCCACTCGGAACCTGGGTACACTGCACGGGCGCGTGCGTGACAGCGCGTGCACGCCTCCTTAGCTCAGCTGGTCCAGAGCGGCTGTCTTGTAAACAGCAGGTCGTCGGTTCGAATCCGACAGGGGGCTCCCGTATGCGGGGCGGTTGTCGATGACACCGCCCCGCAGGTCGTTTTTCATTCCTTCTTTTCATTCGCGCATGTCCCCATCTCCCCACTGGGACACGGGAGATGTGCCGACATGGAATAGCATCGCTACTGCTAGTGTTCGTGCAGTCACAGTAGGCAATCAGCCTCTATGTATAGGTAATGAAAACCGAGGGTTCCATGCGCAAGCTTCACCAGGTCATGATCGTCGCGGCGGCGGCCGGCAGCCTGTCCGCCATCGGTGCCGGCACCGGTGTCGCCTACGAGGCGAGCACGACCGACCTCTACCGCCCCTACCAGGAGTGCAGCCCGCAGACGGTGGCCGAGGGTGACCTCCCGATCGCCGTGCTCGGTCTCTCCGAGACCTTCGACACCACCTGCGGTCAGTTCAACAACGCCTTCACTGGTTGAGGCCGGCGGCGTAGTCGTGCCGACGCCTTCCGCGGGCCCCTTCGGGGTCACCCCCCGAAGGGGCCCGTTCCTGCGCGGCCGCCCGGAGCGCGAGACCGCTCCTCGGGCCCGTACGCGTGCGCGACGGTACTGGACTCCGGTGCCCCGATGAGCGGTTGCGCGCGCCCGACCCGGACCTCGACGCCCTGAAGCCCTCAGCTCGGGCGCGGGTTGCGGCACCAGTGCCTTCCAACAGGTCGGTCCTTCACCTCACTTCAGGTCTGTCCTTCACTTCGTAAGCAATGCGGTCCCGCGCGTCCTGGACACGAGTCGGACGCCGGGGCCCGCCTCTCCGACATCCCCGGGGCTCGCCGCGGCAGTTCGCGGTGCACGGCAGCCGGGGGCACCCCTCACAAAGGAGACGCAGGACATGTTCAACGGAAAGAAGTTCGTGGCCGTCTCGGGGCTTCTCGGCGGCCTCGCCATGACCTGGATCGGCGCCGGCCAGGCTTACGCCATGGCTCTGCCGGGCGTCTGTGGCGCCGACGCCCAGGGCAACATCATCTGCACCCAGCGGATCGTGGGTGAAACGAAGGAGGGCGAGGACATCGCCCTGCGCCGGTCGGTGACCTGCCAGCCGACGAAGCCGGTGACCTTGCCCGCTGCCGGCCTGCTGAACCACGGGACCGTAAAGCTCGGTCCTGAGATCACCTGTGCCCAGGAGGCGCCCGAAGCGCCGGCGGCCGTGACCGACAACAACACCGAACCCCGCCTGGGACAGCTCGGATTGCCCTTCTGAGCCCCAGGGCGGAAACGCCTGACTTCCCTGCATCGAGCGGCGGATGGCCGGACCAGCGCGACATGGTCCGGCCATCCGCCGCATTCGCGTTCTGGAACGCCGCCCGGCAAACGGGTGAGAGCCCCGCCTCGCCCGTGACTCGCCCTCGGGGAACTGTCGTTTCCCTCAAGGGAGAACAGTGCCTTTCACGTCCATGGCGGGGCGGACGGAAAGGTTCCTTGGCATGAGCCGACACGACACAGAGAAGGGTCAAAGATCCCAAATTGCTACGGATCACATGTATATGCTCACATTAAGTAGTCAACCAGGGCATTCGTGCCCGGGAAGAAAGGGTCAAACTATGCGCAGGTTTCAGCGCGTTGCGGTCGTAGCTGCGGCGGTTGCAGGGCTGTCCTTCGGTGCCGGTGCGGGTGCCGCCTTTGCCGGCGAGGGTGACTGGGACGGTCAGAGCGTGACCGCGGTGGCTACCTCGACGGCCAACGCGGTGGCCACGTGGGGTGCTCCGCACGACAAGGCGCACGCCGCCCCCGCGGCCGCGCCGGAGGCTGCCCCGCAGGCTGCTCCGGAGGCTGCTCCCAAGACCGTCGCGCCGGAGTACGGCTACGGCGAGTACGCCGCTCCGACCACGACCACAGCTCAGTAAAGAAATGCAGAGGGTTCGGTGCGCGAGTTTCAGGGCACTGCGGTTGTCGTCGTGACGGCCGCGAGGCGGGTGGCTCGGTATTGGCTCGGGATCTCGCTCCACAGTCGGCCCCATAGGCATCGCCTGGCAACGTCGCGACAGGCGCATCGAATTCCCTCGGAGCACCGTTTTCAACGGTGTGCAGGACAACACCCTTAGCAAAGCAGCCCGGACGCGCAGCAGAACCCCCTCAGGGTGCGCGGCCGGGCTGCAGCCAATCGTATTTCGCCCCTCTCCCAGGCTCGAGCGCGTGCCGGTCAACGGCGCAGGCGTTCGGGCCTAGATTTGCAAAGGAAGGCAGCACATGACCGGTCGACAGAGGATCGCAACCGTCTCGGGGCTGATCGGCGCTCTCGCCGTGCTCTACAGCGGTGCCGCGCCGGCGTATGCCGATGACCCCAAGGGTGCCTGCACGATCTCCGAGCAGGGCGACATCGTCTGCGTCAAGAAGAGCGAGGTCATCCGCAAGGACAAGCGCGGCAAGTTCGTCGTCAAGCAGAAGCAGGACTGCCAGACGATCGAGCGGCCGCGCCTCGTGTATCCCGAGGGGGGCCTGTTGAGCGGCGGGGATGTGGAATCCGGACCGGTTGTGGAGTGCTCCAACAAGGCGAAGCTGCCCAAGGGTTACAAGCTGCCCAAGATCAAGTTCTGAGGGGCGACAAGCCGAAATGCCGGACCGGGTTCCTCCCGGTCCGGCATTTCGGCTTTCCGGCGGTGGCGGTCTGACCGGCAAAAGCCCGGTGCCCCGGCCTGTGCGGCCGGGGCACCGGAGAAGGATGTGGCTACGTCACTTGCCGACGGCGTTGCTGCAGCCCATCGACGAGCCCAGGCCGGTCTCCTGCGCGCCCGGGTTGCCCTCGCCGTTCAGCAGGTTGCCGCCCAGGCCGTTGGCGATGCCGACCTGGCCGAGGACGTCGACGTTGGCGTCGTGCGACTTGCAGCTGGTGCTCTGCAGGATGCTGAAGTTCGAGCCGCTCCTGCCGTTGCTCTTCGAGCCCCAGCCGCCCTGGTCGGCGTGTGCGGCGCCGGCGGTCAGGAGCCCGACGCTCCCGAGGGCGGCGACCAGGACGGCAGCCTTGCGAAGCTTGTGCATGTCATCTCCGGTGGAGTGGAGTGGTGCGATCTATTTCAGATCGACTTCGTACAGTTACGGAGGCTAATAGGAAGTAATCCAAAGCAATCGGCGGCACGCCGAATTCTGAAAAGTCTCACCGCCTTGGCCGATGGCCGGAAATGCTGGTGGCGCGTTGAATACCGACATAAAAAAAGGGGGTCCCGGTACCGTGCCCTGAGGCTCGGTACCGGGACCTGTTTCCCGTCATCGGCCGCCCGTGCGGCCCGTCAGGCTCTTAGAAGGCGCTGTTGTTGCAGCCCATGGTCGAGCCCAGGTGGGTGTCCTGCCCACCGGCGTTGCCCTCGCCGTTGAGGGCGTTGCCCAGCAGGCCGTTGAGGATGCCGACCTGGCCGAGGACGTCGAGGTTCAGGTCGTGCGACTTGCAGGAGGAGCTCTGCAGGACGCTGAACTTGTCCCCGCCCTTGCCGCCGTGCCCGTCGTTGCCGTGCGCGGTGGCAGTGCCGGCGCCCAGAAGTCCGACGCTGCCGAGGGCGACGACCAGGACGGCAGCCTTGCGAAGCTTGTGCATGTCATCTCCGGTGGAGTGAGGTGGGTGCGATCCGTGAAAGATCGACTTCGTACTGTTATGAGAGTTAATACGAAGTATCCGTAAATGTCCCGACGACGCGCCGGGATTTCGTGCCCTCGTGACGGAAGCACCCAAAAGCCGCATTGCGCACGAACCGTGCGCGATGCGGGCAGACTTCGCGCTGCCCTGTTGATCAGCTGCCGTTTTGTGTGCTCAGGCGGACGGCCGGACCTGCTGCCCCCGGGGCAACGGTGCGTGCGGCGCCGCCCGCCGAGCCTTCGTCGGATCTGCGTGCACGCCCTAGCTGACGGAGCGGGCGCTGGAGACGGCGTTCGCCTGGCTGTTGGCCTGGCGGCAGTCGATGCCACGGTTCTCGGCGGCGGCGAGTACGGCGACCGGGACGGCGGCGTTGAGCAGGGACTGCGGGCTGCACTCCTGGTACGGGCGGAAGAGGTTGGAGTTGTGCAGCGGGGCTTCCTGCGAGGCCGGCTGAGGGGAGATCTGCGGGTTGAGCTGCGGGCTCAGCTGGGGGTTGAGCTGCGGGCTGACCTCGGCGCCCCGCTGGGGGGCCGGCGCCTGCCGGTGCTGGGCCGGCGCGTTGGAGGTCTGGACGCTGGTCTCTGAGCGGGTCCACGTGTCGGCCCGGGCGTCCTGCCGTGGCGCGGGAGCCGGAGCGGCACCGCCGTACCCGGCGGGAGCGTCGGCGACGCTGGGGCCGACGCCGATGGCTGACAGACCACTGGCTGCTGCGACGACGAGCGCGACCTGGTGAAGCTTGCGCATGGAACCTCGGCCCTTCATTGACCTGTGCATGGAACGTATGGAAATGCGATGAGTCGGTGCAGCTTTCGCTTTTCTGCGCCCTACGGCTGCGATGGGCCATCGCTCTGGCCCTGTGCGGAACGAGATAAGTGCGGATCCGGTCACGTGGGCCGGAGCGCGGTCACCCATTCGCTTTCCCTGACGGGGTGACAAGTCCGTAGAACCGCTTATCCGACCGATGGCAATTGAGTGACGGGTTTTTGCATCCCGTGACCTGGCCGTACAAATGTCGTTGCCAGCTGAGAGAGGGCAGCGATCAGGAATCGGAGAGAGGGCGACGGGATCTGCTGCCGGCTCCGGCGTGAAGTCCACATGACAGCTCAGGCATTACCCCTGTAAGGGCGCAGTACGAATATCAGACTGAGCGCACGCAAGATTGCACTGAAATACAACGGATTTCCCTGCACAGGTAATGAAGGGCCGAGGGTTCCATGCGCAAGCTTCACAAGGCCGCGCTCGTTGTAGCGGCGGCCGGCGGTCTGACCGCCATCGGCGCCGGCGTCAGCGAGGCCGCCGACTACTATCCCGCCGGGTACAACGGTGCCCCGGCGCCCGAGTACCCGCCTCAGTACGCCCCAGCGCCCGCCCCCTATTACGCGCCGCCCCAGTACGCGGCCCCGGCGCCCGCTCCGCAGTACGCGCCGCCCCAGTACGCGGCCCCGGCGCCCGCTCCGCAGTACGCGCCGCCCCAGTACGCGGCCCCCGCCCCTCAGTACCAGCCGCCTCAGCAGGCCGTCGCCGAGGCCCGTTCGACCGGCACCGCCCAGGCCACGGGTCCGCAGCACCACTCGCAGCCCGCGCCTCACTACCAGCCCCCGGCGCCTGCCCCCGCCCCTGCCCCCGCTCCGGCCCCGGCGCCGGCGCCCGCTCCGGCGCCCGCCCCGCCGCAGCACCAGGCCGGCTACGCCTCCGCCTCGGCCGCTTCGGGTGGCGCCGCGGAAGCCTCCAGCCAGCCGCGCGCCCAGGCCGCCCCGCAGCAGTCGCCGGTGTCGCAGGTCGTACCGCAGGTCACCCCGCAGACGGCGCCCCAGGTCATGCCGCAGGTCGCTCCGCAGGTCAACGCGCCTCAGGTCTTCAACCCGGAGCCCCCGCCGCGTGTCGCGCCGCAGGTGAACCCGCAGGTCAACCCCCAGGTGAACCCGCTGATCAACCCGCTGCTCTCGCCGGCGAGCGCACCGCAGGTTCCCGGGCTCGGCCTCGGACAGGTCGCGGCGCCTCCCGTGGGCCAGTTGGGGCTGCCCCGCCTCGGCTGAGGGCTCTTCCGCAAGTGTCCATCCTCCCAACTTGATCTGCTGCACAGCACATCTGCACGACCAACGGAGAAGAAATGCACAAGCTTCAGAAGGTCGCCTTCCTGGGCGCCGTCCTCGGCAGTGTCGGTTCCCTCGGCATGGGCACCGCATTCGCCCACGGTGAGGCGGGCGCCCACGACCTCGACATCACGCAGGGCATCGAGTGCCGCTCGCACGACATGAACATCGACGTCCTCGGCAGCCTCGGCGTCCTCAACGGCGCGGTGGCCAACGCGCTCAACGGCGAAGGGTCGCCGGGTGCGCAGCCCAGCCACCTCGGTTCGGACATGGGCTGCAACAGCGCGGTCAAGTAGTCCGTGTGAAGCGTTGGGTCCGACGCCCGCTCCACCACGGGGCGGGCGTCGGACTGTCGGGTCGGAGCTCGTCGGCGGCGGACAGCAAAGGAAGAGGATGGCGACGTATCGCATGAGACTGTCCTGTGCCGAGGAGATGTTGCTGCTCAACGGGTGTCCGGGAGTCATCGGGCTGGCGGCGGTCTTCTCCGGTGAGCAGCCCGATGTGGACCAGGTGCGGGCGCGTGTCGCCGAGCGGTGGACGGGTCTGGAGCGGATGAACCGCGTGCTCGACCGTTCAGCGGGCACGGGCGGGACGGCACGGGCGGGGCGGGGGCGGTGGGTCGTACCGGGGCCCTTCGATCCGGCCGTGCATGTCACCGTGGCCCGTAACAAGTTGGACGACCTGTGGGCGCAGAGCGTGGACCGGCCGCTCGTCGGCGGTGTGCCGCCGTGGCGGCTCTTCGTGGTCCCGGACGCGGCGCACGGCGGTGACTTCGCGCTGGCGCTCGTGGCCCAGCATGTGCTGCTGGACGGGCGTTCCCTGGCGACGCTGATGCGGCTGTTGACGGACAGTCCGGTGGAGGCGAGGGAGTCGGGCCGGTCGGCGCCGCTGTCGCGGACCGGGCTGCGGGCGGCGGGCAGGGAGCTCAGGGCGATGGCGGCCGCGGGACAGGCCCTTCCGATGCGGCCGTCCGAGCGGACGTATCCCTCGGTCGCGGTGAGCGAACTGCCCGCGCACACGGTCCGATCCGCGCGCCGGCAGCCGGCCGACGGCCGGGGCGCGACGTTGAACGAGCTGCTCGTGGGCGCGGTGGCCGGGGCGCTGCGGGCCCAGTACGGGCCGGTGCGGCGGTGGCGGCAACGGGACGAGCCCGTGTACACGGCCGTACCGTGTGACCTGCGCACCCGGGCGAATCCGCGGGAACTCGGGAACACCCTCACGGTCGTTCGGGTTCCGCTGCCCGTCGACGTGGACGGGCCCGTGGCGCGGCTGCGGGCGTGTCAGGCCGCGATGGCCACCGTTCCGGAGCGGGCCGCGGCGCACGCCACCGTGCTGTTCCCCGCGGCGGAAGCGGCACGCCGGGCGGGCTCCTGGGTGACCAGGCTGCTGACCGACCGCGGCCGGCACTCCTGCTTCGCGGCGACCGCGACCACGGCCATGAAGTGGCCCGGCACAGCGAGCACCTTCCAGGACCGTCGGCTGGTGCGCACGGTCGGGCTGCCGCCCCTGCAGCACCCGGGCACGGTCAGCTTCGCCCTGGCGCAGGCGGGGGAGGCGTTCACGCTCACCGCGGTGTGCAACCTGCGCCCGAACGACGCGGGACGGCTCGCCGACGCGGTCGTCACGGAGTTCGAGACATGGGCCCGCACGGCGACGTCGTCGGTGTGAGTCGGCCCTGACGGCACCAGGAGATGGAGGCAGTTGCATGGATGTGGAACACGGCGACGTATGGGAAGCGCTGCGCCCGCTGTGCGCGCGGGTGATGTCGGTGCCGCCTGAGGCGGTCGTGCCGCAGGCCCGGCTGGTGGCCGATCTGGGAGCCGACAGCCTGGACATCACCGAACTGGAGGTGGCGTCGGAGGAGTTGTTCGGAGTGTCCCTGAAGGGGACCGACAAGGCCGGAGTGTCCACCGTGGGTGATGTGGCCGACCTCATCGTGAGGCTGCGCACCCAGGACGCCCACAGCCCCCTCGCCCGATGATCCGCCGACCCGCTGTCGCCGTCACCGGCCTGGGCGTGCGGTGCGCCGCCGGAGCGAGTCCGGCAGCGCTGTGGGAGAGCCTGGCGGAGTGCCGTTCGGCGACGTCCCTGCATGTGTTCGACGACGAGGGTGCCGTGGTGTACCCGGCGTGTGCGATGACCGACTTCGACCCGGCCGGCTATCTGTCGCCCAAGGAGGTACGGCGGGCCGACCGTTCGGTGCAGCTGGCCGTGTGCGCGGCCGCGGACGCCGTCGAGGACGCCGGAGGACTGCATGTCGCGGCCGGCCGGCGGGCGGTGGTCACCGGCACCGGCTACGGCGGGGTGATCAGCCAGGAGAACGGCATCGGGCATCCCGATGTGCTGTACGCGCCTCGGCTGATGCACAACGCGGGGGCGTACTGGATCAGTGCCCGGCTCGGGATCACCGGTCCGAGCCTGACGGTGTCCACCGCGTGTGCGTCCGGGACGCATGCGGTGGGTGAGGCGATGCAGATGATCCGGGCCGGGTGCGCTGACGTGGTGGTGGCGGGAGGCCATGACAGTCCCCTGACGCCCACGACCGCGCTGGCCTTCGGGCGGGCCGGTGCGATGGTCACCGAGTGCGAGGATCCCGCCGCCGCGTCACGGCCGTTCGACGTCGGGCGGCGGGGGTTCGTCCTCGCCGAGGGCGCGGCGTTCCTGGTGCTGGAGCGGCTGGACCTCGCCCGCGCGCGGGGCGCCCGGATCTACGCCACCCTGACCGGATACGGCCGTACCTCCGACGCCCACCACCTCACGGCACCGCATCCCGACGGTACGGGTGCGCGGGCGTGCATGGAGCAGGCGCTCGCCGACGCCGGTACGACCGCCGACGCCGTCACCCATGTCAACGCGCACGGCACCGGCACCGAGCTGAACGACCTCGCGGAAGCGCAGGCGATCACCGCCCTGTTCGGGCCCCGTGCGGTGCCGGTCACCGCGCCCAAGGCCGTGACCGGGCACGGGCTGGGGCTGGCGGGGGCGCTGGAGGCCGTGATCACGGCGTGGTCCGTGCATGAGGGGATGGCGCCTCCGACGGCTCATCTCACGCGGCTGGACCCGCGATGCGAACTGGACGTGGTCACCGCCGAGCCGCGCAAGATCCCGGACGGGCCGGTGATCAGCAACAGCTTCGCCTTCGGCGGCCACAACGCCTGTGTCGTGTTCGATTCACCCCACGCCTGACCGGGGGAGGCGGGTACTCAGGGGGGCCTGGGAACGAGAGGCTGGGACATGAGGCTGACGGCCATCGAGGAAGGGCACCTCCGCAACGGAATGCCGGGGACGATCGGCATCGCGGCGGTGTTTCCCGGGGGGCCGTTCGACCTGGCACAGGTACGGTCCCGCGTATGTGACCGGTGGGGCGGGCTGGACCGGATGAGCCTGGTCCTCCAGCCCCCCGCCGGGCCGGCGGCGCTGTCGGGCCACCGGTGGTCGGCCGCCCGGCCGTTCGATCCCGCCGCGCACATCACCGCCACGGACCAGGACCTGGAGTCCCTGCTCACCGACGGTGTCAGTCACCGGCTGCCGGTCGAACGGCCCCTGTGGCGGCTGCTGGTCACGCGGCAGGCCGTCGTGCTCCTCGCCCATCACGCGTTGCTGGACGGCAGATCCCTGGAGACCCTCTTCCGGCTGCTGATGGACGACGCCGTACCGCCGGGGCCGCTCGGTCAGGGTGCGGCGCATCCGCTCGCGAGGGGGCGGCAGCGCCCTGCCGTCGGTCCCGCCGCCGTATGCGGGGAGCTGCGCCGGATCGGGGTGCTGGGCCAGCCCGTTCCTCCGGGTCCCCGCGGCGAGCCGCGGCCGTCGGTGGCCGTGGTCGAGCTCGACCCGCAGGTCATGCGCACGGCCCGCCGGCAGCCGGTCGACGGGCGCGGATCGACACTCAACGAGCTTCTGCTGAGCACGTACGCCGGTGCCCTGCGCGCGTGCCACGGGCCCCTGCGGTCCTGGCCGAAGGGGCCGACGCCGTTCTACGCCACGGTGCCGGTCGACCTGCGGACCCGCGACAACGCCCAGCACCTCGGCAACGGCGTCACCGCGCTGCGCATGGCGCTGCCCGTGGACCTCGAATCCCCGGTGGCGCGTCTGCGGGCGTGCCAGGACGAGGTCGCGGCGTTCGACGGACGCTGTGACGCCCACCGCGCGATCCTGCCCGCACTGCAGGCCATCGCGCGTACCGTGCCGTGGCTGGCCGGGGTGATGGCCAAGCGCCTGGCCCGCCCCGAGCTCACCACCAGCCTGTGCACCGCTTTCAAGTGGCGGGACAACCCCAGCCATTTGCACGGCCGTCCGCTGGCGCGCATCGTCCCCCTGCCGCAGCTCTCCCCGCCGGGCACGGCGAACCTCTGCCTCGTCCACACCGCCGATGCCTACACCCTCACCGTCGTCAGCCATCTGCGCGGGGGTGACGCCGGGACGATCGGCGAGGCCGTGGAGCGGGAACTGAAGGCGGTCGCGGCGTCAGAGCCGTTCTGACCCGGGCTTGCGCATGTCCTGGCTCGCGGCCCTGGTCAGTTCGGGGCGGGACAGGACGTCGGTGCTGTCGACGAACTGGTCCACCGCGCCGACGAGCGGCAGATCGCGCAGGGCCGGGTCGGTGATGCGGTCGGTGAGGGCCTCGGTGAAGCGGTCGGCGCGCAGGACCTGGAAGGGGCGGGAGTGGTACGGGCGCGTGCTGGGGTCGACGCGGTCGGTCAGGGCGAGCTCGTTGTGCAGGTGCGCGACGATGTCGTACGCGTGGGCGAGGTGCTGTTCGCGGGTGTGCCAGTCGGTGGCGGCGAGGGCGGCCGTGAGGTCGGGGGTCAGGCGAGGGCCGACACGGGTGCGGGCGAAGGCGCTGCCCAGCCACTTGCCGTACGGCGGGTAGCGGCGGTCCATCAGGAGGCAGAGCCGCATCAGGTCGCGGACCAGGCGGGCGGCGGTGACGGCGGAGCCCAGTTCGTCGCCGACCTCGCCCGCGCGGCCCACGAAGGCCTCCTCCTGCGCGATGCGCTGCCACTGGCAGGCCAGGACGTACAGCCAGACGTCGTGGGGGTACCAGCGCAGCGCGTGGCGTAACGGGGTGAGGGTGTGCAGGCCGTCGTGGAAGACGGCGCCCGCGGTGACCTCGGCGAGGCGCTGGGTGGGGGTGGCCAGCCAGTCGGCCGGGGTGATGCCCTGCGCCGGGTCGAAGCCGAGGGTGTCGGTGAACCAGGTGGATGTGCCGGTGACTTCGACGCGGTGGTGGACGGGGCCGTCGGTGAGCCGCATGACGCGGATGTCGCGGTCCGACTCGTCGGTGGGGGCGAAGTTCGTCGGGTGGCCGAGGAAGGTCTTCGGGAGGTGTTCGGCGAGTACGTGTCTGATGCGGGCGGCGTGGCGGGGCACGTCGTGGCGGTGGAGGAAGACCTGGAGGCGCGGGCCCCATTCGTGGTCGGCGGAGCGCGGGGTGTCGTAGCCGAGGACCTCGGAGCCGCTGCCCATGCGGGCGGCGGAGTGGGGGATTCCGGGGGCGGCCTCCTCCAGTAACGGGCGTACGGCGTCGGTGTAGAAGCGGCGGGCGAGTTCGAGGCCGGGGATGAAGTCGGGCTCAGGGGCACGGGCGTTCGGGTGGCGCATATTCGTGGGGCTCATGCCAGGGAGCCGTGCCCATTCAGTGGCATGTCATGCGCAGGACGTTCACACCGTCCCGCGCTCCGGTGCGGCGCCCAGCTCGGCGAGCGCCTCGTCCGTCAGGCGGTACACCGTCCACTCGTCCTGGGGGCGGGCGCCGAGGGCCTCGTAGAAGGCGATGGACGGGGTGTTCCAGTTCAGGACGGACCACTCCAGGCGCTGGTAGCCGCGCTCCACGCACAGCCGGGCCAGTTCGGTGAGCAGGGCCTTGCCGTGGCCGGCGCCCCGGGCGGTGGGGCGGACGTAGAGGTCCTCCAGGTAGATGCCGTGGACGCCGCGCCAGGTGGAGAAGTTGAGGAACCAGATCGCGCAGCCGACGGTCTCGCCGGTCGTGTCGTCGGCCGCGATGTGCGCGTAGGCGGCGGGGTGGTCGCCGAAGAGGGCGTCGTGGAGCTGCTCAGGGGTGGCCTTCGCCTCGTGCGGTGCCTTCTCGTACTCGGCGAGTTCGCGGATCAGGGTGTGGAGGGCGGGCACGTCGGCCGGGGTGGCGGGGCGAATCATGGGGTGAGGTTAGCCGGGGGGCTCGCGCAGCTTCCCGGCAATTACCAACTGCTGCTCATCCAGGGGGCGGCCGTCCTCGATGTCCCAGAGGCAGTTCTGCAGGAGCCGGCCGTACGTCCACGCACGCGCGCGTGCCCGGTCCAGGCCCAGTACGTCGGTCATGGCGTCGAAGCGCCAGCGGACGTCGTCGGCGTCGAAGCGGTTGGCGAGGGCGGGCCACAGCTCGAAGCCGGGGTCGCCGGCCAGGGGCTTGGGGTCGATGGCGAGCCAGGGGGCGCGCTCGCAGGCGAGGACGTTCTCGTCGTGGAGGTCCCAGTGCAGGAGGCGGTCGCCGGGTTCGCCCGCGACCTCCCGTACGGCGGCGGCGCAGTCGGCGACGATCCGGCGGGCCTGCGCGTCCGGGATGTGCTCCAGGGCCCAGGGCGTCCGCTCCAGCATGGCCTGCGCGATGTCGCCGAGGCGGCGCAGGCCGGCGGGGGCGGGGAAGGACGTGAGGTGGGTCAGCAGGCGGGCGATGACCAGGACGGACTCGTGGGGGTCGGGGTGGTGCGCGAGCATGCGGGACGAGTCGAGGCGTTCGAGGAGCATGGTGCCGGTGGGCTCGTCGTGGTCGAGGAGGCGTACCGCCCCGTCGCCGTCCCAGGCGCGCAGGGCGACCGGTTCGCCCTCGCTCTCCTCGTCGAGGAGTTGGAGCTTCAGGACGGCCGGGGTGCCGTCGGTCCGCAGGACGGGCAGGACCAGGGCGGCGACTCCGTGCATGGGCCGTCCGTCGAGCGTCAGCTGCCAACGGTCGAGGAAGTCGGCCATCAGGTCCGGCAGCCCGGCGATGAAGGCGCGGCCCGCTTCCCCGTTGTACTCCTGCTGTGATGCGGCGAGCTCCTGCGGAATGTCGATCACCTTGTGACCGTACCGGGGTGGGGGAATCGGCTCACTCGAATTAACGTCCTCGCATGAGCAGCTCGGTGAGTGGTGCCGTGAACGGCGGTATCTCCTTCTGGTACGCGGACGACGGCCTCCCTGAGGTGCGCGAGCCGCTCGCGGGGGACGCCTCCGCGGACGTGGTGATCGTGGGCGGTGGGTACACGGGACTGTGGACCGCCTACTACCTGAAGAAGGCGGTGCCCTTCCTCCGGATCACCGTCCTGGAGCAGAAGTTCTGCGGGTACGGAGCCTCGGGGCGCAACGGCGGCTGGCTGTACAACGGCATCGCGGGGCGCGACCGGTACGCGAAGCTGCACGGCCACGAGGCCGCCGTACGGCTGCAGCGGGCCATGAACGACACCGTCGACGAGGTCGTACGGGCCACCCAGGAAGAGGGCATCGACGCCGATGTCCACAAGGGCGGAGTGCTCGAAGTCGCCCGCAACCCCGCCCAGTTGGCACGCCTGAAGGCCTTCCACGAGCACGAGCAGTCGTACGGCGAGAAGGACCGCGAGCTGTTCGGCGCCCGCGAGACCGCCGAGCGGGTCAAGGTCGCCGACGCCGTCGGTTCGGCGTGGACGCCGCACGGGGCGCGGGTGCACCCGGTGAAGCTGGTTAAGGGCCTCGCGGCGGCCGTGGCGGCGCTCGGGGTCACGATTCACGAGATGACGCCGGTGACGGAGATCCGGCCCAAGCACGCCGTCACGCCGTACGGCACCGTCCGCGCGCCCTATGTCCTGCGCTGCACCGAGGGCTTCACGGCCGCCCTGAAGGGCCAGAAGCGGACCTGGCTGCCGATGAACTCCTCGATGATCGCCACCGAGCCGCTGACCGAGGAGCAGTGGGAGTCGGTGGGCTGGGACGGGCGCGAGACGCTGGGCGACATGGCGCACGCCTACATGTACGCGCAGCGCACCGCCGACGGGCGGATCGCGCTGGGCGGGCGCGGGGTGCCGTACCGCTTCGGATCGCGGACCGACAACGACGGGCGCACGCAGGGCGCGACCATCGAGGCGCTGCGGGAGATCCTCGTGCGGTTCTTCCCGCAGCTGGCCCCGGTCCGGATCGAGCACGCCTGGTCGGGGGTGCTGGGCGTGCCGCGCGACTGGTGCGCGACGGTGACCCTGGACCGGTCGACGGGCCTCGGCTGGGCGGGCGGTTACGTCGGTTCCGGCGTCGCCACCGCCAATCTGGCGGCCCGGACGCTGCGGGACCTGGTGCAGCAGGACTCGGGCCAGGGCGGGCGCACCGAGCTGACCGATCTGCCGTGGGTCGGCCACAAGGTGCGCAAGTGGGAGCCGGAGCCGCTGCGCTGGCTCGGGGTGCACGGCCTGTACGCCACGTACCGGGCGGCGGACCGGCGGGAACTACTCACCCACAGCGCCGAGTCCGCGCGGCTGGCGCGGATCGCCGACCGGGTGGCCGGGCGGCACTGAAACTTTCGTCCCCGGAATCTCACGAGGGCGTTGTCACACCTGTGTGCGACTATCGCCTCAACGACCAATGATTCCGGGGGGATTCCATGTCCGACGACGACTCCTGTCCGCGTGCGAGACGGGGGCGGGGCGCCGTGTTTCCGGCCGTGTTCGCCGCCGTCGTCTCGCTGTTCGCCTCGACTCTGACCCTGACCGCGGCGAGCCCCGCCGTCGCCGCGGACGAGGCGTGCGCGCCGCTCGCCCTCGCGTCCTTCGGTGACCCGGGGGACGCGGTCGGCAAGGTGACCGTGCCGGCCCAGGACAGCGCCTGCTTCTCCGTGACGGCTCCGCGGGAGGGCCTGTACCGGGTCTCGCTGGACGACAGCGGCAACAACGCGTACACGCAGATGTACGCCGAGGACGGCAGCCAAGTCGACTGCTATGACGAGCAGTCGTACGACGACGGCTGGTGCCAGGTGCCCGCCTCCGGCACCTACACCGTCAAGGTCGTCAACAACGGCTGGGTGGACCCGGAGGAGGCCGCGGTCACCGTCGTCCCGCTCGGCTCGGCCACGCGGGGCTGCTTCGAGCCGGTCGGCACCTCCTGGGACCTGCCCACGGTGAGCCGGACCTCGGCGAGCCCGCTGGAGGTCGACTGCCAGGCCTTCGAGGGCAAGCCCGGCGAGCGCGTCCGGCTCACCCGGGGAACGAGCGTCTACGGCTTCGTCGCCGCGTGGATCACCGACGCGAGCGGGGCCCGGATCTGTCCGCGGGTCACCGAGAACGACGAGGACACCTTCAGCTGTGTGCTGCCCGGCGAGGGCCCGTACCGGGTGCTCTCCCAGGTCACCGAGGCGGAGAACGGCTTTCCCGCCGAGTACGCCGTCAAGGTGCGCGCGCTGACCGACCCGCAGGGCTGCCGTACCGCGTCCGTGCGCCCCTTCGGGCCGCCGGTGGGCCTGGACTTCGACACCGACCCCTGCTTCACCTTCGCCGTCGACAAGGCCGGGTCCTACCTGGTCCACGCGGTCGACGACGACTCCGCGAGGCCCGTGCAGGTGTACGACGCGGCCGGGAAGATCGCCTGCCGGGACAGCGACCCGTGCCGGCTGCCGGCCGCGGGCACGTACACCGCGATCCTCGACGGCACCTCCCCCTACAGCGGCGCCAATGACGACCTGCTCGTCCTCGACCGCACCTCGGACGCCGGGTGCGTGCCGACCGGGATGGGGCTGTACAAGGGCGAGTTGAGCAAGGCGGGCCAGTACGACTGCCTGACGCTGGACGCCCCGCGGGGCGCCCGGATCGCCGCGCTCACCTCGCTGTCCTCGGCCGGGCTCACCCCCGAGGTGGAGGTCCTGGACCGGACCGGCACCGCCCAGTGTGACGAGGACGAGCTGCGGGGCGGCGACTGCGCGCTCACCGGCGAGGCCCCCTACCGGGCGCTGGTGCACACCGAGGACGACGGGGACACGGCGACCGGTGCCTACGCGGTGGCCTTCCATCGCACCGACGTCGCGCAGGGCTGCCCCGTCCTGCCCGCCGGCAGTTTCGCCGCGGACGGCAAGAAGGCCACGCTGACCACCGGCGACGGCGTCTTCTCGCACTGCCTGGGCATCCCGGCGGACGCGCACACGAGCGCCGAGATCTTCCAGCTGATCGCCACCGCCGGGACCGCCTCCGCGGAGTTCTCGGTGCTGGACTCCGACGGCAAGCGGGTCTGCGAGCGCTACGCCACCACCAACGGCTGGACGATCTGCTCCCTGACCCCGGGCAAGGCCCACACCGTGCTGGTGACCGGCCGCGACCAGGCCGCCACCTACACCCTGACCCGGCGCGACGTCACCGCGAGCGCCTCCTCGGCGGGCTGCGTGAAGACCACGGCCGCCAAGGTCGGCGGACCCTCCGTGAAGAGCGCGTACGGCGCCCCGGGCACCCTCGACTGCCGACAGGTGACCACCGCCGCCGACACCGACGTCGTCCACGTCAACGTGCGCGACGCCCTCGGCACCGCCAACTCCGCGGTCGTCGCCGGCGACGGCCGGGTGGAGTGCTCCTTCCGCAACACCTCCTGCGCGGTCACCGGGTCCACCACCCACCAGGTCCTCGTGCAGACGCCGGTCAACCTCACGGCCTCGCCCGAGTACCGCCTGGACGCCCTGCGCGTCGCGACCGCCGACGGGCCCGCGCCCGAGTGCGTCAAGGTGCCGTCGGTGGCGTACGGGTACGGGCCGGTCACCGGCACCCTGGACGAGTCGCACACGGCGGTGTGCGCGGCGCTGCCGACCGCTGGGTTCGACCGCTTCGAGACCGACATCAAGGACACCGCCGGCGCCACCGCCACGGCGGTGCCGGTCCTGTACAACACGTCGACCTGGGCCAACGGCTGCATGCACTACACGTCGGGCTACGACTGCGACGCGCTCGGCTCGTCCCAGCAGAGCACGCCGACGCTGTTCCTGCTGGGCCTGCCCGAGAAGGCGTCCCGCACGGCCTACAGCGCCAAGCTGACCTGCACGTCCGCACCGTGCGGCACCGAGGAGACGGCTGTCACGGCCGTCAGCCCCGACACCGGGGCCGCCGGCGGCAAGGTGAAGCTCACCGTCACCGGCACCGCGCTCGGCCCGGACGTCACCGTCCGGATCAGCCAGGCCGGGAAGACCATCACGGCGGCGGCCGACTCGGTCTCCGCGGACAACCGGACGGTGACCGCGACCCTCGACCTGACCGGCGCGGCCACCGGCACCTGGAACGTCAGCGTGCTCACGCGCGGCTGGGAGTTCCCGCGCGGCACCTTCACCGTGACCCCCCAGCCCAGGCTGGAGAACACGGTGGCCCCCAAGGTGACCGGCACCGCCAAGACGGGGGCCAAGGTGACGGCCACGACCGGGAGCTGGTCGGCGACCCCGTCGTCGTACACGTACCAGTGGAAGGCGAACGGGACGGCGATCAGCGGGGCGACGGCGTCGACGTACACCGTCCCCGCCTCGATGGTCGGCAAGAAGCTCACCGTGACCGTCACCGCGGTCAAGTCCGGCTGGGTGAGCGGGTCGGCGACCTCGGCGGCGGTGACCGTGGCCAAGGGTGACGCGCCCAAGGCGACCAAGCTGCCGGTGATCAGCGGGACGGTGAAGGTCGGCAGGACGCTGAAGACGACCAAGGGGACATGGAGCCTCGCGCCGACGTCGTACTCGTACCAGTGGTACGCCAACGGCAGGGCGATCAGCGGGGCGACCAAGTCGTCGCTGGTGCTCAAGTCGGCGCAGAAGGGCAAGAAGATCACCGTGAAGGTGATCGCGCACCGCACGGGTCACAAGGACGGGTCGGCGCTGAGCAAGGCGACGAAGGCGGTCGCCGGCTGAGCGTCGCGGCGAGGCCCTGCCGGTCTTCGCACAGGGATGGGGGAGGCGCTCCGCGGTTCGGCGGGGCCCCTCCCCTCGTTCGTGGAGGCCGCGGCGTGAGAGTCACGCGATCTCACGACGCGACGGTTCCAGCACCACCTTTCCGGTGGTTCCGCGGTTTTCGAGGGCGCGGTGGGCGGCCGCCGCCTCGGCCAGCGGGAAGCGCTGGACGGCCGGGGTGAGGCGGCCCGCGGCGGCCTCGGCGAGGGCGCGCAGTTCGAGGGTGCGTACGGGGTCGGGGCCGCCCGCCTTCTGCATCATCACGGGGCCGAGGACCTGCTGGGAGACGCCTTCGACGAAGTAGGGCTTGCCGTCGTGCTGCCCTGCGCCGGACCAGCCGAAGACGAGGTGTCGGCCGCCCGGCCCGAGCAGGGCGACCGACACGCGGGCGACATCGCCGCCGACGCCGTCGAAGACGACGGTGACCGGCCGCCCGCCCAGGAAGGCACGGACCTTCTCGGGCCATGCCGGGTCCGTGTAGTCGACGGCGAGGTCGGCGCCGTTCTCCCGCACGCGGGCGACCTTCTCGGGGCCTCCCGCGAGGCCGATGACGACGGCGCCGGCGTTTCTGGCGTACTGCACGAGCAGGGTGCCGATGCCGCCGGCGGCCGCCGGGATCACGGCGACCGCGTCCGGGCCGAGCTCGGCGAACTGCAGGATCCCCATCGTCGTACGACCCGTGCCGATCATGGCGACGGCCTCGGCGAAGTCGAGGTTGGCCGGGACCTCGTGGACGCGGTCGACGTCAGCGACGGCCAGCTCGGCGTAGCCGCCCGGCGCGAAGCCCAGGTGGGCGACGACGCGCTTGCCGAGCCAGAGCTCCGCGACGCCCTCGCCGAGGGCCTCGACGACGCCGGCGACCTCGCGGCCGGGGATCGTGGGCAGCGTGGGCGGCTGCGGTGCCGGGCCCTGGATGCCCTGGCGCAGGGCCGTGTCGAGGAGGTGGACACCTGCTGCTGCCACGGCGATCCGGACCTGGCCGGGGCCCGGGGCGGGGGCGTCGACCTGCTCGTAGGTGAGGTTCTCGGCCGGGCCGAAGGTGTGCAGGCGGATGGCGTGCATCGGGGTCCCCCATGTGTTGGGCCAGGTGCTGGTGTGGGCCAGGTGCTGGCAAGTGGTCAGGAATCACCCCGTCGCCCGGAGGCGGCTGAGGGATGCCGTGATCGATGCTCCGACCTCAAGCCTGCTTGAGGTCAAGGGCGTGCCGGCCGAGAGCCAGGGACACGGCCGTGAGCGCGCTGTTGAAGGACACCTCGGACAGCACGCCGGGGGCGGCGACCTGATCGCCCGCCAGATAGACCCCGTTGCCGCGATCGACGGCCGGGCGGTCGCGCCAGCTGGTGCCGGGCAGGTCGACGGCGCCGGTACGGCCGTTCGCCACGGATTCCCGGCGCCAGGTGACGCGTTCGCGCCAGCCGGGGAAGCCGAGGTCGAGAAGCCGCTCGGCACGGGCGATGCCGGCGGCCCTGGACTCGTGCGGGGCGAGCGGGATCTGGCCCTGGATCAGCTGTTCACCGGCCGGCGCCAGGGACCGGTCCTGCGCGGTGAACCGCTCCAGCCAGCCGGTCTCGTCGAGGTCGGAGACGGCGAAGGCGTCCCCGCGCCGGGTCCGCACGGCGAGGTCGATGAGCGCCGTACGACCGCTGGTCCACGTGAGGGAGTCGTCCTTGAGGAGGCGGCGGGCGGCGTCGAGGGAGGTGGCGACGACGACGGGCGTGCCGGTCGCCGGGCTGTCGAGGTCGTCGAGGCTGTCGACTCGGGAGAGCGTCTCCATCCGGACGCCGAGATTCCAGGCCCGGGCCGCCATCCGGTCGATCATGGTCGCCCATCCGCCCCGCGGATAGTGCGCCTCCGGGGGCAGCTTCGTGGCCCGGCGCAGCCGCTCCTGCACGAACGCGGCGGACAGGGCGCCGGGGTCGTGGTGGAACAGGGCGACGGCGGAGTAGTTCGCGGCGGCACGGGCCCCTTCCTCGCCGGCGATGCCCGTGGCCCAGGTCATGAAGTCGACGTCGACGGGCGCCTGCGGCAGGCCGCGCCGCAGCAGCTTGAGCATGGCGAAGGGCGGGGTGCGGCGCAGGACGCCGCGGTGCCGCAGCCGCAGCCGGGCGGCCTCCAGGGGCGGGAGCGGCGCGAGCGGCCCGATGAGGTCGCGCTGCCTGAGCCAGGCCCAGTGCGGGCCGCCGTTGTACAGGGCGTGCGGGCCTTCGTTCGTCCGGTACGGCCCCTCGGCGGTCCGCGCCCGCCCGCCGAGGGTGTGGTGGGCCCCGTACACGGTGACCTTGGCGCCCGCCTCGGCGGCGGTGATGGCTGCGGTGAGTCCGGCGAAGCCGCCGCCGATGACGGTGATGCGGTGCATGGCTGGGGTCTCCCTTGTGGTCGGGGTCGCCTTTCGTCCCTTCTCTGTGAGTAGGACGGTTCTGGGGTCCTGGAATGTGACATCGGTGGTGATGGCGGGGGCGTGGGCGAGGCGTCGGGCGGGGTCTCGCACAGTGTCGGGGCCGGGTGGCGCGGTGTCGGCGCAGGTCAGGGGGATTGTCAGTGGCGGGGTGCAGCATGGGGGGATGGTGAGGAGCGCGATGGGTGAGGGTGGCGGTGCCGGCGGGGGCGGTGGTGCCGGCAGGGGTCGTGGTGCGGGCAGGGGCGGCGGTAGCGGTGGCGTGAAGGGTGCGCGGCGGCCCGAGGTGCGGTTGCCGCCGCTGAAGCCGTACCGGGGCGGGGAGTTGGAGCCGGACGGGGACTACGACGGCCTGGAGTTCCGGGAGGAGGACCTCGGCGGACAGGACGGCGCCGGGGCGCGTTTCCTGGACTGCGCGCTGCGGGGCTGCGCGCTGGACGAGACGAGACTTCACCACGCCCGGATCCTCGACTCGGTGCTCACGGGACCGCGGGGCGTCGGCACCGATCTCGCCGAGTCGACCCTGCGTGATGTGGAGCTGGTGGACGCCCGCCTGGGCGGGGTGCAGCTGCACGGCGCCGTGCTGGAGCGGGTGCTGATCCGGGGCGGCAAGATCGACTACCTGAACATGCGCAAGGCCAAGCTCAAGGACGTCGTCTTCGAGGGCTGCGTCCTGGTCGAGCCGGACTTCGGGGGCGCCCGCCTCGAGCGGGTGGAGTTCGTGGACTGCGTGGTGAAGGGGGCGGACCTCACCGGAGTGACGCTGGCGGAGGTGGATCTGCGCAGGACGGCGGAGCTGGACATCGCGCGGGGGGTGGACCGGCTGGCCGGGGCGGTGATCAGTCCGGGCCAACTCCTGGATCTGGCACCGGTGTTGGCGGCGCAGTTGGGGATCCGGGTGGAGGGGTAGAGGTCGGTCTGCGGAGGGTCGGTGGTCTGGGGGCGGCGTCGGCCATGCTGTGAACAGCCCTTAGCGGGACGGGCTTTTGATCGGTCGGGCCCCGCGAGGGTGCTTCGATCCGGGCATGGCGGGAGTCGGCGGAGCCGCGTCCGTGTGGGGGCGCCCGCCGCGGTGCGCCATGCTTGGCGCCCCATCCACCGGAGGAGAAGGACGCTCATCACCGACGCCTCCGTGGAGTCCCTCGGACTCACGGTCTCGCACCTCGGGCCGGCCCCGATCGGCTGCTGACCCAGCGGGTGGGCCGGGGCCCTGTGCGATGCTCGGCCGGTGCCGACACCGGCCCGGGCCTCCTTATCCCGCTCGGGTCACCCCACCCGGG
>NZ_JBIWIY010000020.1:143129-243640 GCF_044764885.1 Streptomyces sp. NPDC093591
GGGGGCCCCGCTCGGGTCACTCCGCCCGGCACTCCACCCGGGGGCCCCGCTCGGGTCACTCCGCCCGGCACTCCACCCGGGGGCCCCGCTCGGGTCACTCCGCCCGGCACTCCACCCGGGGGCCCCGCTCGGGTCATCCCGCCCGGCACCCCACCCGGGCGCACCACCGGGTCACCCCACCCGCGGAAACCGAGCCTGGAGTGTCCAGATGGCCGGGTTCTCGGCCAGGTCCTCGTGCAGGTCGATGAGGTCGGCGATCAGGTCGTGCAGGAAGTCGCGGGCCTCGCGGCGCAGCTCGGTGTGCGAGAAGGTCAGCGGGGGCTCCTCCGCCGGCATCCAGTCCGACTCGATGTCCACCCAGCCGAAGCGGCGCTCGAAGAGCATGCGGTCCGTGGACTCGGTGAAGTCCAGTTCCGCGTGTTGCGGCCGGGAGGCGCGGGAGCCGGCCGGGTCCTGGTCCAGCTGCTCGACGATGTCGCACAGGGCCCAGGCGAAATCGAGCACCGGCACCCATCCCCAGGCTGTGGACAACTCCCGGTCCGCCTTGGTGTCGGCGAGGTAGACGTCGCCGCAGAACAGGTCGTGGCGCAGGGCGCGGACGTCCGCGCGGCGGTAGTCCGTCTGCGGGGGATCCGGGAAACGGTTGGAGAGGGCGTAGCCGATGTCGAGCACGTAGGGGATGGTGTCACGCCCGAACTCATAGGATCACCGGCGTGTCCCGTTTCGTGCCCGTTGCCCTGACCGTCACCTCCGCCCTGCTCGTTCTCACCGCGTGCGGCGGCGTCCAGGGCACCCCCGGCGGTTCCGGCGTGCGCGACCCGTACTTCCCCAAGGCCGGCAACGGCGGCTACGACATCACCCACTACGCCCTCGACCTCGCCTACGACCCCGACGACCGCCACCTCACCGGCACGGCGGAGATCACCGCACGCGCCACCCAGGACCTCTCCGCCTTCGACCTCGATCTGAAGGGCCTGGACGTCGAGCGGGTCGGCGTGGAGGGCGAACGCGCTCGCTGGAGCCGTAACGGCCAGGAGCTCGTCGTCCGTCCGCGCGACGAGCTCGACAAGGGCGAGACCTTCCGGCTCACCGTCCGCTACTCCGGCACCCCCGAGACCGTCACCGACCCCGACGACTCCGCGGAAGGCTGGCTCCCCACCGCCGACGGCGCGCTCGCCCTCGGGGAGCCGACCGGATCCATGGCGTGGTTCCCCGGCAATCACCACCCGTCCGACAAGGCGTCGTACGACATCGACGTGACCGTGCCGGAGGGCCTGGAGGCCGTCTCCAACGGGGAGTTGGTGAACCGGAGGACCAGCGGCGGTCGAACGACGTTCCGTTGGCACACCTCCGAACCCATGGCGAGCTACGTCGCCACGCTCGCCATCGGCGACTACAGGATCAGCCGCTCCACCACCGGCAGCGGCCTGCCCGTGTACGTCGCCGTCGACCCGGGGCAGGCCGACGACAGCCGCGAGGTGCTCGCCCGGCTCCCCGAGATCATGGAGTGGGCGGAGGAGAACTTCGGCCCGTACCCCTTCTCCTCCACCGGCGCGATCGTCGCCGACGCGGACGCCGCCGACTACGCCCTGGAGACCCAGAACCGGCCCGTCTTCCCCGGCGCCCCCGACACCGAACTGCTCGTCCACGAGCTCGCCCACCAGTGGTTCGGCAACTCCGTGACACCGAAGAGCTGGCGGGACATGTGGCTCAACGAGAGCTTCGCGACGTACGCGGAGTGGCTGTGGCGGGAGGACGACGGCGGCGACAGCGCGCAGGAGACCTTCGACGCCCGGTACGACCACGGCGAGGACGACTACGAGGACCTCTGGGACTTCCCGCCCGCCGAGCCGACGAGCGCCGCGCACATCTCCGACTCCCCCGTCTACCAGCGCGGCGCGATGGTCCTCCACAAGATCCGCCAGACCGTCGGCGACGACGCCTTCTACGACATCGTCCAGGGCTGGGCGGCCGACCACCGGCACGGCAACGCGGACACCGACGACTTCACGGCCTACGTCGAGAAGAAGGCGCCGGACGAGGACTTCACCCCCATCTGGGAGGACTGGCTGTACGGGGACGGAAAACCCGACCACCCCTGAGGGGGGCTCCCGCCACTGAGCCCGGCCGACCGTCCCGCCCCCCAGTCAGGCCGTCCGTTCCGCCACTGAGCCCGGCTGTCCGCCCGCCCCCAGTCAGGCCGACCGTCCCACCACCAGGTCAGTCCGCCCGGTCAGGCCGTCAGGCCGCCCGCTCCAGATCCCGTCGCATCGCCGCACGCGCCGCCCATACCGCCTCGGCGTGCTGGAGGCGCCGCTCCTGCAACTCCGGGGAGTCGAGCGGTGGATCACCCGCCGCGAACACGTCCTGGAGGTCCCGCAGGGTCGCGTAGACCTTCTCGAGTACGTCCGACATCTCCTGCGGCGCGCAGATCAGGGCGGTCTCACGGGCCTCGTCGCAGCCCGACGCCCGGAACGCCTCCCGTACCGCCGCGGCCGTCTCCCGGGCCCCGTCCGCCCGGTCGCGACCGGTGACGGCCGCCGCGTGCATGCCCTCGTAGGCCAGCCGGTACTTGGTCAGGACGGTCACGTAGATCTGTTTGCGTTCCTGCCGGGTCCGGTCGGACAGGTCGCGGCGCCAGCGGGACCGGTCCGCGAGCAGCGTCGAGCCGACGCCGACGAGGGCGCCCAGGGCGGTGCCGGCGAGGGTCGTCCAGTCCATGCCGGTTCAGGCCCTCTTGCCCTCGTCCCACGTGTCCAGCAGCCGGGCCAGATCCGGTGGCCACACCGGCTCGGGGGTTTCCGCCAGCTCCTTCCGGGTCCACCAGCGCCAGCTGAGGATGCCGTCGGCGGCGTGGGCCGCGGGGAGGCCGGGGCCGGTCGGGGCGCGGTGGGGACCCTGGGTGACGTAGATGTGCTCGTGCTGGCGGACGGGAACGGAGGCGTGCGTGAAGTCGTGCTCCCAGGTGCACAGCAGGGGGCCCGGTTCCAGGTCCGTCCAGCCGGTCTCCTCGCGCAGTTCGCGCAGGGCGCCCTCGCGGGGCGTCTCTTCGGCCTCCAGGCCGCCGCCGGGGAGGGCCCAGTGCACGCCGACCTCGACGTTGTCGTACCGGAAGAGGAGGACCGAGCCCTCCGGGTCGAGTACGGCCACGCGGGCGGCTCGGCGCGGGGTGCGGGGGGAACTGGACAGCTGCTTGCGCAGGACCGTGCAGGGGCGGTCGAGTTGGCGGTCTCTTCCGTAGCCGATGGTCTCGTAGCCGAGGGCCGTCCAGAAGGCGAGGGCGTCGGGGTTGTTGTCGAGGACGGCGAGGCGTACGGCGGTGCGGTTCGCCGCGCGGAAGCGCTCCTCGACGAGTGAGGCCAACCGGCGTCCGTACCCCTGGCGTCGCGCGCCCGCGTCCACCATCAGGAGTCCGATCCAGGGGTCCGGGTCGGACGGGTCCGGATGCCGGGCCAGCGTGATCACGATCCCGGCCAGCTGTCCGGAGCTGCGTGCGAGCAGCACCTCGGCCCCGGGAACCCGCAGTTCCTCGGCCAGCGCGGCCGCCACCTGCTCCGGGCGGATGTCGTCCGGGTCCGGGAAGTCACCGCTGAGCGCGTGGAAGTCGCGGTTGGAGGCGTAGAGCGCGGTGAGTTCGGTGAGGAGCGGGCCCGGGATGTCATGGCCGGATATGCGGGGGAGGGGGTCGAGGATCATTCGGGCAACCTATCCAACGGCCCGAGCGCCAAGCCCCCCGACGCGGGGAGCCCCCGGCCGCGGCGTACCGCGGCAAGGGGCTCCGGCTCAGCGTGGCGTCCGTCAGACGTTCACGCCGAAGTCCTGCGCGATGCCCACCAGGCCCGAGGCGTAACCCTGGCCGACCGCGCGGAACTTCCACTCGGCGCCGTTGCGGTAGAGCTCGCCGAAGACCATGGCGGTCTCGGTGGCCGCGTCCTCGGAGAGGTCGTAGCGGGCGATCTCGGCGCCGCCGGCCTGGTTGATGATGCGGATGTAGGCGTTGCGGACCTGGCCGAAGTTCTGCGAGCGGTTCTCCGCGTCGTAGATCGAGACCGGGAAGACGATCTTGTCGACGTCGGCCGGGAGGCCGGCCAGGTTGACGTTGATCGCCTCGTCGTCGCCCGCGCCCTCGCCGGTGCGGTTGTCACCGGTGTGGACGATGGTGCTGTCCGGGGTCTGCTTGTTGTTGAAGAACACGAAGTGGGCGTCCGAGTAGACCTTGCCCTGCGTGTTCACGGCGATCGCGGAGGCGTCGAGGTCGAAGTCCGTGCCGGTGGTGGTGCGGACGTCCCAGCCGAGGCCCACGGTGACGGCGGTCAGGCCCGGAGCCTCCTTGGTGAGCGAGACGTTGCCACCCTTGGACAGGCTTACAGCCATTGTTGGGAGTCCCTTCCCTCGTTGCGGTACGGCTAGAAGCTACAGCTACCCCTATGAACGCGGAGAGGGGTACCTCAAGTTCCAGGTGTCTTTACTTTCTTTGCCAAAGAGCACCCGTAGGGGATATTCGCGTGACGTGGACCGGACAGGACAGGGAACATGGACGACATGTCTGGTCCCTACGTCATCCGCGGCTCCGTCTCCCTCCCCGAGGCCGAGCTCATGTGGCGTTTCTCGCGCTCCAGCGGCCCGGGCGGCCAGCACGTCAACACCAGTGACTCGCAGGTCGAGCTGCGTTTCGACCTGGCGAAGACCGAGGCGCTGCCCGAGGTGTGGAAGCAGCGGGCGCTGCAGCGGCTGGCGTCCCGCCTGGTCGACGGCGTCATCACCGTCCGCGCCTCCGAGCACCGCTCCCAGTGGCGCAACCGCGAGACCGCCGCCGTACGCCTCGCCGCGCTCCTGGCCGAGGCAACGGCCCCACCCCCCAAGCCCCGCAAGCCGACCCGCATCCCCCGAGGCATCAACGAACGCCGCCTGAGGGAGAAGAAGCAGCGCGCCCAGACCAAGCGGGGCAGATCGGGCCGAGACTGGTAGACCCTACGCACCTGCACCCGCGTACGGCGGCAAGGGGACGGGCCGGGGGGTGTCCGCCCGCAGAGTCGGGCGTCAAGAAACAGCACCTCCAGCCCGACGCCCACCGCCCGACCGAGGACGGACACCCCCCGGCCCGGCCCCGACCCACAACGCAACCCAAGGCGCTACGCGAACCCCCACCGAACACCAACAGGCCGCCGCAGGCACCCCCGGCCCAACCGCCGGAGGCACCCGTCACACCCGCGCCTCCCGATCCGTCATCCCACTGACGACGGACCGCGACGAGAGGCTGCGAGACATGAGCGCCGGAGACACCAACGACCCCGACTTCCTCGCCCAGCGCTTCGAGGCGCACCGCGCCCGCCTGCGCGCCGTAGCCCACCGCATGCTCGGCTCGGCCACGGAGGCCGACGACGCGGTGCAGGAGGCGTGGTTCCGGGTGAGCCGCTCCGACACCACCCGTGTCGACAACCTCGGCGGCTGGCTGACGACCGTCGTCGGCCGCGTCTGCCTGGACATGCTGCGCTCCCGCAAGTCCCGCGCGGAACAACCCCTGGACACAACGGCACCCGCTCCCGCCATCGCGGCGACCCCCACCGCCTTCGCGTCCGCCTTCACGCCCACCCCCGCGACCGACCCCGAGCAGGACGCGCTCCTCGCCGACTCGGTGGGCGTGGCCCTGCTCGTCGTCCTGGACGCCCTGACACCTGCCGAGCGGCTGGCGTTCGTACTGCACGACCTGTTCGGGGTGTCGTACGAGGAGGTCGCGGCCGTCGTCGACCGCACGCCGGCCGCCGCCCGGCAGCTGGCCAGCCGCGCCCGGCGCAGGGTGCGGGGAGCGGACGTGCCCGAGACCGACCGCGCCAGGCAGCGCCAGGTCGTGGACGCCTTCCTCGCCGCCGCGCGGGACGGTGACTTCGAGGGGCTGCTCGACGTCCTGGACCCGGACGTCGTCGCCCGCACCGAGATCGGCGTGGCCACGGGCGCGGCGGCGGTGGCGCGGGGCGCGGCGACGTTCGGCCCCCTCGCCGGTGTCGGGCGGCCCGCGCTGGTCGACGGCGCCGTGGGCTTCGTGGTGCTCGCCGAGGACAAGGTGGAGCGGGCCTTCAAGTTTGCGTTCGTACGGGATCGGATCGCCGCGATCGACATCGTGACGGACGCCGAGCGCGTGTCCCGGCTCGACGTGGCGCTGATCTAGCCGAGCTCCAGCACGCCCACCGTCTCGCCCTCGGACGTCTCCCCGTTGGGCCGGAAGCCCAGCCCGAGGTAGAAGCCCTCCGGACCGTCGGGCCCGGGGTGCCAGGTGACGTAGAGGTGCTCGCCGCCCCTGCGGCGGATCTCCGCGGCCACGGACTCGACCGCGAACCGTCCGTAGCCGCGGCCCTGCTCCTCGGCGGCGATGTTCAGCCGCCACAGTCCGGAACGGAACACGGTGCCGTCGCCACGCCAGTCGATGTCGAGGAACGCCATCAGGAACCCGACAGGACGGTCGCCGTCGACGATCAGGCGTGGCCAGGCGACGCCCGCGGGGTGGACGTATGCCTCGGCGAGGGACTGCATGACGGGGGAGACCGCGTGTTCCTGGTCGGGCCGGACTCTTATGCCGGTGGCGGCCTCGAAGTTTCCGGGTGTGATCTTTTCGAGCCGGGGCGCTGAAGTGGGTGACGTCATCCCGGCACGCTATGGCGGATGATCAGCCGGGGGCCAGGGAATTGTTCCCGACCTTCCCCCTTCCCGCCCTTCCCGCCCTTCCCCCCTTCCCGTCCCCCGCCCTCGACCGTGGAGTTCACCCCAACTGCCGGTACCGCCCCCGGAAATACGTCAGCGGCCCCCCGTCCGAACTCGGCAGCGAGGCCGACAGGACGCGGCCGATCACGAGGGTGTGGTCGCCGGCCGTCACCCGTTGCTCGGTGCGGCACTCCAGGGTGGCCAGGGCACCGCCCACCAAGGGGGCGCCGCTCTCCTTGCCGCGGCTGTACGGGATGTCGGCGAACAGCAGCCGGTCGCTGACGCGGCCCTTCATGGCGAAGCGGCCGGCGATGTGGCGCTGGCTCTCGGCGAGGACCGAGACCGCCCACAGGGGCTGCTCGGCGAGCAGGTCGTCCATACGGGAGCCCTCACGCAGGCTGACCAGCACCAATGGCGGGTCCAAGGACACCGACATGAAAGCCGTCGCCGTCATGCCGACGTCCTCGCCGACCGGCGCGTGCGGGTCGTCCGGGTCCAGCGGCGGCTCAAGGGCGGTCACCAGGACCACACCCGCGGCCAGCCGCGACATGGCGGCACGGAACTCGTCGTTGCTCACTCCCTCAGCATGCCCGGAAGCGCTCCGGGCGGCGGGGAGGACGGCGGTCACGGGCGGCGCGGGGGGAGAAGTGTTCGGCACGCCGAAAACGCTAATGTCGGTCCCGCACACGCCACATCGGCCATGCGCCCGAGAACGGACCTAGGACTACGGGCGGAGAGCCGACGCGCCTGTTCAGAACCGTTTGGTGGCATCTCCACACGCACACAAAGTTTGCGTTCAGTAAACACACAGGAAAAACGCAGAAACGCCGCTCAATTGTTCACGTTTCCCTGTGACTTGAGTCACAAGGGGCATTAATTGTTGACCCTGTGTACCGAGTGGGGAGCGCGCTGTGATTCAGTGGCGGGGAAGCTGCAAGGGCACGATCGATTAAGAAGCGCCGAAGAGCACCCTTGATTCGCTGCGAGGTCTCGGGGGGAGGGCGAGCATGGAGACCGAGTCGGAGCCGTACGTCCGTCTTGCGACCTTGCGCCAAGTGCACCAGGTCATGGCGGACATGAACACCGCCCGCAGCCTGGCGGACACGCTGCAGACCGTCGCCGACGGCGTCGTCGCCGGCCTCGGCTACGAGCTGGCGTGTGTCAACCTCGTGCGCCCCGACGGCGATCTCGTCGTCGCCGCCTTCTCCGGCAACCCCGCCGCCGAGGCCCTCATCACCGGCCGCGTCGGCTCCCGCGAGTCCTGGGACCGCCGGCTCGCCATGGGGGAGCGCTGGGGCGACCTGGTCTTCATCCCGCACACCGAGGGCTGGATACTCGACGACGACGACGTACCGCAGTGGTACACCGACGGCCCCGCACCCCGCTTCGAGGACGAGTGGCACCCCTCGGACCGGCTCTTCGCGCCGATGTACACACCGGGCGTGCAGGGCAGCGCCTGCGGCGAGCTGATCGGGGTCCTGTCCGTGGACCGGCCGCGCAACGGCCGGCTGCCGGGCGCGTGGGGGCGCGAGGCGCTCCAGATGTACGCGTTCCAGGCCGCCATCGCCATCAGCAACGCACGTCTACGCGCGAATATGCAGCGGGCACTGGTCCGCCTCGAGCGCGAGCAGCAGGCCCTGCGGGCGAGCGAGGAAAGCTTCCGGCAGGCCTTCGAGTACGCCCCCTCCGGCATGGCCATCGCCGAGATGGGCGGCGACCAGCACGGCCGGATCCTGCGCACCAACGACGCCCTGTGCCGCCTCCTCGGCCGCCCCGCCTCCGCGATGCGCCGCTACTCCTTCTCCGACCTCGTCCACCCCGAGGACATCGGCACCCTGCTGCGTACGTCGGCGGAGGGCGGCCGCGCGGAACTGCGCCTCGGCCGCCGCGACGGCACCTACGTCTGGGTCTCGCTGCGCAACTCCGTCGTCGCCGACGCCGCCGACGGCCCCCGCTTCCTGCTCACCCACGTCGAGGACATCGAGGAGCGCAAGCGCCGCGAGCTCCAGCTCGCCCACCGCGCCTCCCACGACTCCCTCACCGGCCTGCCGAACTCCGCCGAGCTGCGCTCCCGCCTCTCCGCGCGCCTGTGCGAGCGGCCCACCCACGTGGGTGCCCTGGAATCCACGGACGCGGCCTACGGCCACCCCGCCGTCTACGACGCCAACGGCCACGGCTTCGACTTCCCCGGCGCGGCGGTGTACGACGCCTACGACCATCACGAGCACACCGTCGCCCCGGTCGAGGGCGGGCGCGACGACGGCGCCAAGGGGCTCGCGGTCCTCTTCTGCGACCTCGACGGCTTCAAGTCGATCAACGACCGGTTCGGGCACAACGCGGGTGACGCGGTTCTCATCGAGGTGGCCCGGCGGCTGACGCGCGGGGTCCGCGACGGCGACACCGTCGCCCGGCTCGGCGGCGACGAGTTCGTGATCCTCGCCGACGGCCTCGGCCGGGCCGACGCCCAGGACCTCGCCGTACGCCTGCGCAACGAGATCATCCAGCCCATCCGGGCGGAGGGGCGCGCGGTCCGCGTCGGTGCCAGCTTCGGCATCGGGTGGGCACACTGCGGGATGACTGCGGACGAAGTGTTGAAGTCCGCTGACGAGCGGATGTACGTAGAGAAACGATCTCGTCCCAAACAGCACAGACGCGCCGGGTAACTCCCAGGTCAGCGAGCTGATGCGATCTGAGTCACCCGTTTGGGCCGGCAGGAGCGGGTAGGCTCGCCATTCTTCAGACCTATCGCATCCGCCCGCACCTGGTGAGGAGACCCAAGGGATGACGTCCGGCAACAACGGCGCCACTACGCCCGAGGACGACGACCCGTTCGGCTACCTCTACGCCGACGGGCAGGCCAACGGCGCCCAGCCGCCGTCCGGCGGCGGTGGGTACGGCTACCCGGGCTCCGTCAACCGGGTGCGAGCGGTCGGGCAGCGCCAGTACGGCCAGCAGCAGCCGACGTCGGCCTACGGCCAGATACCTCAGCAGCAGGGCGCGTACGGCCAGCCGAACGCGCACTACGCGGCGCCGGAGACGCACCCCGGCGGGGCGCCGACGGCCCAGCAGCAGCCGGCGTACAGCGGCGGCAGCGGCTCCGGCCGCGGCGGTGGCCCCAACACCAAGGGCCTGCTGATCGGCGCGATCGCTGTGGTCGCGGCGGTCGTCATCGGCATCGGTGTGGCGATGCTGGGCGGCGACGGCGACCAGGACGACAAGGGCAACGAGGCCGGCTCGACGCCGACGCAGTCCCAGCAGAGCAGCGCGCCGAGCCCGTCGAACAGCAACAGCCAGGCGGCGGAGGACGACCTGCCGACGATCGACGCCAAGGCGCTGGCCCTCGCCGGCGGCGCCACCACGGCGTCCGACATCAAGGGCGCCCAGGCGGACGGCGGCGTCTACGTGGCCGGCTTCAACCAGGTCGGCTCCTCGGTCACCTGGAAGGTGGACGGGATCCCCAAGGGCGGTAAGTACACGGTTTACGTCGGCTTCAGCGTTCCCGGCAAGGACGGCAACGCCACCCTGACGGTCAACGGCACGCCGTCCACCGCGCCGGTCAACCTCAAGAACTACGCGCACGGCCCTGAGGGCGACTACGAGAAGGGCTGGACGAAGACGTACAACTGGATCCAGCTCAACAAGGGCACGAACACGATCAAGGTGTCCTGCGAGCAGGGCAACCAGTGCGACGCCCTCCTGGACCAGATGTGGCTGGTGAAGGGCTGGGTCGAGTCGTAGCCGTCAGGCCGCGCTGACCTCCCCACTCACCGCCACCCGCCCCAGCAGCTCCTCGTAGGCCCGCTCGTCGAACTCCCCGGCCGCCGGCGCCACCACGCTCGCCGCGCTCAGCGCCGCCGCCCGGGCCAGTCGGTCCTGCCACGGCAACCGCTCGACCAGCCCCGACAGCAACCCCGCCACCGCCGCGTCGCCCGCGCCCGTCGGATTGCCGCGCAGGCGGGCCGGGGGAGTGGCTCGCCAGCGGCCCTCGGGGGTCAGGGCCAGCAGACCCGCCTCGCCGAGGGAGGCGACGACCGCTCGGGCGCCCCGCCTGCGGGCGTCCTGCGTCGCGCGCAGTGGCTCGTGGGAACCGGTGAGTTCGGCCAGTTCGTCGGCGTTGGGCTTGATGATGTCCGGGCGGGCGGCGACGCCCCGGCGCAGCGCCTCGCCGCTGGTGTCCAGCAGCACCGGAACCTCCGCCGCGCGTGCGGCCCGTACCAGACCGGCGTAGGCCCCCACCGGCACGCCCGGCGGCAGGCTGCCGCACAGGGCCACCGCGGATGCCGACGGGACGAGATCCTCGTACGCCTCCTGGAAGGCGGACCACTCGGCGGGGGAGATCGTCGGGCCGGGTTCGTTGAGCTGGGTGGTGTCGCCGGTCCGCTCGTCGACGACGGCGATCGTGCGCCGGGTCGCGCCCGTCACCGGGACCAGCGCGTCCACCACGCCCGGCGTGTCCGTCAGCCGCTCCTGTACGACCCGGCCCGTCGCGCCGCCCGCGAAGCCGGTGACCTTCACCTCGTGCCCGAGTGCCGCGAGGACGCGGGCCACGTTCACGCCCTTGCCTCCGGGGCGTTCGGTCACCTCGGAGATCCGGTGGGACGCGTGGGGCCGTAGCGCCCGTACGCGATAGGTGATGTCGAGAGCGGTGTTCAGCGTGACCGTGAGGATCACCTGGGCCGACCTCCCCCGAAGGAATTCAGAACGCTTTCGCCGTACGGAGGCTTGATCATGCCAAACGGACGGCGGCCCTCCCAGTCTCCCAGGACAACCGCCGCCCTCAACAGCAGGACACATCACCCCAGTTGGGGTTCAACCACCCATTCGCCGCGGCGCATCACGCCCTTGAGGTCGAAGTCGGCGTCCAGCAGCACCAGGTCGGCGTCCTTGCCGGGCTCCAGGGAGCCGATGCGGTCGTAGCGGCCGAGCAGCTTGGCGGGGTTGGCGGACAGGGCCGCCACCGCGTCCTCGACGGGCAGCCGGTCGATCGTCACCGCCCGCTTGAAGGCGCGGTCGAGGGTGAGGGTGGACCCCGCGATCGAGCCGCCTTCGACGAGGCGTGCCACCCCGTCGGCCACTTCCACCTCCAGCGGGCCAAGCATGTAGCGGCCGTCGCCGAAGCCCGCCGCGTCCATCGCGTCCGTGATGAACGCGACCCGGTCGGCGCCCGCGTGACGGAAGGCCAGCTCCAGCGCCGCCGGGTGCAGGTGCGTACCGTCGTTGATCAGCTCGACGGTCACCCGCTCGTCCTCCAGCAGGGCCGCGATCGGGCCCGGCTCGCGATGGCCGAGCGGCGGCATCGCGTTGAACAGGTGCGTGGCGACCGTCGCGCCCGCCTCGATCGCCTCCACCGTCTGCTCGTACGTCGCGTCCGTGTGCCCGATCGCCGCGATGACGCCGTGTTCGGCCAGGAGGCGTACGGAGTCGAGGCCGCCCGGCAGTTCGGTGGCGAGGGTGACCATCGTGGCGTGCCCGCGCGCCGCGTCGATCAGCTTGCGGACCTCCGCCGGATCCGGGTCGCGCAGCAGTTCCTCGGAGTGCGCGCCCTTGCGGCACGGGGAGATGAACGGGCCCTCGAAGTGGATGCCGGCGATGTCGCCCTGCTCGGCCAGTTCGGAGAGGAGGCCGGCTCGCTGGGCCAGGAAGTCCATGTCGCCGGTCACCGTGGAGGCGACGAGGGTCGTGGTTCCGTGCAGGCGGTGGGTGTGGATGCCGGTGACCACGTCGTCTGGCGTGCCTGAAGTGAACGAAGCTCCGCCGCCGCCGTGGTTGTGGATGTCCACGAAGCCGGGGACCACGTAGTGGCCGGTGACGTCGATGACCTGGGCGTTTTCTGGGGCTGTGCCGGTGATTCGGGTGCCGTCGACGATCACTTGGGCGTCTTTGACGGTTCCTGTGGGCATGACCGCGGTGGCGCCGGACAGGATGAGGGGCGCATTGCCGGTTGCGGGGTGCGGGTGGTGGGGGGCTGGTCGCGCCCCGCGGCGGAGCCGCATATCGGCGCTGTCCCGCGCCCCTGGGTGGGCTGGCATCAGGGAGTTACCTCCGTACGGTCGGTTCGGTCGAGGAGATCCCAGGCCAGGAGGCCCGCACCTAGACATCCGGCGGTATCGCCCAGGGCCGCGGGGACGATGGACGGCAGTCGTTGGAAAGTCACCCGCCGCCGGACGGCGTCCCGCAGCGGTGTGAACAAGACTTCTCCCGCCTCGGCCAGGCCGCCACCGATGATCAATATCCGTGGGTCCAGCAGAGTGAGGGCGGTGACCAGGCCGTCGGCGAGGGCGTCCACGGCCTCCTGCCACACCCGTACGGCGTTCGGGTCACCGGATGCGACGGCCTTCGCGCAGTCCGCCGCGTCCGCCTCCGGGTCCCCGCAGGCGGTGGCCCATGCCTCGCTCACCGCCGCCGCGGAGGCGAACCGCTCCAGACAGCCGTGCTGCCCGCACGGACAGGCGGGTCCGCCGGGCCGTACGACGATGTGGCCGATCTCGCCCGCGAAGCCGTGCGCCCCCGCCTCCACCCGGCCGTCGATGCCGATGGCGCCGGCGATCCCGGTGCCGAGCGGCACGAAGAGGAAACGGTCGGTGCCCTTGCCCGCACCGATGCGCCCCTCCGCGAGCCCGCCGGTGCGCACGTCGTGGCCGAGGGCTACGGGGAGGCCGCCGAGCCGTTCGGTGAGCAGCTGTCGCAGGGGGACGTCCCGCCAGCCCAGGTTGGCCGCGTAGGTGGCGATGCCCTGTTCCTCGTCGACGATCCCGGGGACGGCGACGCCGACGGCGGCCGCGGGCTCGCCGAAGTGCTGTTCGCCGTACGCGCGCAGCTCGGCGGCGAAGTCGAGGATGCCCTCGACGACAGCCTCCGGCCCGCGCTCGCGCCCGGTCGGGCGGCGGGCCTGGTGGAGGAGCTCGCCGCTCACGCGTGCCAGGGCGGCCTTCATCCCGGTGCCGCCCACATCGAGGGCGATGACATGTCTCACGGGGACAGTGTGTCTTGCGCACCCACGAGAGGTCTAGTCCACTTACGTGGTGTAGACCTTAGGGGGGCAATATGTATGACATTTCGAAAGTTTCGAACATGGGTGTGGGGCGGTTCTGCGTGCAGCGGCGTAGGCGTACGGAGCGTACGGAGCGTACGGGGCGTACCGGGCGTACGAGGACGATTGCGGCGGTGTCCGCGCTGGGCCTGACCGCGGTTCTGGGCGGCTGTGGGCTGACCGGTGGTTCGGACGAGGTGACGCTGAAGCTGGTCGCCGCGGACTACGGGGACAGTGGCGCGAACAGTTCCCAGAAGTACTGGGACAGACTCGTCAAGGAGTACGAGAAGGAGCACCCCGGCGTGCGGATCGACGTCACGGTGTACTCCTGGAACGACGTCGACGCCAAGGTCAAGGAGATGGTCGACGCCGGGAAGGCGCCGGACATGGCGCAGATCGGCGCGTACGCGGACTACGCCGCGAAGGACCTCCTCTACCCGGCCGACGACCTGCTCTCCATCACCGTCCAGGCCGACCTCGTCTCGCAGCTCGCGGACGCCGGGCAGGTCGACGGGGTGCAGTACGGCATACCCTTCGCCTCCTCCACGCGGCTGCTCTTCTACAACAAGACCCTCTTCCAGAAGGCCGGCCTCACCGCGCCGACCACCTGGAAGGAGCTGGCCGCCGACGCCGCGGCGCTCAAGGCGGAGGGCGTGAAGTACCCGTACGCGCTGCCGCTCGGGCCCGAGGAGGCACAGGCCGAGACGATGCAGTGGCTGCTCAGCGGCGGGGGCGGTTACACCGACGCCGACTACGGCACGTACAGCATCGACTCCACGGAGAACGTCGCCACCTTCGACTGGCTCAAGAACAACCTGGTCGGCAAGGGGCTCACGGGGCCGGTCGCGCCCGGCGAGCTCAACCGGGCCGACGCGTTCTCGGCCTTCGCGGCCGGGGACGTCGGCATGCTCAACGGCCACCCCTCGCTGATGCAGATGGCCGCGAAGAAGGGCGTGAAGTTCGGCATGGTGCCCATGCCCGGGGTGGACGGTCCCACCAAGATCTCCATGGGCGTGGCCGACTGGATGATGGCCTTCAAGCAGAACGGTCATGCCGAGCAGGTGGGCGAGTTCCTCGACTTCGTCTACGACGAGCGGAACGTCCTGGACTTCTCCCGCGAGTACGATCTGCTGCCCGTCACGAGCTCCGCGTCCACGGTGATGACCGGGGCCAAGCGGGATGCCGACCTCAAGCCCTTCCTCGAGGAACTCCCGCTGTCCGAGCTGTATCCGGTCGGACGGACCTCCTGGGCCGCGGTCAGCGCGGACATCAAGAAGCGGATCGGCAGGACGGTCGCGTCCGGGGGGAGTCCGTCCGTGGTTCTGGGGGAGTTGCAGTCGACGGCCGCGCGGGCGGAGAGTGCCGAGTAGCTCCGCCGGTGGTGTCGGTGGCGGGGTGGTGGCGTTGTCGGTGGCCGGGGCTACTGTGCGGGACATGAGCCAGGAACCGCCACCGCCCGAGTCCGCCGGCCTCGCGGAGCGTGAGCAGGCCATCCTCGCCCTGGAACGCCGGGGTTTTCCGGGGCCCGGTGCGAAGGAGCGGGCGATACGTGAGGAGCTCGGGCTGGCGCCCGTGCGCTACTACCAGCTGCTGAACGCCCTGCTGGATGACGCCCGGGCTCTGGCCCACGATCCGGTGACGGTGAATCGGTTGCGGCGGGTGCGGGAGGCTCGGCGGGCGGAACGGTGACGGGTGCGCGCCGGGCGGTTTCTCGCCCCCGCCGCCCCTACCCGTCCCATCCCCAGGGGCTCTGCCCCTTCGACCCCGCTCCCAGGGGGCTCCGCCCCCTGGACCCCCGCTCCTCAAACGCCGGAGGTGCTGGATTTCAGCCCGTCCGGCGGGGGTCTGGGGGCGCAGCCCCCAGGGGAGGGGAATGGGTAGGGGCGGCGGGGGCGAGAACCGTCCCGGGGCGGGCCCCCGCTGGATAGGGTCGCCCCATGGGCAGTCACAAGGATCTGACCGACTCCGGCTCGACCAACTCCACGGCCCCCCTGCCGACCCCCACCACCCAGCCCGGGCGCGACGGCCTCGCCGCCATCCTCGCCCGCCCGGAACGCGCACTGATCGCCCTCGACTTCGACGGCACCCTCGCACCGATCGTCCCGGACCCCGAGCAGGCCCGCCCCCACCCCGACGCCCTGCCGACCCTCGCCGCGCTCGCCCCGAAGGTCGCCGCCGTGGCAGTGATCACGGGCCGCCCGGCCGACATCGCCGTACGGTACGGCGGATTCACCGGAACCCCAGGACTGGAACACCTCGTCGTGCTCGGCCACTACGGCGCCGAGCGCTGGGACGCCGTCAGCGGTGAGGTCACCGCCCCCGACCCCCACCCCGGCGTAGCAGCCGTACGCGTCGAACTGCCAGGCGTCCTCGAAAGCACCCAGGGCACCTGGATCGAGGACAAGGGACATGCCATCGCCGTGCACACACGCCGCGCGGCCGACCCCCAGGGCACCTTCGACGCCCTCCGCGAGCCCCTCACCGACCTCGCCACCCGCAACGGCCTCATCGTCGAACCGGGCCGCATGGTCCTCGAACTGCGCCCACCCGGCATGGACAAGGGCGTGGCGCTCAGCGAGTACGTCCGCGAACTCGGCGCCGAGTCCGTCCTCTACGCCGGCGACGACCTGGGCGACCTCCCGGCCTACGCAGCCGTCGACGCCCTCCGCTCCGACGGCACCCCGGGCCTGCTGGTCTGCAGCGGCAGCGAGGAGGTCACGGAGTTGTCGAAGCAGGCGGACGTGGTGGTCGACGGCCCGGCCGGGGTCGTCCGGCTGCTGCAGGCGATCGCAGGTCAGACGGGCTGACCAGCCTCCTCGTCGGCCAGCGCGTGCAGCTGGTCCAGGAACCACTGGGCCGGCGGCAGCGCGGTGCCCGCGGCGGCCAGGCGCTTCGAGCGTTCCGCCCGCTCCTCCGGCCCCATGGACAGCGCCTCGTGCAGCGCCCGCGCGGTGTCCATCACGTCGTACGGATTCACGGCGATCGCGTCCTCACTCAGCTCCGCGAAGGCCCCCGCCTCCCGCGACAGCACCAGCGCGCACCCCTCGTCGGAGACGACCGGTACCTCCTTCGCGACGAGGTTCATGCCGTCCCGGATGGGGTTGACCAGCGCCACGTCCGCCAGCCGGTACGCGGCGAGGGAGCGCGCGAAGTCGTCCTTGACGTGGAGCACCACCGGGGTCCAACCCGGCGTCCTGTAGCGGGAGTTGATCTCCTCCGCCAGCCGCTGGACCGCCGCCGTGTACTCCCGGTAGACCGCCAGGTCCTGCCGCGACGGATACGCGAACGCCACGTGCACCACCCGCTCCCGCCACTCGGGGTGGTCGTCGAGCAGCTGCCGGTAGGCCAGCAGGCCGCGCACGATGTTCTTGGACAGCTCGGTCCGGTCGACCCGCACGATCGTCCTGCGGCGGCTCCCGTCCGCGGCCGAGCCGATCTCGTCCCGCAGCGCCGCCATCCGCTCGGCCACATCGGACTGATGCGCACGCGTTCGCAGGAAGTCCGCGTCCGCCCCGAGCCCGTGCACCCCGACCCGGGTGCCCCCGAGCCCTCCGGCGAACTCCGCGCAGCACGCCTCGAACGCGTCCGCCCACCGACGTGTGAGGAACCCCAGCCGGTCCGCGCCGAGCATGCCGCGCAGCACCTGGCCGGCGACATCGTCGGGCAGCATCCGGAAGTACTCCGGCGGCGCCCACGGCGTGTGCGAGAAGTGGCCGATCCGGAGGTCGGGGCGCAGCTCGCGCAGCATCCCCGGCACCAGGCACAGGTGATAGTCCTGCACCAGCACCGCCGCCCCGGGCGCCGCCTGCCCGGCCAGCGCCTCGGCGAAGGCCCGGTTGTACGCCTCGTACGACGCCCACTGGCGCCGGAACTCCGCGTCGAAGACCGGCTCCAGCGGCGTCTGGTAGAGCATGTGGTGGACGAACCAGAGGACCGAGTTCGCGATGCCGTTGTAGGCGTCGTCGTGTACGTCGGCGGGGATGTCCAGCATCAGGACGCCGTCCTCGCCGACCCCGCGCCGCACCGCCTCGCGGTCCCCGTCGGACAGCGCCGAGCACACCCACAGGGCGCCGGCGTCCGGCCCGATCGCCGACAGCCCGGAGACGACTCCGCCGCCGCCCCGCTTGGAGTGCAGCGAACCGTCTTCGCGTACCTCGTAGGAGACCGGGCCGCGGTTCGACGCGACGAGCACCTTGGCAGCACCCTGCGCATCCCGTGCGTCCTGCGTGGAAGCCATACGCCTCAACCTAGCCCGGCCCGGAACCGCTCAAACGTGCGGTTCACCTCACTGGCAGGGGCCGTATACGACGTTCAAGCCACCTTGCGGGAGGCGTACTCCGCGATCTCCGCCATCGGTGGCCGCTCCTCCGTGTCCACGGAGAACGTCCGTGGCTCGAAACCGTCCTCGCCCCGCTCGAACTGGGTGAGGGAGGGGCGGATGAGGTGTCCGCGGGCCAGCCGCAGCTGGGCCGTGCGGTAGATCGCGGCGGACATCCGGCCGAGGGCCTGCCCGTCCTGGTGGCGGTGTTTGCGGACGCCCACGTCCACCTGGGCCAGGGCGTCGAGGCCCACCAGGTGCAGGGCGTCGACCAGCATGCCGAGCTCGACGCCGTATCCGACGGGGAAGGGGAGCTGTTCCAGCAGCGAGCGGCGGGCCGCGTACTCGCCGCCGAGCGGCTGCACGAAGCCGGCCAGCTGCGGCCAGTGCATGTTCAGCAGCGGGCGGGCCATCAGCTCGGTCACCCGGCCGCCCTGCCCGGCCGCCGCGCCCAGGGGGCGGTCGTACATGGCCTTGACGAGGTCGACCTCGGGGTCGGTGAGCAACGGGCCGACGATGCCGGAGACGAAGTCGGAGGAGAACTCCTTCAGGTCCGCGTCGATGAAGCAGACGATGTCGCCGCTCGTGACGAGCAGCGAGCGCCACAGCACCTCGCCCTTGCCGGGCACGGTCGGGATGCGGGGCAGGATGTCGTCGCGGTGGACGACCCGGGCGCCCGCGGCGGCGGCCACCTCGGAGGTGCGGTCGGTGGATCCCGAGTCGACGACGACGATCTCGTCGACCAGCGGAACCTGCTGCATGAGGTCGTGACGGATGATCGCGACGATGTCGCCGACGGTCTCCTCCTCGTTGAGCGCCGGCAGCACGACGGAGACCGACTGGCCCGTGCGCTGCTTGGCGGCCAGGATGCGGTGGAGCGGGCGATCGGTCACGGACCAGGAGCGGGTGCTCAGCCAGCGCTCGACTTCTTCCAGCACGGTTGGCGGCTCCTCACTGTTGTCTCGCGGTTCGGACGGGCTCTCTCAACTGTCCTGGCCGTCGGTTACAGTCTTGAACAACGCGGATGACCATCGCATGTCCGGGGTCACGCCGCACACAACCGCATACAGCTCATCCAGAGGGGCAGAGGGAAACGGCCCGATGAAGCCCCGGCAACCCTCCAGTCGGTACTCGTAGCGATCACTGTCGATCGTCTCCGCGAGGCTCCCGGCTAGGGAAGGTGCCAAATCCGTCTCACGGCGAGATGCGTCGTGAGGAAGATGAGGAGAAAGGGCCTCGCCTCACATGGCTGTGCAGACTGTTGCAAGCACCACCGACTCCGCCGAGACCGTCGACCTCGGTCCCGCCGCGGCTCTTTCCTGCCGCGAGTGCGGTCACCGAGTACCCCTCGGACCGGTCTTCGCGTGCGAGGAGTGTTTCGGCCCGCTGGAGATCGCCTACGACTTCTCGGCCTACGACGCCGAGGAGCTCCGCAAGCGGATCGAGGCGGGTCCCGCGAACATCTGGCGCTACGCGCCCCTCCTGCCCGTCCCCGCCGACGTGGCCACCAAGCCGAACATCAACCCCGGCTGGACCCAGCTCGTCAAGGCCGACAACCTCGCGCGCGAGCTGGGTGTCGACGCCGGCCAGCTGTTCGTCAAGGACGACTCCGGCAACCCGACGCACTCCTTCAAGGACCGCGTCGTCGCCCAGGCCCTGGAGGCCGCCCGCGCCTTCGGCTTCACCACCCTCTCCTGCTCCTCCACCGGCAACCTCGCCGGTGCGGTGGGCGCCGCCGCCGCCCGCGCCGGCTTCCGGTCCTGCGTGTTCATCCCGCACGACCTGGAGCAGGGCAAGGTCGTCATGGCGGCGGTCTACGGCGGTGAGCTCGTCGGCATCGAGGGCAACTACGACGACGTGAACCGTTTCTGCTCCGAGCTGATCGGCGACCCGGCCGGCGAGGGCTGGGGCTTCGTCAACGTCAACCTGCGGCCCTACTACGCCGAGGGCTCCAAGACCCTGGCGTACGAGATCTGCGAGCAGCTCGGCTGGCGGATCCCGGACCAGCTGGTCGTGCCGATCGCCTCCGGCTCGCAGCTCACGAAGATCGACAAGGGGCTGCAGGAGCTGATCAAGCTCGGGCTCGTCGAGGACAAGCCGTACAAGATCTTCGGCGCGCAGGCCGAGGGCTGCTCGCCGGTGTCCGTCGCCTTCAAGGCCGGCCACGACGTCGTCCGCCCGCAGAAGCCGAACACCATCGCCAAGTCGCTGGCGATCGGCAACCCGGCGGACGGTCCCTACGTCCTGGACATCGCTCGCCGTACCGGCGGTGCGGTGGAGGACGTGACGGACGAGCAGGTCGTGGACGCGATCAAGGTGCTCGCCCGGACCGAGGGCATCTTCGCGGAGACCGCCGGTGGGGTGACCGTGGGTGTGACGCGCAAGCTGATCGAGAACGGTGTCCTCGACCCGACGAAGACGACGGTTGTGCTGAACACCGGTGACGGTCTGAAGACACTGGACGCGGTGGCCGGTACGGGGCTCACCGCGACCATTCGCCCCAACCTGGACTCGTTCCGCGAGGCTGGTCTCGTCTAGGGCCTGTCCCGTCGATTTCGTCTGCGGGCCGGGTGGGCCCTGGTCGCGCCCGCGCGGCGGTAGCCGCACATTGAACACAGCCCCGCGCCCCTAGGGGCGACTACCTGACCGGAGGTCACAACGTGAGCGTCACCGTCCGCATCCCGACCATCCTGCGCACCTACACCGGCGGGCAGGCTGAGGTCGCCGCCGAGGGGGGCACCCTCGGCGAGGTCATCGCCGACCTGGAGAAGAACCACACCGGGATCGCCGCCCGTGTCCTCGACGACCAGGGCAAGCTGCGTCGGTTCGTCAACGTCTACGTCAATGACGACGACGTCCGGTTCGAGCAGGGGCTGGAGACGGCGACGCCGGACGGCGCGGGTGTCTCCATCATTCCGGCCGTCGCCGGCGGCTGACCGAATGACCGATCATTACCCTCGGTAATGCCAATTACCGAGAGTTCACCGGATTGCCCCCTCCGTGAGAGAAGCGGAGGGGGCAATTCTGTGTGGTTGAGCGAGGTACAGTTGGGGAACATGCCGCCGATTCACGGGTCGGTGGCCCTTGATTTCATGCCGCACCCCCGACAAGAAGTAGCCAAAGTGTGCGGGTTTTTTGCGGCTTTTGTTCCCTTTATCGGGTCCGACTTGACCTGAAGTCAGGGGAATTGTCCCCACATTCCCGACCGGGCGTGCCCGGATTTCTCGTCCGATTGACCTGTTGCAGACGGCAGTTGGGCAGATACATTCAGCCGCGGTCGACGCGTTCCGGCGCACGCCCCCGACCGATGGGGGGTGAGGTCTGACCCGGATCCGCGAAGTGTGGATCTGTGCAAGGGCCAGTAATAGGGGAGTTAGGCATGGCTCAGGGCACCGTCAAGTGGTTCAACGCGGAGAAGGGGTACGGCTTCATCGCGGTCGACGGTGGTGCGGATGTTTTCGTCCACTACAGCGCGATCCAGATGGACGGGTACCGCACCCTGGAAGAGGGCCAGCGAGTCGATTTCGAGATCTCGCAGGGTCAGAAGGGGCCGCAGGCGGACATGGTCCGGCTGGCGGCCGGCTGAAGCACGCGTCGACTTAAAGCAGCGACGTTCTTCTTCGAAGGGCCCGCACCTCCCGGGGTGCGGGCCCTTCGCCGTGCCCGGGGTGCGGGGCGCCTTCACCATGCCCGGGCCTGCGTGTGGCCTGCCCGGACCTTGCCGAACCCTGTTCGCCCACTGCGGAGCACCCCGCCCGATCCCCGAGAGCCGCTTGCACTCGCATGGGTCGAGTGCTAATCATTGCGTTAGCACTCTGAAGGTGAGAGTGACAACGAAGGACCGGGTCGGTGAGGCCCGCAGGCCAGGTGGGGCAAGGAACCACGAGGCAGGCGAGCCGTCCGTCGCGGGCGCGGGCGCGGTCCGAAGGAATCACCCCCAGTCCTGGAGGGACCACTTCACATGGCCAAGATCATCGCGTTCGACGAGGAGGCGCGGCGCGGCCTCGAGCGCGGCATGAACCAGCTCGCGGACGCCGTGAAGGTGACGCTCGGCCCCAAGGGTCGCAACGTCGTCCTCGAGAAGAAGTGGGGCGCCCCCACGATCACCAACGATGGTGTGTCCATCGCCAAGGAGATCGAGCTCGAGGACCCGTACGAGAAGATCGGCGCCGAGCTGGTCAAGGAAGTCGCCAAGAAGACGGACGACGTCGCCGGTGACGGTACGACCACCGCGACCGTTCTCGCCCAGGCCCTGGTCAAGGAAGGCCTGCGCAACGTAGCCGCCGGCGCCAACCCGATGGCCCTCAAGCGCGGTATCGAGAAGGCCGTCGAGGCCGTCTCCGCCGCCCTGCTCGAGCAGGCCAAGGACGTGGAGACCAAGGAGCAGATCGCCTCCACCGCCTCCATCTCCGCCGCCGACACCCAGATCGGCGAGCTCATCGCCGAGGCGATGGACAAGGTCGGCAAGGAAGGCGTCATCACCGTCGAGGAGTCCCAGACCTTCGGTCTGGAGCTGGAGCTCACCGAGGGTATGCGCTTCGACAAGGGCTACATCTCGGCGTACTTCGCCACCGACATGGAGCGTATGGAGGCCGTCCTCGACGACCCGTACATCCTGATCGCCAACTCCAAGATCTCCTCGGTCAAGGACCTGCTCCCGCTCCTCGAGAAGGTCATGCAGTCGGGCAAGCCGCTGCTGATCATCGCCGAGGACGTCGAGGGCGAGGCCCTGTCGACCCTGGTCGTCAACAAGATCCGCGGCACCTTCAAGTCCGTCGCGGTCAAGGCCCCGGGCTTCGGCGACCGCCGCAAGGCGATGCTGAACGACATCGCCATCCTCACCGGTGGCGAGGTCATCTCCGAGGAGGTCGGTCTCAAGCTCGAGAACACCTCCCTGGACCTCCTGGGCAAGGCCCGCAAGGTCGTCATCACCAAGGACGAGACCACCATCGTCGACGGTGCCGGCTCCTCGGACCAGGTCGCGGGCCGCGTGAACCAGATCCGCGCCGAGATCGAGAACAGCGACTCGGACTACGACCGCGAGAAGCTCCAGGAGCGCCTGGCGAAGCTCGCGGGCGGCGTGGCCGTCATCAAGGCCGGTGCCGCCACCGAGGTGGAGCTCAAGGAGCGCAAGCACCGCATCGAGGACGCCGTGCGCAACGCCAAGGCGGCCGTCGAGGAGGGCATCGTCGCCGGTGGTGGCGTGGCCCTGCTGCAGGCCTCCCAGGTGTTCGAGAAGCTGGAGCTCGAAGGTGACGAGGCGACCGGCGCCAACGCCGTGAAGCTCGCGCTCGAGGCCCCGCTCAAGCAGATCGCCGTCAACGGTGGTCTCGAGGGCGGCGTCGTCGTCGAGAAGGTGCGCAACCTGACGGTCGGCCACGGCCTCAACGCCGCGACCGGCGAGTACGTGGACATGATCGCCGAGGGCATCATCGACCCGGCGAAGGTGACGCGTTCCGCGCTGCAGAACGCCGCGTCGATCGCCGCGCTGTTCCTCACCACCGAGGCCGTCATCGCCGACAAGCCGGAGAAGGCCGCCGCGCCCGCCGGTGGCGGCATGCCGGGCGGTGACATGGACTTCTGATCGACCTCGGGGGCTCGACCTCCGGTTGATCAACGTCCTTGCCGAGGGCGGCACCTCCTGTTCCGACAGGAGGTGCCGCCCTCGGGCGTGTTCGGGGTCACAGCGGGGCGGGGGCGGATGGGGAATGTGTGGCAGCGCATAGGCAGTTGCTTAATTGGGTGCAACAATGCGCGCGCACATACCAGACGGTCTGCAGAGCCGCTGGTCAATAGAAGCAACTCCCGAGGAGCCCTCCCCGTGACCGTCACCGAGTCCGCCGCCTCCCGTGCGGCCCAGATCCTCTCCCGGCCGACCATGATCAACGGCCTCACCGTCCCGAACCGCATCGTGATGGCGCCGATGACCCGTATGTTCTCCCCGGGCGGCATCCCCGGTGAGGACGTGCGCTCGTACTACGCCCGCCGCGCCGCGGCCGGGGTCGGCCTGATCGTCACCGAGGGCACCTACGTCGGCCACGACTCGGCCGGGCAGAGCAGCCGCGTCCCGCGGTTCCACGGCGAGGAGCAGCTGGCGGGCTGGGCGAAGGTCGCCGAGGACGTGCATGCGGCGGGCGGCACGATCGTGCCGCAGCTGTGGCACATCGGCATGGTGCGCAAGGAGGGCCAGTCGCCGTACCCCGAGGCCCCCGCCGTGGGACCCTCCGGTCTGCGCATCGGCGAGACCGAGCCCACCGGTAAGGCGATGACCCGGAGCGACCTGGACGACGTCATCGGCGCGTTCGCCCAGGCCGCCGCGGACGCCGAGCGCATCGGCTTCGACGGCGTGGAGCTGCACGGCGCCCACGGCTATCTGCTCGACCAGTTCCTGTGGGAGGGCACCAACCGCCGCACCGGCGCCTACGGCGGCGACCCGGTCGCCCGCACGAAGTTCGCCGCGGAGATCGTGGCCGCCGTACGCGAGAGGGTCTCCGCGTCCTTCCCGGTCATCTTCCGCTACTCCCAGTGGAAGCAGGAGGCCTACGACGCCCGGCTCGCCGAGACCCCCGAGGAGCTGGAGGCCATCCTCACCCCGCTCGCCGCGGCCGGCGTCGACGCCTTCCACGCCTCCACCCGCCGTTACTGGCTCCCGGAGTTCGACGGCTCCGACCTGAACCTGGCCGGCTGGACGAAGAAGCTCACCGGCAAGCCGACCATCACCGTGGGCTCGGTCGGCCTCGACGGCGACTTCATCGGCGCCTTCGTGGGCGAGGGCTCCACGGTCAAGGGCATCGACGACCTCCTGGACCGCCTGGAGCGCGACGAGTTCGACATGGTGGCCGTCGGCCGCGCCCTGCTCCAGGACCCTCAGTGGGCGGCGAAGGTGCTGGACGGACGGTTCGGGGAGCTGGCGGCGTACGACGCGGAGTCGCTGAAGACCCTGAGCTGAGCGCCAACTCGGGACTAGTGTCCGAGAGATGAGGATCCTTCATCTCTCGGACACGCACATCGAGCGCACCGACGCTCCCGACAAGAACGGCGTCAACGCCACCGATTCACTGCGCCTGATGCTCACCGAGCTACGGCATCTACGGGACGTCGACGCGGTGGTCGTCACCGGAGACATCGCCGACGACGGGGCCGTGGAGGCGTATACGGCCGTACGCGAGCTGGTGGGCGAGTTCGCGCGGCGGCTGGGGGCGCCGGTGTTCTATACGACCGGCAACCACGACGAGCGGGACGCCTTCGGGAAGGTGCTCGGGAGCGGGCACCCGGAACCGGAGCTGGTCCTGGACTCCGAGGTGTTGGAGCGGGCCGCGGTGAGTACGGTCGGCGGATGGCGCTTCGTGACGCTGGACTCGCTGGTGCCGGGGAAGGTGTACGGCGAGCTGAGTCGGCGTCAACTGAAGTGGCTCCGTGAGGTGTTGAGTCAGGGTCAGAGTCCTAGTCAGCCGTCCGAGCGGGGGACCGTCCTCGCCTTCCATCACCCGCCGATCAGCCTCGACATCTCGGCGACCCAGCCGCACTTCGGGCTGCGCAACCCGGGGGAGCTGGCGGAGGCGATCCGGGGGAGTGACGTACGGGTCGTGCTGACCGGTCACTACCACCTCCAGCTCTTCGGGCTGCTGGAGTCGGTGCCGGTGTGGGTCACTCCGGGTGTGGTCAGCCGCGTCGACCTGACGGCCGCGCCCGGAACGGAGCGCGCGGTGCGCGGGGCGTCGGCGTCGCTGGTGGAGCTGGGCGGGGCGACGGGGCCGATGTTCCATACCTTCCATGCGCGGGACCCTCGGGCGCACGAGACGGTGTACGAGCTGGACGAGGAGCAGGTGCGGGCGTTCGTGGAGCGGGAGGCGTGACCACGTGGCCTGCATCATCGGCGCCGGTGTCGGCTTCGGCTCGATGCCCGCGCTGATCATGAGCGCCGTGCCTGCTTCGGAGACGGCCGCGGCGAACAGCCTCAACACGCTGATGCGCTCGCTCGGCATGTCCACGGCGAGTGCCGTCGCGGGCGTGATCCTCGCCCAGATGACGACGAACCTCGGCGGTTACACCCTCCCATCCGAGAACGCCTTCAAGGTGGTCCTGGCCTAAGGGCGGACTGGCTCCTACAGGTTGCCCAGCGGCTCGATGTCGACCTTCACCGGCGTGCCCCAGACGCGCAGCACCTCATAGTCGGTGAACTCGTGCACGAGGCGGTAGGCCATGGCGGGGCGTGGGCCGCGGCGCTGGGCGGCGATATACAGCTCGGCCTCGCGGCGGTCGCGGCGCGGGGTGCCGCACAGCTGCCACTCCTGGCCGTTCCACAGCTCCGGCAGCCAGCGCTGCTGGGGCTGGGGGCGGTCGCCCCGGACGCCGTAGCGGGAGGGGGCGGTGTGCTCGGGGGCGCGGGGGACGTCGGGGGCCGGGCCGTTGAACTCGGAGCGGCGGGCCGCTCGGCGGCGGGTCTCGCAGAGCAGGCAGAGGTCGGGGGCGGCGGTGTCGACGGGGCCGTTGGGGTGCTCCGGGCAGCGGGTGGTGGGGGCGGCGCCGGTGACGCTCTCGTCGAGGAGGTCGAGGGCGCGGCGGAGGTCGGCCTTGACCTCGTGGAGTTTGCCGTCCGGGGTGGTGGCCGTGAGGGACTCGCCGTGTTCGCCGAGGAGGCGGAGGGCTCGGCCCAAGGCGGTGAGCTGGGCATGGTTCATGGGGTGGCTCCGGGGGCTTGCGGGGGCCTGGTCAGGTGGTGCGGTAGACCTTCAGCATGCACATGGAGGGTCCGCTGCCTCCAACCGGGCCATGTGGAGTTCCTCGGTATCCACAGTGAAGCCGAGAGGCTCGGGGAGTTCCACCGGGGCTCCCCAGGGGTGGGAGACGACGCGTTGGTAGCGGGCGTCCCTGGGTTCGCTGTACACGACAACGGTGTTGTTGTCACGGTCGATGAGCAGGTAGACAGGGAGGTCGACTGCCGCATAGCCGACGGGCTTGTCGATGCGGTCTCGCTGATGGGTGTCGCGGTCGTGGGACGTGATCTCGACAGCCATCACGATGCCGTTGGACCCGGACCACGATTGGCCATCGGGTGCGGGGACGCGTGCGCGGGCAGGGAGGTAGTACTGAGCTTGGCAGTAGCCACTGGATCGACCTCTAGCTCGATCTCGTGGGTCAAGCCCCCGCAGGTGTTGTGAGCACCTGGCGGGGGCTGTTCGTTATTCGGACGAACGCTCCAAGTCAACTCGCGGGGTGGGAGGGCGGGTTGAGACCCTCCAACCATTCCTTGCAAAGAGGGCTCGGCGCTGGCCGCTTGAGCTTCGGGCCGGAGGTATCGGGGCGTCAGCCCATGCTCTTCGCGCCGTCCAGGGACTCGCGGATGATGTCGGCGTGGCCCGCGTGCTGGGCCGTCTCGGCGGTGATGTGCAGCAGTACCCTGCGGGCCGACCATTGAGCCTCAGCCTCGAACCACGGGGCCTTGGGCAGCGGGTGGGCGGCGTTCAGGTCGGGCAGGGTCGCGACCAACTCGTCGGTGCGGCGGGCCACTTCCTCGTACTCGGCCAGCACGCCGGCCAGTGTCTCGCCGGGCAGCATCCGGAACTCGTCGGCGCGCTTCGCGAAGTCGGCCTCGGTCATGGCGGTGAAGTCGGGCATGGCCGATGGGCCGTGCTGGATGAAGGCCGCCCAGCCCCGTTCCACCGACGTGACGTGTTTGATCAGGCCGCCGAGACACAGTTCGCTGACGGTGGTGCGCTCGCCGGCCTGCTCGTCGGTGAGGTCGCGGGTCGTGAAGCGCAGGAAGTACCGCTGCTGGGCCAGCGACTCCAGCAGGTCGGCGCGCTCGTCGGTGGCGGTGTCGGTGACGGGGTTGTGCGTGGTCTCAGTCATGACGGCCACGCTAGGAGGCAATGAGGTCAGATCCTGACCGCTTTGACGAAGGCCGACCACGCCGATGCTCGGAATACGAGCTTCGGGCCGTGGGGGGTCTTGGAGTCGCGGACGGGGACGAGGGTGGGGATGTCGTGGGTGACTTCGAGGCAGTCGCCGCCGCTGCCCCCGCTGTACGTCGACTTGCGCCAGCGGGCGACCTCAAGGCAGTCGCCACCGTCGCCGCCGCTGTAGCTGGACTTCTTCCAGGTGACGCCGTCCAGGTCGTACTCAGGGATGTTCCTCATGGGCGTAATCCTGCGCCATCGCCTCAATCAGGGCCAGGGACTCCTGCGGCGAGAGTGCGCAGGCCATGAGGAGTTCGTAGGTGAACCTCTGGTGCCTGACGGTCGCCGGGTCGTCCTCCAGCCGTCCCGTGCCGACTCCTTCGAAGTAGACCAGCGGAGGGGCGTCGTCGAAGTCCATGAGCTTGATGGCGCCCTGCATCGCCGCATGTGCTCCCGCACCGAATGGCAGCACCTGCACGATGACCCGACCCCGGCGGCACAAATCGGCGATGTGACGAAGGGCCTCCGTCATCACCTCGGGCCCGCCCGTCACCCGCCGCAACGCCGCCTCGTCAATCACCGCCCACAACAACGGCTCTGTTGGATCGTCGAGGAGTCGCGTGCGCTCCATCCGGGCCGTCACTAGTTGCTCGATCTTCTTCTCCGGGGCTGTCGGCTGGTATGCCCGGCATACAGCCCTCGCGTACGCCGGCGTCTGCAGCAACCCGGGGATCAGCAGCGGCGCGTACTGCCTGATCGCCGTCGCCTGAGCCTCGGCCTCCGCCGCCTCCGCGAAGTGCTCCGGATACTTGGACTTGTTCGCTGCCTTGCAGTTCCGCACGAAGAAACCGTTCGTGCCCAGCACCTCGTCGGCCAGCGGTGCCATGTCGGGCCGCAAGCGCCGCGTACCGGCCTCAAGTTGGCCGATGAACGCGCCGCTGACGAACAGTTTCAAGCCCAGGGCCTCCTGGCTCAGGCCCTTCTTCTCGCGCGCGTGGCGCAACTCCGCGCCCAGCAGCGCGCGCGGCGAGGACGACGGATCGAGATCCTTCGGTGCTGGCATGTGTAACTCCCGGTCCACCAGACGAGGTTGTTGGGGCGCCCCGTATGGCCAGGTTAGGGGCGTGACCGCCACGCTGTGTTGTGAATCGCAAACTCTGCGTGGAGAGGTGAAGTCAACGTGCGGTCGACCGAAGAAGTCGTGGTGTCCCTGCGGGAGGCGCTCAGGGGAGTGGGCGTCGTACTGCCCTCCCTGTGTGTGGATCCGGTCACCGGCGCCGGAGACGAGCCGTTCGCTCTCGTCCAGCTCGGGCGCTGCAATGTCCGCACCGCGGAGCGGCTCGCGGCGGTGCTGCGGGGTGAGTCGGTGGAACCCGCGCCGACGAAGGAGGAGCTGTTGGCGCGGGTTCGGCAGGTCAACAAGGAGGGGAGACTGCCGCGTTAGGGATGGTCAGGCCGGCTCGGAGGCGCGGTCCAGGCGGTCGGCGTGATCACGGACGAGGTCGGCTGGCCCACGGCCGACCTTCTCGGCGCGTAGGCCGCCCACGCCGCCTGGCTCGTCGCCCAGCACGCCGACCGTCAGCTCAACGTCCAGCGGTGGGTGCTGCCGCAGATGGCGAGTTGGGCGTTTCGCGGAGAGCCGGGGGCGTCATGCTGCCGAGTGGGCGATGAAAGTGACTTCCTCGCCATCGTTGTCCAGGGCGATGTTCAGGGAGGCGTCCAGAGCCATGGCCAGGCGTCGCAACAAGGGAAGTGTTGGCACGGTGTCGGCGCCTTCGACCCGGGAGATCTTGGCCTGGGTGAGTCCGGCTCGCTCCGCGAGCTCAGTCTGGGAGAGCCCCAGTTCTGTGCGGCGGTCGTACACGGCCTTGGCGAAGGCCATGGCCAGTCGGATCTCGGCACGCTCGGCCGTGACCTCGGGGGACTCGGAGTACCCCTCGGCCAACGTCTTTTCGCGGCTCAGCTTCCAGCGGGCATGACTCATTGCGTCTCCCCTTCCTCTCCGCGGCTGTATGTACTGTGGGCCGGTCCGTGCTTGCTGTCGCACACTGTGCGGGCAGCCACCGCACGAGCGACCTGCGCCGCCTCGTGCATCCGGGTCTTCCGGAAGACGGTGAGGAGCACGATGCGGCGTCCCGGGGCGAACCAGTACGTGATGCGCGTGTCCACGCCGCCCAGCGTGGGGCGCAGCTCGTACACCCCCTCCTCGAGAGGTCGAGCGAACGGCATGGGCGTTTGCGGACCCAGTGTGGCCAGCAGCTCTGCGTACTCCTCCACTTTGCGGTGCTGTTTGTCGGGCAGGGACTCAAGCCAGGACCGCACCTCAGGTTCCAACTCGATCACGTACAGGGCGTCCATGTGGCGCACCGTATTATGTCGCCAACGGCATAATCGCATGGTTGTGAAACGCTCACCAGATGGAGTGACCTGGCACCGAGGCTGTGGCTTCAGGCAGTCTCTGCGCCCCCAGCGTGCCGTGGGCCGCTCCTCGTCGCCGTCCGGAGTTCCTGGCCGGGCTGGTCGCGCAGGGCGTAGGACGCGCCACTGGTTCGGCACGGCCGCTGGCCCTGTACCCGGTGTGCGGTTGCGGCGACCCGCACGCGCTCGACGTCGAGCCCGAGCTGAGCCCCGACCGCGTACTGGGTGTGCCACGAGGCGGGCGTGAAGGTCGCGGCAGTGGGGGCACGCCTGCCCACCAGTACGTGGGCGCCGTGGCCGCCGGTGCCGTGTAGATCAGCAGCCGCGAGGTGGTGCGGCAGCTGACGGCGGCCGGACTGCGTCGGCCGAGGTGGCATCTGGCTCCGTCGGAGCGGGGCTGAACCAGGTTTCGGCTTCGTGGCGGATACCGATCGCTGTGGCCGTCTCGGCGGCTTCGCGCAGCGACGTACCCGCTCGCATGGCTGTCACTGCCAGGGTGACAAGGGAGACCGAAGGGCCGTCGAGGTAGGGGACAGGGAGGTGGTCGGGGTTACGGAGCGCGCTGAACAAGGCTGTCTCCAGCTGACGCTCTCTTGACCACTCCTTCGCGGGCGATACCACGTCGAAGCCGAGGGCGGTGAGGGAGGCGGCGATCTCTTCGGTTTGTCGGCTGGTGTGGTCAGCGGCGGCGCGAACGGCGTCAGGCGAGATGGGGCTGAACTTCTCCGCTGCCGAGCGCCCAAAGGCAAGGCTTTCGACGTCTTGCTCCCTCAACGCAGAGACGGCCTTCGGATCGAAGGAGAAGTGGTACCCCAGGGAGGTGAATCGGCCGACTGCCTCGGCCAGGGAGATGCCGGCCCCGTGCGCGGCTCCGGCGACGCGGCTGAGGGAAACGGGACAACTGAGGTCAGCGAGTCCGGGGTCCGTGCCGAGGAAGGCGATGTCCTCTCGGGAGGGCAGGTGCTCGTCCTCGGGTACCTCCGACACCCTGTACCCGAGTTCACGGAGCCTGTCGGCCAGGGCGCGCGCAGGGCGGTTGAGATAGCGGGAAGCCGCCGCAACGTAGCGTAGTGACACGTCCCGGTCCACAAGCGGCTTCTGGGCCAGCAGGGCCCGGTCGTCATCGGTCAGTTCCTGTGGTTCCGCGGCTTTCGGCGGCAGGGTGAAACCGAGCTGCCCGAGGAACTCCCTGATGGAGCGCAGAGGCAGGTCCGTCGTATGCGCCACCGCTGTCAGCTGCGCCGAGGAGACGTGCAACGCCTTCTCGGGGGAGGGCCGCGTGCCGTACGCCTGCCACAGTTCCGCGATGACCTTGCGCTCCTCCTCGCTCCAGTGCTCCCGGACCGGGAACTCCGCTGGCACCGTGAAACCCAGTTCATCGAGCCGCTGTGCGGCCCAGGGCGTGCTGTGGGCGGCCTGTGCGGCGCTGACGCATATCTGGACCGGCGACAGCGTCGCACCGGGTGCCAGCCAGCCGTCCGGATCGCCCAGTGGGCGAAGCAGCGGCAGGTCGGAGTGCTGGGCCGCGGCGCAGCCCAGCAGGGGCTCGACACGGTAACCCCATTCGTCCAGTCGCTCGGCGACCTCCGCGGGCGAGCGACTCGTATGCGCACTCAGCTCGAAGGTGTCCGCAACGCTGACAGCAACGGCGGGATCACGCCAGCGGGGCAGTGCCATGATGCTCATCAGGCCGGTGCTGACGAGCTGTGGGGACGGCGTGCGAGCGGTGAGCCCGGACGTCAGCTGCCCCGTCATCCATCTCTCACGCCAGTGCCGCCAGTTGAGGAACCTACCGGTGACGTTCAGCAGCGCGAGATCCGACGGGCGGGCGCACTGCGCTTCGGCGCGGTCGATGTGCGGGAGCGAAACCTGCCCGCCGAGCCCCGCCGCGTACAGAGCACCCAGCCGCCGGCGGAGGACAGGCGGCGGCATGGTGAGGAGGAGCGAGGCGAGACCCGACCGATCGGACTCTCTGTGACGGCCGGTCACCAGGGGCAGCAGATCGGCGTCGGGCGGGAAGAAACCCACCTGACTGAAAGGTACGGAGACGTCGTCCTGGAGCCGCCAGGGGAGATCGGCCCGACGTGCCTGCCCGGCGACCCGGTCGGCGAAGGCCACGGACCAGGTGCTCGCGCCCTCCAGCCAGGCGGGATCGGGCAGTCCCAGGCGCGGCTCTGTGAGGCTGGGGATGGCGGAGGCCATGCGCTCCATCACGTGCGCCTTGTCGTAGGAGCGCACCTTCTTGCGGTCCACCGTCAGTTCCGGCGCTTGCCTTCCGGTGAGGTTGACGACAGCGCCGTACACCTTTTTGGCGTACTCGGTCTCCGCAAGCAGACCGTCTGCCAGGAGGATGCCGTCGCCTTCAAGCCACCACAAGCCCGGGTGGTCCGAGGGGATACACCACGCGGGCCTCTTGCGGACGAAATGCGCGCGTGGGTAGATCTCCAGGGCTGCAGGGGAAAGCTCGCCCGGCACCCACTCGCGGCACCGCGCCCCGTGGGTCGCCGATGTGCCATACGGCGCCACCCACAGCACCTTTTCCAGCGCGTCCACGCACGATACGGACCTGCGCTCCTTGCTGAGCAGCAGCTGGATCTCGGTCCCGGCGTCCTCCCCCGGTCCCAGGTCCTCCACCCGGAAGAAGTTGCCCGGTCCGGCGATGGTCACCTGCAACAGCCGCCCGGGCCGCCCGTCTCGCCCCATGCGGCAGGTCCGTACGACGATCTCGTCGGCGAGCATGAAATAGCTGAGCACGCCGATGCCGAACCGCGAGTTCGGATGGAGCTCCGGTTTCGGGTCGGGCAGCTGTGCCCAGGCCGCCTGCTCCTCGACGTACTCCGGCAGGTCGACGAAGCGTGCCCCACCCTGCGAGAAGACGGTGCTGAGCTCGGTGATGCCCATGCCGATGCCGTTGTCCCGGCACTGCAGATAGGGGCGGCCGTCGGAGCGGATGCCCTGGACGAACTCGATCCGCCCCTCCCAGGGGGCGACCGTCCGGTTCGTGCCCCGCAGATACTGTGTGCGGCAGTCTCGGTAGCGGAGGGCGTCCAGCGCGTTCTGGTACAGCTCGCGGACGGCCAGCTCGCTGTCGCCGTAGAGTTCCTCGCCCATGAGGAGTTCCTGGACGCGGTCCTCGGCCAGTTGGAAGCGGATGCCGTCGGAGAGCTGGTCGGGGGTGTTGCCGTCGAGGCGCACGCGGCTGCCGTCGGCGTAGGGCGGGAGCTTGTGGAGCGGGGCGAGGGCGGGGATGTCGCCGCGGTTGATGTCGCGCAGCAGTACGTCGACCCGGGTCGCGTGCCCGCGCAGTGCGACCTGGACCGCCGGGTGGGTGCACACCGCGTTCAGGGAGCGGCCCAGGCCGGAGACCCGCCAGTCGGAGCGTCGCACCGTGGCCAGGAGGGCGGCGGGATCGACGCTGTCGTGGACACCGATGTGTTCGACGACGATCTCGGGCAGGTCGACCGGATCGACGGCCATAGCGTGGGCGGCCTTGACCAGGGCTGTGACCAGGGCAGTGCGCACCTCGTGCTCGTCGCCTGTGCTGGCGGCGATGACGTCGTGGTCGTCGTCGTGCACGCGGAACCCTTGAGGCTCCGGGGCGGTGCTGGACCGACGGATGGTGAACGGCGCCGTGCGGTGCTCCCGGAGGAGCCGCGCCATGCGCTCCCCGGATATGGCGTCGGCGACCCAGGGTGGGTGTTCCCGGTCGGAGATCACGTCGCCGAGAAGGGACTTGAGGCGTTCGGCCGTGTACAGCTCTGGCTGCTTGAGGAGCCAGCGATGGAAGAGCCACCAGCTGATGCGCTGGGCCGAGTCGCCGGCGGCCTTCCGGTGTTCCAGAGCGCGCAGTCGGCGCTTGAGACGGGGAAAGCCCTGGGCGAACTTGTCGAAGTTGTGGTGGTCGGGGCCGTCAGCCGTCACGCCCTCGGCGAGTACGTTCCTGCGCTGGGCCGCTTCCTGGGCCCAGAACGTCTGGGTGACGAGGGGGAACAGGAAGGCGAGCGCGGCCTCGGTCGGTGACAGCGCTTCGTCGGTCAGCTGACTGACCAGGAAGCCGAGCCGATTGTGGGCGCGCTCGGCCAGTGCGGTGTCGTGCCACGGATCGTCGCCCAGTGCCCGCGCCGCCTCCTCGTACGCCGTTGCCAGCCGGCCCGCCAGGACCCGGCAGACGTCCTGGAGGATCTCCCGCGCCCTGCCCTCGGGAGTACGGTGCCACGGGTAGTCGTCGACGTCCCGTACCCAGGCGTGAACCTCGGTCCGTCGTTCGGCGCCCGGCAGCAGTGGGAAGTCCCGGCCGTCGGCGTCCGTCTCGCAGGTCACCTTCACCTGCTGCGGTCGGCCCGTCTTGCCGTAGGCCCGGTGGTAGACGCCGACCCGCTCCTGCACCTGTGTGGAGAACTCCCGCAGACCGAGGGCGTGTGGATCGTTGGAGATCACGTCGGCGACGGCGCGCGAGAAGAGGCTGAACGACTCGCCCTGTTGCGTCCCCACGTCGGAGCCGGGCCGGACTGTGTCCGTGTCCCGTACGAACAGGGCGACTTGGGGCTTCGCGCAGGCGTGGACGTAGGCGACTTTGCGGCGCAGGGTGCCGATGATCTCGGGTGCCCGCCAGGGCCGGGTACCGGGGATCGACTTGGTGTCCGGTGCCCTGCCCTCACGACAGGCGTCGATCAGGAAGACGACGCGTTCCGCGGGGGACTTCTCCACCTCCTTGTGCCAGCCGATCTCGATGCAGCCGTCGGTGAACGGTTCCGTGCCGGGGGCGTCCTCCGGCACCAGGTAGTCCTTGCCCTCGACGTGGATCCCGTGCCCGCTCAGCACGATGAGCAGGCAGTCGCCGGTGCGGGCATCGCTCAGGAACCGGTGGACGGCGCCGCGCACGGTGTTCTGCGTAATGCCGCGCCGGTTCTCGAGGACATCAGCCTGGAAGCCGCGGCTGGTCAGGACCTCGCGTAGCCGATGGAGGTCGTCGCGGACGAAGGGGAGGTCCCCGTAGCCCGGGATGTCGGAGTAGTCACTGGCTCCAATGAGCAGCGCCTTGTGCTGTGGCATGGGCGGCGCCGGATCAGGCGGGCCGCTTGAATGTCAGTGTCAGGCCCCGGGTGCCCTGCATTTGCCCGGTGCCGATGAGCTGGATGCCACCGCTTGCGGTGACCTGGAAGGAGAGCTGTGCCTCGGCGAGCGGGAGCGGGCCGCCGCGGTCGGCGACCTCCTGGAAGATCCCCTGCAGGGCGTCGACCGTCTCGGCGAGGCTCTTGCGGAGCGGACCGAGAGGCACCGAGCGCAGTACGGCGTCGCCATCGCGGCTGAACAGGCCCATGCTGTCGCTGCTCTGCGCGGCGAGCGCGATGTCCTCCTCGGTCGCCGTCACCCAGAAGTGCAGGGTCTGCCCGTCTTCCGAGGCCTGGACCATGGTGTCTTCCGTGACATCCCCGGCTCCCCCGACCCGGTCCAAGGCCTGCTCGCTCATGCTGCCCCTATCCCCTCAGCCATGATGCCTGTGCCACTGTCATCTGTTGGAGGGACAACTCTAGTTCCGTCAGGGGGGTGTACGGTCCGTGATACGGCAACTCGTTCCCGTCGCCCGCGTTCTTCGCGCAGTTCGTACGCGGACTGCTCCTCGTCCTCGCTCGCCTTCACGAACCCAGCGGGCCGCGCGGCCGCCCGCCGTACCCAGGACTTCGTCGAGCATGAGGGCGGCTTTTCGTCAGCGACTCGATCATCGGGGAGCTGGGCTGGCGGCAACGGCCCTGCCTCACACTCGATGTTGTTGGACTCCCGCAGGGGCTGGCCCGCCGAGCGGCTGGCGGCGGTTGTTGCGGGGCGAGCCGCTGCCGCCCCTGCCGACGACGGAGGAGCTGATGGCGCGGGTCCGGCAGGTCAACCGGGAGGGGAGACTGCCGCGCTAGGCCGCGTTAGGCCGAGTCAGGCCGACTCGGAGGCGCGGTCCAGGCGGTCGTACTGGTCCTGGGTCAGGGACACGGCGTTCGACCCCACGTTCTCCTCCAGGTGCGCGATGCTCGTCGTCCCCGGGATCGGGAGGATCACCGGGGAGTGGGTGAGGAGCCAGGCCAGGACGACCTGCGTCGGGGTCGCGTCGAGTTCCTTCGCGACCGCGGCGATCTCCGACCTCGCCCCCGACGTCCCCGCCGCCCCGGGCCGCCACGGCAGGAACGCGACGCCCGCCGCCTCGCAGGCCTTGAGTACGGGCTCGTGCTCGCGGTCGAGGAGGTTGTAGCGGTTCTGGACGCTGGCGATGTCGACGACGGTCCGGGCCTCCGCGAGTTCGGCGGCCGTGACCTCGGACAGGCCGATCCGGCCCACCTTGCCCTCGTCGCGCAGGTCGCGGAGGGCGCCGAGCTGGTCGGGGAGCGGTACGGCCGGGTCGAGGCGGTGGAGTTGGAGCAGCTCGATGCGGTCGAGGCGGAGGCGGAGCAGGGCCTCGTCGACCTGGGCGCGGAGGTCGGCCGGCTCGCCCGCGTGGCGCCAGCCCTCGCCGGAGGTGGTCCGGCGGATGCCTACCTTCGTGGCGATCAGGAGATCAGCGGGGTACGGGTGCAGGGCCTCGGCCAGGAGGTCCTCGTTCGCGCCCCAGCCGTACATGTGCGCCGTGTCGATCAGTGTGACGCCCAGTTCGACGGCCCGCCGGGCGACCACGACGCAGGCGGCGCGGGCCTCGGCGGTGTCCGGCCGTAGATGCATGGCCCCGAATCCGAGCCGTCGTACTTCCAGGTCGCCGCCGATGCGGAATGTCGTCGGTGCCGTCATGTGGCCACGCTAACAGGGGAGTTGGTGGCCATCTGAGACGTGGCTGAGAAGCTCCTGCCACTCCGACGAAATCGCTGACAATTTCGACCGGTGCAGTCCGTCCCGCAGGGCAGACTGTGTTCGAACACTGGACGAATGGGGGCGGCTTTGGACGGCATAGAGTTGACGTCGGCGGTGCGGGTCCTGCGGGACGAACTCGTGGCGGCTGCTGCGGCCGCGGACGGTGAGCGGATCTCATTCGAAGTCCAGGAGATCACCTTGGAGTTCGAGGTCGAGCTCCGTGCCGAGGCCCGGGCCAAGGCCGGCTTCAAGGCTTGGGTGGTCTCGGGGGAGGCCGATGGTGCCGTGGGCAGGAGGCGCGGTCACCGGGTGGCGCTGACGCTGAAGCCCAAGGACGCGGAGTCTGCAGGCGGTTCGGTGGAGATCGGCAATGACACTCAGACCGATCTGAGCGCGTTCGGGCTGGGGACGGGCGGTTGATCAGGCCGGGGGCGGAAATGTCGTCCGTCACCGAGCATCGCATCGCGATCGTGACCGCCGATCGCCAGGGCAGCGGTTATCTCTTGTCCAGCCACCTCGTCCTGACGACGGCGCATGTGCTGGGAGACAGACAGCCTGTCGTGGCCGTTCCCGGTGGCAGTGGCCCGCGGCGGGCCGTGGTCGTATGGCAGCGCCGTGACGAGCGCTGTGACGCCGCCCTGTTGCTGACGGACGCCGAGTTGGTCGATGCGGCGACCGCCGACGGTCTCTCGCGTGTGGCGTGGGGGCGTATCGCCGCACTCGACCCGCTGCCGGGATGCCAGGCCATCGGTTTTCCACAGGCCGCTCGCATCGAGGGCAGGCCCGACACCGAGCAGCTGGTGGGCACTCTCAAGCCCGGGTCGTCGCTGATGCGCGGCAGATACGTGCTGGACAGCGTCCACAACGCTCCTTCGCCGGGTGACGGTCCGTCACCCTGGTCGGGCATGTCGGGTGCCGCGCTCTTCGCCGAGGGGCTTCTGATCGGTGTGGTCTGCGGGGACCCTGTGGCCTGGGCACACGGGCGAGTGGAGGCCGTACCGGTCCAACTGCTTTTGGAAGACCCTGAGTTCACCGTGCTGGTGGAGCGGCACACAGGGGTCCGGCCCGTGCTGGCGCCGGTCGGGCCTCGTCCGTCGTCCTTCGCGGTCGACTTCACGTGGGAGCCCCTCTCGGGCACGGACCCCGTCAGGTTCGGTGCCCACCGGGTTCCGGACGGGGCCGGACTGCCGGACAGCGTCGGATACGTGCCACGTGACGTGGATCAGGAGCTGCGCGGCGCGGTCGGGTCACTCGCGGGGCGGGGCGGTCTGCTGCTGGTCACCGGCGACTCGGCGGCCGGAAAGACACGCTCCCTGTTCGAGGCGATGCGCGCCGAACTGGACGAGTGGGTGGTGTGCCGTCCGGATCCGGACGCGGACCTGGCCGGACTGGCCGGTTCGGCGGCCCGGCAGAGCGGGCGTACTGTGCTCTGGCTGGACGACCTTGAGATGTATCTGCGGCCGGATGGGCTCACATCACGGCTGCTGGACGAGCTCGAAGGTGTCGGGTGCGTGGTGCTGGCAACCATGCGATCCGAGTTCCACCGTGCCGTCGTTGCCGCGAGTGCGGCCGGGGCGGCCGCGACCGCCGCTCAGGGGCGGCATTCGTCCGCGCGAGTCGTCCGCCGTGCCGTACGGATCAGCCTCAAGCGCCAGTGGAGCGACGCGGAACGGTCGCGGGCACAGGAGCGGCAGGCGTCCGACTCCCGCCTGCGACAGGCCTTGGCCGCTGACACGGTGCACGGGGTGGCCGAGTACCTTGCCGCCGGGCCGCAGTTGTGGGACCTGTGGCAGGAAGCCGCGGAGGTGGGCGGCAACCCACGGGGAGCGGCGCTGGTGGCCGCGGCGGTCGACCTGGCCCGGACCGGACTGCGTGGTGCCGTGGAGACCAGCGTGCTAGAACGCCTGCACGGCTACTACTTGGAGGGAATGGGCGGTGCCGCATTGCGGCCGGAGCCGCTCGAGGACGCCTGGGCCTGGGCCACCGAGGTCATGCTCGGCGTCACCAGCCCGCTGATTCCCGCGGGCGCCGACCGCTGGCGGGCGTTCGACTACCTGGTGTCCGCCACGGCCCGTCGGTCGGCGCCGGGGAAACTCCCGGACATGGCCTGGCACGCGGCCGCGGCGATCGCCGAGGGGGCGGACTGGGAGTTCGTCTGGATGACGGCGGCGGCCGCCGACCGGCTCGATGTGGCCGCAACCGTACTGACGACCCCGGCCGAGGCCGGAGATCTGGAGGCCCTGGTGAACCTCGGCGGCATCGAGCTGCGGCTGGGGAACGCATCGGAGGCGGAGGGCTGGTGGGCACGTGCCGCCGACCGCGGAGAGGGGGTGGCCCTGCACAACATCGGCTGCCTTCGGATGCGTGCCGGCGACATGGCTGGGGCCCGTGAGTACTTCGAGCGCGCTGTCGATGCCGGCGCCCTCGCGTCCGTGGGAGCACTGGGAAACGTGGCCCGGGCGCTCGGCGACGACGAGGCAGCAGTCACTTGGTGGCGCAAGGGCACTGAGCTGGGGGACCCAGGCAGCGCGTTCAGCTACTCACGGTTTCTCCGCCAGGACTGGCGTCAGGACGAATCCATGGAGGCGCTGCGGGTGGCGGCCGAGGGCGACCATCCCCTCGCGGCTCTCTCGTACGCGGGAGTGCTGCTCTGCCGTGACGAGGGGGACCGGGCGAACGCGTTCATCAGCCGAGCCTACGAGGGGGCCCGCAGGGACGCACTGCTGACCGGCAACACGAGCAGTGCTCTGACTGCCTCAGTCGCCTCCATGGCCTTGGGAAACATGGAAGCTGGACGGACCTGGGAGGCACGGTACGTCGAGGAGGGAGGGGAACTGCCCTGGCGGATCGTCGACCGGCTGGGGACGGAGTCCGGGCTGCGGGCGCTGGCCGTCGACCCTGACACGTGGCAGCGGCTTGGTGAAGCCGAGGTACGCAGGATCATGGCCTGCCTGTGGACCGGCGACTGCATGGACTGCGGCTACCCGCTGGGGGACGGCGTTCCGGCTCTGCACGTCGACGAGCAGTCGGTGATGACGACTGCGGGGATCTACCACTTCGGGATCTGCCGGTACCCGGGTTGGAACGACTCCGCACTCGTCAACATCGTCTCCGGTAGCGGGGCCACATGGACGACCGCGTCGCTCGTGGCTGGGTACGGCACCCCGCACGCGTTCGCGATGGTGATCGTCAATCCCTCGCTGGAGCAGGTGAGCCTGGAAGAGGACGGATCGGGTGGCTGGCGTCTCGCGGCCCCGACCATGCACGCTCCCTTCGCGAAGCTGGCACCGTTCGACGCGCGCAACTCCCTGGCGATCGACCCGAGCAACGCTCCGGAGGGGGCACGGCTCGTGGGTGAAGAGCTGTATGTGCTGGTGGGCGTGACCACCTGGTGGGTCGGTCTGGAGGACGCCATCGCCGCACACGTGCGACAGCGAGGGGGATTCTTCCTCGTGGTCACCCATGGGCTGAAGGCGTCGCAGCAGGTGGATGAGGCGAACGTCATGGCTTCTCTGGAGACACCTCGGACCATGGGGGGCTGGATCAAGTTGAAGCACGACTGACCCTGCCCTGTGGGGTGTGCGCGCCCCCGGGCGTGCTGGTCAGCGGGCCGTCGCCAGCGCAGCGCGCAGCCGGCCGCCGGTCTCTTCCAGGAGGCGGGCGGCCGTGGGGCCGTCCACCTCGCCCAGCAGGATCAGGATCGCCGTCTTCACCTCGCCGCCCGCCTCGGTCAGGGCCCGCTCGATGTCGGCCTCGTCCGCGCCCGTGGCCAGCGCGACGATGCGGCGGGAGCGGGCCCTCAGCTTGTCGTTGGAGGCGCGGACGTCGACCATCAGGTTCCCGTAGGTCTTGCCCAGGCGGATCATCGTGATCGTCGACAGCATGTTGAGGACCAGCTTCTGGGCCGTGCCCGCCTTCAGGCGCGTGGAGCCGGTCAGCAGTTCCGGGCCCACGACGATCTCGATGCCGTGCTCGGCGGCCGCCGCCAGCGCGCTGTCCGGGTTGCAGGACAGGCCGATCGTCAACGCGCCCCGCGCACGGGCGTGCTCGACCGCGCCGATCGCGTACGGGGTGCGTCCGGAGGCCGAGATGCCGACCACCGTGTCGGTGGCGGTGAGCGCGAGGGCAGCGAGGTCGGCGCGGGCCAGGTCCTTGGAGTCCTCGGCGCCCTCGACCGAGGTGACCATCGCTTCCGGGCCGCCCGCGATGAGCCCGACGACCTGGGTGGGGTCGGTGTTGAAGGTGGGCGGACATTCGGAGGCGTCGAGCACGCCCAGGCGACCGGCCGTACCCGCACCGGCGTAGATGAGGCGCCCGCCCTGTGCCATCCGGTCGGCGGTGGCGTCGATGGCGGCGGCGATCTCGGGGAGGCGCGACGCGACGGCGGTGGGTACGGCCGCGTCCTCGCCGTTCATGAGACGGGCGATGTCGAGGGTGGGGAGCCGGTCGATGTCGGCGAGTTCGGGCCGGAAGGCCTCGGTGGTCAGGGAGTCCAACTCGGCGCGGACATCACGGGGGTTGGATGTCGAGGTCATGAGAGACGGCTCTTTCTGAAGTGCGGTGCGCTGTCTGACCTGGAGGGGCGCGGGACTGTATCGATATGCGGCTCCGCCGCGTGGGCGCGACAAGCCACATCCTGCCCGCAGACACCCACAAGCGGTCCGACCTACGGTCTACCGGCGATGCCGATGCGCCAGCGCCTCATAGGACGCGGCCAGCGCAGGCGCCGCACTCTCATAAGTCCGCTGAGCAACCCCCACGAACAGGCAGTCCACCACCAGCAGCTGACTGGTCCGGGACGACATCGCCGCAGGACGCAATTCACTCTCCCGAGCCGTCGACGTCGTAAGAATGTGATCGGCGTACTGAGCAACCGCCCCGTCCGGGCGCCCGGTGATGGCAACCGTCGTGGCCCCATGCTCGAAAGCCACCCGCAGCGGCTCGATGACATCGCCCGTCGACCCGGAATGCGTAATGGCGATCGCCACGTCACCCGCACGGAGCTGCACGGCGTTCGTCACGGCGAGGTGCGGATCGCTGTGCGCGTGGGCTATCAGCCCTATGCGCAGGAGCTTCTGCGTGAGGTCCTGCGCGACAAGGCCGGACGCCCCGACGCCGTACACGTCGATACGGCGGGCCCCGGCGGCGGCAGACACCGCCGCTCCCAGCTGGGCCGTGTCGAGGCCGGCGGCCGTGTCGGCGAGGGTCTGCTGCTCGTCGTAGGCGAGTTTCGCCACCACGTCGGCGATGGGGTCGTCCACCGCGATGTCGGTCGTTATGGCGGGGGCGCGGCCCGACTGCTGCTGGGCGGCGAGGCCGGCGAGGGCGAGGCGCAGGTCGCGGTAGCCGGGGTAGCCGAGGAGGCGTGCGGTGCGTACGACCGTCGCCTCGCTGGTGCCGGTGAGTTCGGCGAGGCCGGTGACCGTGAGCGCCGCGCAGCCCGCCGGGTCGCCCGCGACCGCTTCGGCGACGCGCTGCATGGAGCGGGTCATCGACGGGGCGAGGGTGCGCACCTTGGCGGCGAGGGCGGCGGGGGCCGGAGGGGGGCCGAAACTTTCCTTCACCTTCTGGGTCACGTGTGAAAGATATTTTCGGCTCGGCGTCCCGGTCAAGAGTGCGCACAATAGGTGCATGGAACCCATCAGTCCGCTGGAGCAGGCGCTGCACGCCGCCCGCGCCCTCGTGCTCGCCGACCTGGTCGCGGGCAAGGTCGCCGAGGCGGACGTCGTGTCGCTGGTCGAGGAGTCGGTCGTACAGCGGCGCTGGTGGGTGGAGCAGTGGCCGGAGGGCGCGGCGTACGTGGCGGGGCTGGTCGCCCAGGACGTACAGGACGCCCTGCTGGAACGGCACGGGCGCTGGCCGCTGTGCCCGGTGTGCGGCACCGGTGACCCGCATGCGCTGGACGTCGAGCCGGAGTTGGGGCCCGATCCGCACTGGGTGTGCCATCAGGCGGGGGTGAAGGTCGCGGCGGTCGGATCGCTGGGGTCGGCCGGCCCGGGCGGGGCGCCGTCCTCGTGAGACGCGTGACGTCGTGACGATCTACATAGACCCGCCGACCTGGCCGGGGCACGGGCGGATGTGGTCGCACCTCGTGAGCGACGTGTCGTACGACGAACTGCACGCGTTCGCCGAGAAGTTGGGGGTGCCGCGGCGCGCCTTCGAGCGGGATCACTACGACATCCCGTCGCATCGGTACGCCGATGTGGTGCGCGCGGGTGCCGTGGAGGTCAGCAGTCGTGAGGTGGTGCGGTTGCTGACGGCGGCGGGGTTGCGCAGGCCGAAGGGGCGGGCCATCGGCTGACGCCCCCTCGGCCTCGGGTGGAGCACTCCCGGCTAGGCGAACTGGCCGGGCTGGTAGCTGCCCGCGGGCTGCTGGATCATGACGTTCAGCCGGTTGTAGGTGTTGATCATGGCGATCAGGATCACCAGGGCGGCGAGCTGTTCCTCGTCGTAGTGCTTGGCGGCGTTCTCCCAGATCTCGTCCGGGACCCCGCCGGCGCCGTCCGCGATGCGGGTGCCCTGCTCGGTGAGTTCCAGGGCGGCGCGCTCGGCCTCGGTGAAGCAGGTGGCCTCCCGCCAGGCCGCGACCAGATTGAGGCGCAGCCAGTCCTCTCCGGCGGCCACCGCGTCCTTGCTGTGCATGTCGGTGCAGAAGCCGCAGCCGTTGATCTGGCTGGCGCGGAGCGTCACCAGGTGCTGTGTGCTGACCGGCAGCGGCGAGTCGTGCAGCACCTTGCCGGCCGCCGCGAAGTGCTTGATGACCTTGCCGGCGATCGGGTTCTCGAAGAGGTTCAAGCGGGCGTTCATGGCCAACTCCCATGCCGTTGTCGTCGGGTTACACGGATATGACGGAACGGCTCGGCGGGATGTGACATGGATGGATGTGACCTGGGTCACCGTCCTGCCCTCACTCTTGGGCGTGCTCGGTTCGGCGCATGGGGTACCAGGTCTCTCCGGTCGGCTGGGGCGGGTCGGACAGGTTCCAGCTCCAGGAGAGCGTCGGCGTGATGCGCAGGTAGTGACCGGGGCCCACCATGCCGACCCGCTCCACGGGGCCGTCCGCGACGCCGTACACGCGGATGCCGCGGGCCACGAACGGCTCGATGGAGAGCAGGTCGTCCACGACGAAGGCCACCTTGTCGCGGCCGTGCGCGACATTGCGGAACTTGCGCGTGCCGAGCACCTGCGCGCCGGTGCCGCCGACCCAGAAGTGGGTCCCGTCGAACTCCAGGGCCACCGGGACCACGTCGGGCTGCTCGCCCGCGCAGAGGCTGGCGAGGCGGGCGAGCGGGTTCGAGCTGAGGTAGGCGATCTCCTCGTCGGTGAACGACACGGCGGCTCCCTCCGGCGAGTTGGCTGGCTCCGCTCCAGGCTAGGCGCCCAGGGGCTGCTTCCTACGGACGTACAGCTGGAGTGCCGGGTCCATGTCGTGCTCCTCCCGTGCCATCCGCTCCTCCTCGATGCTCGCCCGGAGGTATCCGGCGCGCGTGGCCACGCCCTGCGACGGGACGTTGTCCCCCTCGATCGTCGCGAACAGCAGCTGGATGTCGTCCCTGGACAGGGCCCACTCGGAGAGGGTGGTCAGGGCCTCGGTCGCGTAGCCGTGGCCGCGGGCAGACTCCGCGAGGTCGTAGCCGACCTCGGCCCTGCCCTCGTCGTCCGGCACGCCGTGGAAGCCGATGCCGCCGACCGCGCGGCCGTCCTGTGGCCGTACGAGGACGAACAGCCCCCACTGAGGCCGGTGCACGCCCCCCTCGTACGCCTTCATCATCCACTCGGCGGCCTTACGCGTGCCGTCGAACGGCCCGCCCTCGACCCACACGAACCCGCCGTCCCCGCCGGCGCGCAGATCGGCGGCCGCCGCCGGGGTGACGCCCTGGAGGGTGAGGCGGTCGGTGGGGATGACGAGGTTGTTGCGCCAGCGCCACTCGGTGACCGGCGCACGGCCGGGCAGGTCGCCGCGGCCGGTGGCCCACAGCAGGGTGCGCCAGTGGTCGGGGCCGGGCTGGACGTGCGGGAAGAGCCGGGTGAGGACGAACTCGGGGAGTTCGGCGGGCGGTTCGTATGCCAGGCCCAGGCCCTCGGCGATGTCGTGCGTGTGGAGGAGGACCTCGGCGACTCCCATCGCGGCGAAGCCCTCGCGGTTCGCGCTGCGGAAGGGGTACGGGTGGAAGGCGCGGACCTCGGGGGGTGTGGTGCGGATGGTGGCGACGAAGAGGGCACCGGTCGTCTCGATGACGTGGATCAGACCGTGGTTGTCGGTGCCGTCGTCGAGGGTGATCTCGAAGGGGACGTAGTCGTCCTGGGCGCGGCCCGCCAACTGGGCGGCGTACGCGATGAGATCCTCGGCGATGTGGAACGCCGTCTGGTGGCAGGTCCACTCCAGCCGGCCGGCGTTCGCCCCTTCCCAGTCCCGGTCCGTCACCGTTCGCAGCAATGCCGCGCAGCTCGCGACGGCCTGTTCCACGCGTTCCCCGTTTATGTCTCGCATGCCGTGCAGGCTACGGCGGCGGGCCGGTCACAGCGACAGCATTTCCAGCTCGGCGGAGAGGTTGTAGCGGGCGGTGGCCTCCCACTTCTCCTTGCCGTACGGCGTGCTGAACAGGCTTGGCAGGGCGAGGAGTTGGCGCAGGATCGCGGCGCGGCCCTCGCGGAAGGCGTCGTTCGGGACGAAGTGGTACTCCTCGCGGACGGCGGCCGTGTAGGCGGCGTACGCGGAGGGCGGCGCGGCGAGGATCGCGAGGTCCGCGTCGCAGAGGACCTGGCCGTCGCGGTCGTCCGGGGCCGGGGCGTGGGTGGTGGTGAGGCGGACGAGGCGGGCCACCTCGGCGGTCCGCTCCGCGGGGACGCCGGCTTCCGGCAGGGCGCGTTCGGCGAGGCGGGCGGAGCGCTCCTCGTTCTCCGAGCGGTCGGGGAGGTACACGGCGTCGTGGAACCAGGCGGCGAGGCGTACGACGTCCGGGTCGTCGGCGTGGTCGGCCAGCTCGTCGATGTGGTCCAGGACCGCGGTGAGGTGGGTGAGCGTGTGGTAGTGGCGCTGCGGTTCCTGCCAGCGGGTGAGGAGGTTGTCGGCGTACGGGGCCGGGTCGGGGGTGGTGGCGGGGGCGCGGGTCGCGTCGAGGGCTCGGGTGAAGCGGGTGCGCAGGGTGTCGAGATCGGCCATGGCGTCATTGTGGCGGGTGTGCCGGCGATCTCCCGGGCACGCGTGCGGCTGCCTGGGCCTGTCCGGCGGATCGGACCGGCTGCGAGAAACGGTGCGGAACGCCGAGCCGGGCCCGGGGCGACGGGGGTGCCCCAAGCGCGAGCCGGGCGAAGCCGGTTCACGCGTGCGGGAGTCGGCAACCGACGGCAACGCGGCAGATACGCGTGCGGGAGTCGGCAACCGACGACAACGCGGCAGATGCGCGTGCCGGATCCCGCGAGACCGGCATGATTCGCCGGGCAGGTCCTAGCGTGGACGCCATGACTTCTGCTGACGTGCACGACGTACGGGATCCCGAGTTGCCGGGGCGGTTGCTGGTCGTCGAGCGGGATGCGCTGGTTCCGCTGTTGCGGGGGAGGCCGGCGGCGGACTTCGCGCTGCCGACCGTCGCGTGTCCGGGGTGGTCGGTGCGGGATGTGCTGGCGCACTGTTCGGCCGCGCTGATGCGGGTGGTGGAGAACCGGTTCGAGGAGGGCGTCTTCTCGCCCGAGTCCAACGAGCGGGACCTCGCCGAGCGGGCCGGCTGGACCGACGCGCAGGTCGTCGACGAGCTGGAGCGCGGGATGACCGAGGCGGGGCCGGTGATCGCCAAGGCCGGCGGGGCGTTGGACGGCATCGCGCTCGGGGAGTGGGTGCACGCCGGGGACGTACGGGAGGTGCTCGGGGAGCCGGGTGCGTACGCGGGGGCCGGGCTGCCCGACGCGCTCCGGCTGCTCGCGTGGCTGACCCGGGAGCGGCGGCACGTCCCGCTCCACGCCGACCTGGACGACGTCGACGAGCCCCTGCGCCTGGGGGAGGCGGCGGCTCCACGACCGCCGGCGCGGTACATCGGGGACGCCGCCACGCTCGTACGGCTGTACGCGGGGCGGCCAGTGGAGGGGGCGTCGTACGAGCTGGCGGGGGCGGAGGCAGGGGAGCTGAACATCTTCAGGTGACCCTGCGCCTCCTTCGGCGGGCCTGAACCACGTACGCTTGGATTGGACTAGACCTGTAGTCGCCGTCGAATGCCGAGGAATGGGGTCCCATGAGCGAGCGTGCAGTCCTGGAGGTGATCGCCCTCGGCGTCGAGGACGCGGTCGCCGCCCAGGCCGGGGGTGCGGACCGGCTGGAGCTCGTCACCGACATGGCCGCCGACGGACTCACCCCGTCCGTCGAGACCTTCGCCGGGATCCGGGCCGCCGTCGACATCGACCTGCGCGTGATGCTGCGGCTGGTGGACGGGTTCGGGGCGGGGGACGCCGAGCGGGTGGTCCGGTTGGCGCGGCGGATGCGGGAGGCCGGGGCCGAGGAGTTCGTGCTCGGGTTCCTGGACGAGGAAGGGGCCGTCGATCTGGCGGCCGTGGAACTGGTCGTCGCGGAGCTGGCCGGGTGCCGGTGGACGTTCCACCGGGCCATCGACCACGCGGCCGACCGGGACGCGCTGCGCAAGCAGCTGGCGGATCTTCCGGGACTCGACACCTACCTCACCGCGGGATCGGCCGCGGGAGTGGACGACGGTCTCCCCACGCTGCTCGCCGAGGCGGGGCGGAGCGGGGAGCCGGGGTACGAACAGCAACTCCTGGTGGGCGGCGGGCTACGGCTGGACCATGTGCCGCGGCTCCTCGCCGCCGGCGTCGACGGGTTCCACATCGGCGGCGCCGCCCGCCCGGAGGGCTGGGAGCGGCCGGTTTCGGCGGCGGCGGTCGCCCAGTGGCGGGCGGCGCTGGACCGGCCTTAGTCCTCCGGGTGCCTAACGCTTCAGCGGGCGCAGGCACAGATACGTCGCGTCGTCCTTGCTGTACATCAGGTAAGGCACGTAATCCCCGGCTTCGCACACACCGTTCGCCGGAGCGTAGACGCGGTACTGCGCGGCGGCGGCGTCACAGGGCTCGGGCTTGAGGTCCTGCGCGGGCCAGGTCTCGTCGTTGCGGGCACACGAGCCGGCCGTCAGGGTCGGATAGTCGCGCCGGGGCGTGGAGGCACCGCTGTCATCGCGGTCACTCGGCCCGACGGCCAAGCCGAGGAGCGCGAGCACCGGGAACGCCACCATCACCAGCCCGAGCAGGCACAGCGGGATCAGGGCCAACACCCCCGCCGGCCTCCTGAACACCGGCTTGCCCGGATCCAGCGGCGGCCGCCAGCCCGGCGCGACCGGGTCGGGCATGCGCTTGATCCCGGACAGCGCGCCGAGGTTGCTCAGCAGGGTGATGGGCGTGATGAACACCGACAGCGCTCCCCACCAGCCCAGCACCAGGGTGTCCGCCTGCATGTCCCGGAAGCTCGCCAGCGCGCAGGTGCGGCAGAACAGCCCCTCGCGCTTCAGGAACTTCATGATCACCACCATCCCCTGGTGACCTCGGACCGTCACCGGCGCGGCGGGCATCGCCCCGCACACCTGACAGACGGCCGTCGGCACGCCGTAGTGGTACGGCACCGGTATCGGCTGCTGCTGATACGCGGGATACGAGGGCGGGGGCGTGTTCAACGGAGGCCTCTCCAAAGGGACATGTCAGAACAGCACCGCACCCTACTCGGCGAGCTGCGGCGGCAGCGGCGCCGCGTGCGTCACGATCAGCCCGGACACCGCCCGCGTCAGGGCGACGTACAACCGCCGCAGCCCCGTCCGCTCGTCCGGCTCCCCGTCCACCACCGCCCGCGGCTCGTCCAGGACGACGTAGTCGTACTCCAGACCCTTCGCGAGCGACGCCGGGACCAGCGTCAGGCGGGTCTGCCGGGTCGTCTCCTCACCCGGCGCCAGGTACGTGATCCCCGCCTCCGTCAGCGCCTCTGCCAGGGCCGGGATCCGGGCGTCCGCGGCGATCAGGCCGATCGAGCCCTCGTGGCGCAGCAACTCCTCGCACGCGGCGACGACTTCGCCCGTCTCCGACACGCCACGGACCTCGAAGAACCCCGGATTCTCACGGATCGACGCCACCGGCGTCAGGCCCGGCGCGATGGACGGGAGGAGCCGGGAGGCGTACGTGATGACGTCCGTCGGGACGCGGAAGCCGGCCGTCAGCTCCTCGATCACCCCCTCCGACTTGCCGAGATGCGCCAGCGCCTCGTCCCAACTCCGCGTCGCCCAGGGGGTCGTGCCCTGTGCCAGGTCACCGAGGACCGTCGCCGAACCGGTCGTGCAGCGGCGGCCGACCGCCCGGTACTGCATGGGGGACAGGTCCTGCGCCTCGTCGAGGACGACATGGCCGAGGGACGGCGTGCGCGCGACGACGTCGTTCGCCTCGTCGATCAGCACGGCGTCGGCGGGGGACCACTTGGCGGCCTTGACGCTCCGCGCCGGCTTCGCCCACAGGATCGTCTTCTGCTCGTCCTCGTTCAGCAGCCCCTGAGCGTGTACGGCGAGGAAGTCCGCGTCCGAGAGCAGGCGCAGGACGAGTTTCGCCGGGTCGACCGGCGGCCAGATCGCCTTGACGGCGGCCTTCACCGCGCCGTTGCGGGCCACCGCGTCCTGCACCCGGTCGTCCGGCGCCTCTCCCGACCGCTCCATCTGCACCAGCACGGCGTGCGCGATGCGCTGCGGGAGGGCCTCGCGGGCGGCGCCGTAGCGGATGTCGCGGGCGAGCAACTCGCGGACGATCTCCTCGACTTCGTACGCCGGGACACGCCACCTGCGCGATCCGCGTACGACGACCACCGCCTCCGTCGGCATGGTCACATGCGAGTAGACGGCGCGCCGCAGCACCTCCGCCATCCTCGCGTCGCCCTTGACGACCGCGGCCGCCGCGTCGTCCGTGCCGCGCACCTCGACGTGCGCGACCAGGTCGTCGACCGTGGCCTGACGGACCGCCAACTCGCCCAGCGCAGGCAGCACTTGCTCGATGTAGTGCAGGAAGGACCTGTTCGGCCCGATGACGAGCGTGCCCGTGCGGGCGAGCCGCTCTCGGTGGGCGTACAGCAGATACGCCACCCGGTGCAGGCCGACGGCCGTCTTCCCGGTGCCCGGGCCGCCCTGCACACAGACGGTTCCGCCGAGCCCGGACCGTACGATCTCGTCCTGCTCCGGCTGGATCGTCGCCACGATGTCGCGCATCGGGCCGACGCGCGGGCGCTCGATCTCCTGCTGGAGCAGCTTGCTCGTCTTCGCCGCCTCCGCCGGGTCGGAGAGGTGCTCGTCCTCGTACGCCGTGAGGTCGCCGCCCGTGTAGCCGAAGCGGCGGCGCAGTCCGACGTCCATCGGGTCCTTCTTGGACGCCCGGTAGAACGGCTGGGACACCGGCGCCCGCCAGTCGATGACCATCGGGTCGCCCTCGGCGTCGTGCACATGCCGGCGCCCGATGTAGAAGCGCTCACCTTCCGCGCCTTCCGCCCCCTCCGCGCCGGGTGCGTGCAGATAGTCGAGCCGCCCGAAGAACAGCGGGGTGTCGCTGAGGTCGGCCAGCGCCTTGATGCGCAAGTCGATCTGGTGGGCGAGGACTTCGGCATTGACCCAGTTCGCGGTCACGTCGCTGATGTCGAGCGACTCGACGTCCTCCCGCATGGCACGCAGAGCGGCACGGGAGGAGGCGAGGTGGGAGCGCTCTCGGAAGAGCGGGTCGAGGGGGTCGTCGACGGGCGTGGCCAAGGGGGTGCCTCCGGGGGGACCTACAGGTAGGTGAGCGCAGGTAGGTGATCGAGAGAGCCGACCGGTTTCCGTCCGGGCGGCGGCACTCCGCGGGGGGAGGCGGGCAAGAGCGGAGATTTTAGGCGAGCGGAGAACACGAACGCCACCGAATATTGCGCCCGCCGGCCGCAGCGAATTCCGCCGGGGGTTTCGGTGTGTGGGCTGGCGGGGGTCGCGTGGGGGCTTCGGTCTGTGGGCTTGCGTGGATGTGTTGGGGGTTTCGGCCTGTGGGCCGGCGTGGGTTGTGTCGGGGGTCCCGAGCCTGTCGGCTCCCGTGGGTTCCGGCGCGGGTTCGGTCGGGAGTTCTGTCCCGGTGGCTGCCGTGGGTCCTCGGCCCAGTCTCCGCTGCGGATTCCGGTCTGCTGTCGGCCGTGGGTGCCCGGTCCGGACTTCGCCGTGGATCCCGCCGCTGCCCGCCGCGGGTCCTCGGCCCAGACTTCGTCGTGGACGCCGGTTCGCTGTCGGCTGTGGGTCCTCGGCCCAGGCTTCGTCGTGGATGCCAGTCCGCTGTCGGCCGTGCGTCCTCGGCCCAGACTCCGCCGTGGCTCCCGGTCCGCCGCCCGCCGCGCATTCCGCCCCAGGCTCCGGCCCGGATTCCGTCCCCTAGGGGGACGAGGCCCTCCCCCCTGAGGGGAAGCAGTCCGCCCGGAGGTGTACGTCGGTAGTAGGCGGCTTCGGCCCGCAGGCCGATGCGGTCTTTATGCCTGCGAATCCATCATGGAGACATGAGCGCAGCAACCATCAACCCAGCCCCCGTGGGTCCCCGCGGAGCGACAGCGCTCCAGGGGAGTCACCACCGTCATCGCCTCGGCGAAGCCCTGCGTGCCGTCAGGGTGTTCGCAGGTGCGGCCTTCGACGTGATCATCCTCGGCGAGTACGGCGAGGAGGCGGGCGTCCGCCGCAAGTGACCCTCTAGGGTCACCGCGTGGCCCGCCGATCACGCACCGACATCCTCCGATCGCACAACGCAACGCCCGTTGTCCTGCTGATTGTTTCCGGCCTCTCGCTGGCGGCCTTCACGGCCCTCTGCCTCCACCAGCGCATCCCGATGGCCGACGCGCTGGTCTACCGGGCGGAAGGACAGGCGGTCCTGCGCGGCGGCGGCGACCTCTACGGCTTCACCGTCACCGAGTGGCAGCTCCCCGCCACCTACCCGCCCTTCGCAGCGCTCCTCTTCGTCCCGGCGGCACTGCTCCCGGTGCCGGCCCTCAAAGCGACCTTCCTGGCGGGCAACGCGCTCCTGCTCGCCGCACTCGTCCAACTCTCCGCGCGCCTGGCAGACCTGCCGAAGATCCGCCTCCCGCGCCGGACGGCCCTCTGCGCCGCCACGGCCGCGGCCCTCTGGCTGGAGCCGGTCTTCCAGACCCTCCTCTTCGGCCAGATCAACCTCGCCCTGGCCTGTCTGATCCTGTGGGACCTCACCCGTCCGTCGGGCGCCCGCTGGAAGGGCGCCGCAATCGGAATCGCGGCCGGGATCAAACTGACGCCGGCGATCTTCATCGCGTACCTGCTGGTGCGCGGTCGGCACCGCGAGGCCCGGACGGCGACGGCGGCCTGCGCAGGGACGGTCGTGCTCGGCGCCCTCGCCCTCCCCTCCGCGAGCCTCGACTTCTGGACCCGCCGCCTCTATGAGACGGACCGCGTGGGCAAGGCCTGGATCGTCGACAACCAGTCGCTGCAGGGCCTGATCGCCCGCGCCCTCGGCGACCCGGCACCGGGCCCGGCGGCCTGGGCGCTGCCGTGCGCGGCGGTCGCGCTCACCGGCCTGTGGCTGGCCGCACGTGCCGTCGAGGACCGTCACGCGATCCTGCTCACGGCGTTCACGGCGCTGCTCGTCTCACCGATCAGCTGGTCCCACCACTGGGTGTGGTGCGTCCCGCTGATCGTCGTACTCCTGGCGGAGGGCCGTACGCGTACGGCCGCGCTCGTGGCCCTCGTCTTCACCGCCCGCACGATGTGGCTGCTGCCGCACCAGGGGGACCTGGACCTGCAACTGCCCTGGTGGCAGCAGCCGTTGGCGTCGCCGTACCCCCTCCTGGTGGCGGCTCTGCCGTTTGCGTATGACAGGATGATCATTCGCAATTCGAGCAATCGAGCAAATCAAGCAAACGGGGAAGCACCATGCGTTTCGCATCGCTTCGCAAGACAGCCGCCGGCCTGACCGCCGCCACCACCCTCGCCCTGGGCGCCACCCTCCTGGCCGCGCCCACCGCCTCCGCCGTCGGGTCCTCTGCCTGCACCACGAACATCAAGGACACGACCCGCCAGATCACGCGCTGGGGCGACACCATCATGCGCAACGGCCCGGGCGAGAGCTACCGGAAGAAGAAGGGGCTCTTCACGGGTGAGGAGGTCCGCGTGTACTGCAGGGCGTACAACAAGAACACCGGCACCTACTGGTACTACGGCAAGAACGGCAAGACCAAGGGCTGGGTCGACGAGTACGCCTTCTAGCCGGACTTCAGCCGTACGCCTTCCGGCTAACGGCCCTCGGTGAGGATGTCGTCCGCGTCCACGATCCGGTACGCATACCCCTGTTCCGCCAGGAAGCGCTGGCGGTGGGCGGCGAAGTCCTGGTCGATCGTGTCGCGGGCGACGACCGAGTAGAAGTGGGCCTGGTGCCCGTCGGCCTTGGGTCGCAGGACCCGGCCGAGGCGCTGGGCCTCCTCCTGGCGGGAGCCGAAGGTGCCGGAGACCTGGATGGCGACGGTCGCCTCCGGCAGGTCGATGGAGAAGTTGGCGACCTTGGACACGACGAGGACGCTGATCTCGCCCTGCCGGAAGGCTTCGAAGAGCTTCTCGCGCTGGGCGTTGGAGGTCTCGCCCTTGATGACCGGGGCGTTCAGGTGCTCGCCCAGTTCGTCGAGCTGGTCGATGTACTGGCCGATGACCAGGATCTGCTGCCCGGCGAAACGCCGGACGATGGCCTCCGTGACCTTCCGCTTGGTGTCGGTGGTCGCGCAGAAGCGGTACTTCTCCTCCTGCTCGGCGGTGGCGTACGCGAGCCGCTCGGAGTCCGTCAGATTGACCCGCACCTCCACACAGTCCGCGGGCGCGATGTAGCCCTGCGCCTCGATCTCCTTCCAGGGCGCGTCGAACCGCTTGGGGCCGATGAGGGAGAAGACGTCGGACTCGCGCCCGTCCTCGCGGACGAGGGTGGCCGTGAGGCCCAGCCGCCGCCGCGCCTGCAGATCGGCCGTGAACTTGAAGACGGGCGCGGGCAGCAGATGCACCTCGTCGTAGACGATCAGCCCCCAGTCCCGGGAGTCGAACAGCTCCAGGTGCGGATAGACACCCTTCCGCCTGGTGGTGAGCACCTGGTACGTGGCGATGGTGACGGGCCGGATCTCCTTGCGCGTCCCGCTGTACTCGCCGATCTCGTCCTCGGTCAGTGACGTCCGCTTCACCAGCTCGTGCTTCCACTGCCGGGCGGAGACGGTGTTGGTGACGAGGATGAGGGTGGTCGACTTCGCCTGCGCCATGGATCCGGCGCCGACGAGGGTCTTCCCGGCGCCGCACGGCAGGACGACGACCCCACTCCCCCCGTGCCAGAAGTTCTCCACGGCCTGCTTCTGATACGGCCGCAGCGCCCACCCGTCCTCGGCCAGCTCGATCGGATGCGCCTCGCCGTCGACGTACCCCGCGAGGTCCTCGGCGGGCCAGCCCAGCTTCAGCAGGGTCTGCTTGATCTGCCCCCGCTCGGAGGGATGGACGACGACGCTGTCCGGGTCGATACGGGCGCCGACGAGGGGCGCGATCCGCTTGGAGCGGAGCACCTCCTCCAGGACCGGACGGTCGGTGGTCGTCAGGACCAGCCCGTGCGCCGGGTGCTTGCTCAGGGTCAGGCGGCCGTACCGGTCCATCGTCTCGGCGATGTCGACCAGCAGCGCGTGCGGCACCGGATACCGGCTGTACTCCACCAGCGCGTCCACGACCTGCTCGGCGTCGTGCCCCGCCGCGCGCGCGTTCCACAGCCCGAGCGGCGTCACCCGGTACGTGTGGATGTGCTCCGGCGCCCGCTCCAGCTCCGCGAACGGCGCGATGGCACGACGGCAGTCGTCGGCCCGCTCGTGGTCGACTTCCAGGAGCAGGGTCTTGTCGGACTGGACGATCAGTGGACCATTCACGCGCGGCAACCTTTCCGTACGGCCGGACGGCGCGACCAAACGTCCAGTGTGCCTGATCGTCGCCCGGGCCGGGGCGGTCGGCGTCTGCGGTCCTACAGGATGTCTATTCAGCCCTGTGGGTGGTTCGGTTGAGCTGTTCGGCGGTCGCTTCCGAAGAATGGCGGATCGTGACGACCACGACAATCGGTTACGCCCTGTTCGCCACCCGCTGGCTCCAGGCCCCTCTGTACTTCGGGCTGGTGGCCGCGCAGGGCGTGTACGTCTACAAATTCTTCTACGAGCTGTGGACCTTACTGGTCCGGTGCGTGAGCGGGCAGGCGACCGAGACGTATGTGATGCTCGCCGTCCTGAAGCTGGTCGACGTCGTCATGATCGCCAATCTGCTGATCATGGTGATCGTCGGCGGCTATGAGACGTTCGTCTCGCGCATCGGCCTGCAGGGCCACCGCGACCAGCCCGAATGGCTCTCGCACGTCAACTCCAACGTGCTGAAGGTGAAGCTCGCCACCGCCATCGTCGGCATCTCCTCGGTCCATCTGCTCCAGATGTTCGTGGATGTGCACCACACCTCCCGGCACTCACTGCTGTGGGGCACGGTGATCCACATGGCGTTCATCGTCTCGGCGGCGATCCTGGCGTACATGTCGGGGCCGATGGCCGCGTACCGCGCCGATCACGCACTGCACAGGGAGGGCCGGGAGCAGGAAGCCGACGGGGCGTTGTCGCAAGCGGTGCCCGCGGCGTCGTCCGCGCCGCCGTCGGAAGCGCTGGCCGCCGTGCGCTCCGTGCCGGTCCCGGCCCAGGCGTCCGCCCCGCACGCGGCCGCCGACGCCGGTGCCGAGGCCCGAGTCCTGGCCGCCGGGTTTCCCGCCCGCAAGCTCCTGGAGGACTTCGACGAGGCGCACCCGCGGACCTTCGACCGGGAGGCGGTGGCCCGGCTCGGCAAGCTGGACTTCGTCGCCGCCCGCCGGAACGTGGTCTTCGTCGGCCCGCCCCGGCACCGGCAAGACGCATCTGGCCGTCGGCCTCGGCGTGCGCGCCTGTCAGGCCGGCCACTCGGTGCGGTTCGCGACGGCCGGGGAGTGGGCGGCACGGCTGGCCGGCGCACAGGACACGGGCCGGCTCGCCGAGGAGCTCACCGCGCTCGACGACCACGCCCTGCTGATCGTCGACGAGGTCGGCTACACCCCCTTCGACGCGGAGACCGCCGCCCTCTTCTTCCGACTGGTCGCGCACCGCTACGAACGGGCCTCACTGATCGTGACCAGCGACCGTCCGCTCGGCCGCTGGGACGAGATCTTCGGCGGCCCCTCCGCGCTGGCGATGGTGGACCGGCTGGCCCACCACGCCGAGCTCGTACGGATCGACGGCGACAGTTACCGGATGCGCCGCGCTACTTCAGGATGGGCAGACCGAGGTTGTTGACCAACGGTCCCTCGATGGTGACGCCCTCGGTGACCAGGGACTCCGCGTCGGCGGCCGGGACGGGCAGCGGCAGGGCGGAGGCCGGGGCGGCCCCGGTGGCGAGCACGCCCACGAGGGCGGCGGCGACGACGGTGAGGCAGGCACGTGTAGTGCGCATAGGTATGACGGGCCTTTCACAAGCTGGCGCTGGCTGGAACGTGACGACCGGGCCGGCCCGGCAGGGCCGGCACCGGCCCGGGAGGCCGCGGGGACGCGTCAGAGCGTCAGGCCTCCGCCGAGATCGATGCCGACCGCCGCGGCCTGGGCGGCGAATGCGCCGACCATGGCGGCGGTGGCGGTCAGCACGGTGGCGATGCGACGAGCAGTGCGCATGGGACAAGTACCTCTCTTTTGCGCTCACTTGAGCGTTATCAGGACAACGGGTGGCTGCCCTGCGCCGCGCGGCGCGATGCGGAAAGGCCCTGAAGCTCCCTCATGAGTTGGAAACACCCGGCGTGGCGTGCATGGAACGCCGGGTACACCCGAACGAGTCAGATCTGGTCGTCCGCCAGCTCCGCCACCCCCGTGATCCGGTGCAGCGGATACGTCCGTACCTCGTCCGCGGTGTGGTCGTACGCCGTCACGAAGCCGCCCTCGACGCGTACCGGGGCGATGACCCGTTGGCTCGCGGTGCCCTCGGCGTTGACGTAGCCGATCCACAGGGCCTCGCCGGTCAGGACGGCGGCCTGCATGGTGGCGAGGGTCTCGGCGGAGGTCGTGCGGGGGAGGTCGCCGCCGGTCACCGGGGCCGCGGACGCGCTCGGTCTGCGCGGGGTCGTGGAGGCGAGGTCGCCCGCGCGGATGGCGCGGATCGCGGCCGCCAGCAGGGTGGCGTCCGGTGTCGGCGGGCCGTCGGGGACCGGCTCGGGGGCCGTGCGCGGTGGGGTGCGGTGGGCGTCGGCGCGGGTGATCAGGACGTCGCCCTCCGCCGACTCGGCGGCCGGGGCGAAGCCCATCGCGCGCAGGCCGTCGAGCAGTGTCGCCGGGTCCGCCCGGGTGGCCAGGACCGTCGGGGCCAGGCGGCGCAGGTGCAGGGCCGCGGCCCGCTTGTCGGCGAGGATCTCGTTCAGCAGGGCGTCGTCGTCGCAGCGGACGTACGCCGAAGCGGCGCCCACCCGCAGGTGGCCGTGCTTACGGGCCACGTCGTCGATCAGGTACGCCAGCGGCTGCGGCACCGGCGTACGGGAGTGCTCGGCGAGGAAGGCGTGCAGGTCGGAGGCGGTGCGGCCGGCGTCGAGGGCGCGGCGTACCGAGCCGGGCGTGAAGCGGTAGACCGTCGCGCCGCCCTTGGACTCCACGTCCGCGAGCACCCCCAGCATCTCGGCGAGGGGGCGCCGCAGAGGGCCGGGTGCCACGGCCGTGAGGTCGGCCTGGAGGAGGACGTGGTCGAGCGGCTCGGGGAGGAGGGGGGCGAGGAGACGGGCGGCCGCCGCGGAGGCGACGGCCTGCTCGGTGGGGGAGAGGGGCTCGGGGGGCGCGGCCGGGCGGTGATGGTGCACGGGGAGTTTGTCGCCGGGGCCGACCGGCTCCCCGGCGGCCGGCTCCGGCAGCCGCGCACCCAGCAGCGCCCGCCCCTGCGCCGACAGCGCCCCGCGCCCCGTCACGCCCAGCAGCTCCGCCTCGCTCAGCGTCCAGCGGGCGAGGCGGCCGCGCAGGTCGTCGTCCTGCTGGGGCCCCCGCAACGGCCGTTCCCAGCGCAGCCGCGCCAGCACCGACTCGGCGGACGGGGACGCCCCCTCCGGCAGCCCGGCGAGCAGGGCCAGCACCCGGTGCCGTACCTCCGGCGCGGCCGAGCGGTCCAGGCCCGGGCCCAGCGCCGACAACGTACGGTCCTTCGCGTCCCGCCCCCCGACCACGCCCGCCGTACGCGTCGCCGTCAGCCACGCCTCCGCCAGCCGCACCCAGCGCTGCGCCGGGGGCTGCTCCAGCCACTCGTCGTAGGCGGGCGTCGCCGCGTACCGCTCGTCGGCCTCGCCGTCGGAGGCCAGCAGCCCCGCGGCGTAGGCGAGCTCGACCCAGAACGCGGCCATCGGCTCGGAGACGTCGAGCGCGACCGCGGTCCGCTTGAGGTCGCGCACGCTCAGGCCACCCGCCCGCAGTACGGCCGGCCCGCCCTCGTCCCAGTCCTTCAGCAGTTCCTCGACGGTCGCCAGCGCCGTGTACGCCTGCCCGGCCGCGGTCGCGTCCACCATCTGCGGCCGGTGCGTCGCGGTCGCCTCGACGGGCGGCGGCAGTGGCTCGGTGGTGCGGTGCGCGCGGCCGGCACGCAGATGCAGGGCCACCTCGCGGGGGAGTACGACGGTGCCGGGCGCCGTCGGCAGGAGCAGGCCGCGGTCCAGCAGCCAGCGCAGATGGGCCGCGGGGTCGGCGGTGACCTGGCCGTACGGCGGCCCCCAGACCAGGCGGGTGAGGACCTCCCGGGACTCCTCCGGGGCGTCGGCGAGCAGGGCCGCCATGCGCCGCCGGTCGGTGAACAGGGCGGTGAGCGACGACACGGCGGACACGGCGTCGTGCGTCGAGGGCAGCCCGGCCGCCGTGACGATCTCCTGGATACGGCCCGGCGACATGCCCGCGGTGGCCTCCTGCACGGTCGGGCCCAGTCCGGTGGGTGACGGGTGCTGCGGCGAGGGCGCCAGCAGCTCACGTGCCGTACGCACGAGCCGCAGCCGGTCGTCGGCGCCCCACACCAGGGCCTGGTCGCGCAGGGTCCCCAGGGCGTGCGGAAGCGCGCCCGCGACGGCCGGATCGCCTTCGTCGCCCGCCATCAACGCGAGCAGTTCGTCGTACGTCGCCGGATCCGCCGCCACGGCCAGCGCCTGGGCCGTCTGCAGCGCGAAACGGTCCAGCCGCTCCAGGGCACGCACCACGGAGGCCCGCGTCCCGGCGCGGGTGGCCAGCTGCGTGAGGTCGGTCGGGACGGGGGTGATGAGGTCGGGGCGGCTGCGCAGGAGCACGGCCAGGGAGGCGTCGTCCCGCACACGGAGGGCTTCCGCGAGGGAACGGGGCGGTGTAGCCGGGTCGCTCATCCGACCCACGGTAGCGGGTGGGGCGACGGGGCAGGGGGTGTGCCGGACGCCTGAAACGCGGTCCGAAGGCGAACGGAACGTTTCACAGATGGCCCCCGGATGAACATCGTCCGGAGGATTCCCGCGCCTCTGGCAACACCGCGCACCCACTGGTCACCCTGGGCTCCCTGCCAACTGCTTCACGGCTCAAGGGAATCGGGGGATCCTGCGGTGGGCGAACAGATCGAGCGGTGGATCGCGATCCTCAGTCTCGGGTTTCCCGTGGTGGCGTTCCTGTGGGAGTTCGCCATCGTCGGCCGCAAGCGGCTCGGCTACCGGGTGCAGATGGACACCCTGGCCGCGGACGCCGCCGACAAGCCGTACGCCGGTGTGCTGGGGGACATGGAGCACGACGGCCACCAGCTCAAGGACCCCTCGTTCGTGCTGCTGCGCATCGAGAACGCCGGGTCGGCCAAGATCGTCTCCGAGGACTACCTGGCCGACCCCGCCGACCCCTACGGCATCAGGGTCACCTTCCGGAACCGCCGGGTCGCGGCCGTGGTCCTCACCGACCCGAGCAACAACGCGCTGCGCGACTTCTTCTTCGAGGAGGTGACGGAGGGCGACAACCTTCGTGTCGTCGCCAAACCCGGCTTCCGCCGCAGCAACAACGTGCAGGACCGCACGGGCACCATCCGGCTGCCGAAGGTGACCCTGCCCCGCGGCGCCGAGTACAAGGTGCTCGTCGTGCTGGAACGCTGGCCCGACGACCACAGCACCGACAACTTCCCGGACCCCGTCGTCCAGGGGACCGACGGGCACGACCGTTGGTACGACCCGCTGATGCGGTTCTTCCGCCTGAAGGCGACCAGGACCGAGAGCCATGTCTTCGCTTCCCGCCCCGCCTGGTGGGCCATCGGGATCCTGATCGCGGCCGTCGTCGTCCAGGCCTCCTTCACCCTCTTCCTCCGCGACGACCGGCGGCCCCCACTGGACTGCGTCGGCGGCACCCTGTACCTGCACGGCTCCACCGCCTTCGCGCCCGCGGTACGGGCCGCCGCACGCGACTACCTGAAGCGCTGCGAGGGGGCGGACGTGCACATCCCGCTCGCGGACGACACCTTCAAGGGCAGCACCGACGGCGTCACCGACCTGGACAGAGCCGGAAAGGACGCCGGCATCCCGGTCGGCGAGGGCCTCGGCGACCACATCGCCTTCACCGACGGCATGGCCTCCGACGGCCACCCTCGGCTCATCCCCCGCCCCGTCGCGCTGTCCGTGTTCACCCTCGTCGTCAACAAGGACGCGGGCGTGCAGAACCTGAAACTCGCCCAGATCCGCGAGATCTTCGCCGGCCGCATCCAGAACTGGACCGAGGTCGGCGGCAACGACGTACCCGTCCACCTCATCAACCGCGACCCCGGCTCGGGCACCCGCAGCACCCTCGTCGCCAAAGTCCTGGGCGGCAAGGAACCGCCCCAGTTCACCGAGACCGACTGCGCTTCCCTCAACCCGAAGCGGTACGGCCGCTGCGAGGTCACCAGCACCGACACCATGCTGAACACCACCGCCGCGACTCCCGGCGCCATCGGCTACAGCGAGACCGCCGGCGTCGACGGCCACAAGGCGTCCGGCGGACTCGTCAAGGTGACGATCGACGGCCGGGAACCCACGGCGGAGGGCGTCGAGGACACCGACTACCCCTACTGGCAGACCGAGTTCGCCCACACCTACGGCGAGGCCCCGGCCGGCTCCGTCGCCGCGGCCTTCCTGAACTTCCTCACCCAGCAGAGCGGCCGCGACATCCTCCGCGACCACGGCCACGGCCTCTGCTCCGAAGTCCAGAACTCGGGTGAGTGCCGCCCCCTCTGACGCCCCACCCACTGGTCCGACCCACCCCACCCACCCTGTCCTGCGCTAACGTCGTCCCACCGGGCATCCAACGCACCCACCCCGGAGGGGACTTCGTGGGGATCGAGAGCGACCAGGTCGTCTACGAGTATCTGAGCCGCGTCGGCGACGTGGCTCAGCAGCGGCAGTTGCCGTCGGCCACCCGCATGCGCCTGGTGAACGAGCTGCGCGGCGAGATCGACCGGCGGCGCGCGAAGGCCCCCGTCGACAGCCCCGCCGCCGTCCGCCGCATCATCGCCCGCCTCGGCACTCCGGACGAGGTCGTCACGGCCGCAGGCGGCAACGCCGCCCCCGCACCCCAGGCGCCGGTCACCTCCGTGCCCGCCCAGCCGGACAGCCGGGCCGACGAGGAACGGCCCAAGGGGCTGCGCCGTATGGTGCCGCGCCCGCGCCCCGCCGAGACGCCGGCGGCACCCGACGCCGCGCCCCCACCGCCCCACCTCGCCGGCACGGCGGACCTCGGCGGCAGCGCGACCCACCCCGACTGGTGGCGGGTGGACAGCAGCCCCTTCGGGCCCGGCGAGGACGTCCCGGGATTCGTCGGGGGCGTCGAGATCCCGGAGATGCTCAGGCGCCCGCCCTCGCCGGAAGAGACGCTGCTCAAGAAGAAGGAGCCCGCCGAGGACGCCGAAACGGCCGCCGTCGAGCAGGCCGACGCCCCGGAGGCGGACACCGCCGCCCCCCGTCGCCGCCGCCTCCTGCCCCGCCGCCCGGCCCTCCCCACCGGCCGCTGGACCAACCCCCTGCTCCTGCTCGCCGCCGCCCTCCTCGTCGCCGGCGCCATCCTCGGCAACCTCATCGCCCTGCTCCTCGGCTGGCTCATCGCCTGGGGCTCGCGACGGCTGTCGGACGCCGAGACCAAGTGGGCGGTCGTGATCCTGCCCGGCCTCTCACTCACGGCAGGAGTGGTCTGGCTGTGGGGCCGCACCAACGGCCGCTGGGGCACCCCGATCGCCGAGGGCCACATGAACGCCGCGCTCAGCGAAACCTGGCCCTGGGTACTGCGGGGTGCGGCGGTGGCATCGGCGCTGTTCATCGTCTGGCGTTCACAAAAGCAGCAGTAGTCCGTAGCCAAGGGCGCGGTGACCCACCCAGGGGCGCGGGGAACTGCGCGACCAGCCCCCACATCCCCGCAGCCGCCACTCCACATTCACGACCGAGCTACTGGGCGAAGGCACAATGGCCCATATGGCACTCACCGTCGGCTTCGACCTCGACATGACCCTCATAGACTCCCGCCCCGGCATCCACGCCTGCTACACCGCACTCGCCGAGCGCACAGGGACGTACATCGACGCCGACCTGGCGATCACCCGGCTCGGGCCACCGCTGGAGGAGGAGCTGGTCAACTGGTTCCCGGCGGAGCACGTCCCGGCGACAGCCGACCTGTACCGCGAGATGTACCCCACGATCGCCATCGCCGCCACGCCCGCCCTCCCCGGCGCCTGCGAGGCGATCACCGCCGTACGGGAGACGGGCGGCCGCGCGATCGTCGTCACCGCCAAGTACGAGCCGAACGCCAAGCTGCACCTGGAACACCTCGGCATCGAACCGGACGCGGTCATCGGCAACCTCTGGGCCGAGCAGAAGGCCGACGCCCTGCGCGAGTACGCGGCGAGCGTCTACGTCGGCGACCACCAGGGAGACATCCGCGCCGCCCGCGCGGCCGACGCCCTGTCCGTCACCGTGGCGACCGGACCGTACGGCGCCGATGAGCTCGGCGCGCTCGGCGCGGACGTCGTGCTCACGGACCTGACCGCGTTCCCGGACTGGCTCGCCGGCTACCTCGACGGGACACCGCGCGCCTGACGCCGGCCGGCCGCGATCGACCGGAACACACCGGCGCCTGCGACGAGGAATCCGACGCCCATGAGCATGCTCAATCCGAACATGTACGTCGGAAATGGCGTCGTACCGAGCAGGAACGGGGCCACAGTGACCAGAGTGGCCACGGCACCGATGAAGAACACGACCGCACCGGCACGGATCAGTCGGTCACCGGGAGCGGCGGAATTCGTTTGGGTTTTGTCGCGCACCGGACCAGGGTAGTTCCCTGCGCGAAGGAACAACCGGGCGACGTCTTGTCACCGGCCCCGGGAGCATTAGCCTTGGTAGCGGCGGGTCATGGTCGACCCGCTGTAGTGCTATCAAGAGCCGTTTTCAGAAGCAGTTTTCCGACGAGTACGAGGACGAGGACAGACGTGCCTACCGGCAAGGTCAAGTGGTTCAACAGCGAGAAGGGCTTCGGCTTTCTCTCCCGCGACGACGGCGGTGACGTCTTCGTCCATTCCTCGGTCCTCCCCGCCGGAGTCGAGACACTCAAGCCGGGTCAGCGCGTCGAGTTCGGCGTGGTCGCCGGCCAGCGCGGCGACCAGGCGCTTTCGGTCACGGTCCTGGACCCGACCCCGTCGGTCGCGGCCGCCACTCGCAAGAAGCCGGACGAACTGGCGTCCATCGTCCAGGACCTGACGACCCTCCTGGAGAACATCACGCCGATGCTGGAGCGAGGCCGCTACCCCGAGAAGACCGCCGGCAAGAAGATCGCCGGCCTGCTGCGGGCGGTCGCCGACCAGCTCGACGTATAGGGACCCGACGGATTCAACGGACCCAACGGACTTAACGGCCTTAACAGGCTCAACGGGCTTACGGGTCCAGCGCAGCGCGGCCGAGGGGCGGTACCAGCCCCTCGGCCGCCGCGCGTGGCACCTCTTTCACCGTGCGGCTCAGGGGAACGAGAGGGCCTCGGGCCCGAGCGCCGGCACGAGACCTTCTGCCGCCGCGCGTGTGAGCAGCCCCCGCACCGCCGCATACCCGTCCTCGCCGAGGTCGGCGGTGAACTCGTTGACGTACAGGCCGATGTGCTGGTCGGCGACGGTCGGGTCCATCTCCTGGGCGTGCTCCATGACGTAGGCGCGAGAGGCCTCGGGGTCGTCCCAGGCGGCGCGTACCGAGGTGCGGATCGAGTCGGCGAGCAGGGTCAGAGTGGCCGCGCCCAGGGACCTCTTCGCGATGATCGCGCCCAGCGGGATCGGCAGCCCGGTCGTGGCCTCCCAGTGCTCGCCCATGTCCGCGAGCTTGTGCAGCCCGTAGTTCTGGTACGTGAAGCGCGCCTCGTGGATGACGAGCCCCGCGTCGACCTTCCCGTCCCGCACGGCGGGCATGATCTCGTGGAACGGCATGACCACGATCTCGCCGACCCCGGCGGGGAGCGTGTCCGCCGCCCAGAGACGGAACAGCAGGTAGGCCGTCGACTTCTCGCTCGGTACGGCGACCGTACGCCCGGTGAGGTCCAGGCCCGCCTCCCGCGTCAGCACCAGCGGCCCGCAGCCCCGGCCCAGCGCGCCGCCGCAGGGCAGCAGGGCGTACTCGCCGAGGACGTACGGCAGCACGGCGTACGACACCTTCAGCACGTCGAACTCGCCGCGCTCGGCCATGCCGTTGGTGATGTCGATGTCGGCGAAGGTGACGTCGAGGGCGGGGGCGCCGGGGACGCGGTCGTGGGCGAGGGCGTCGAAGACGAAGGTGTCGTTCGGGCAGGGGGAGTACGCGATCCGCAACGGCTCACTGCTCATGGGGGTTCCAACTCTCCAGTACGTCCGCGAGCTTCCCGAAGCCCTCCGTCAGCGCGGCCAGCGCGTCACCGATGCGCCAGGCGGCGCGGTCGCGGGGGCCGACGGGGTTGGAGACGGCGCGCAGCTCCAGCACGGGCGTGCGGTGCGCGGCCGCGGCCTCGGCGACACCGAAGCCCTCCATGGCCTCGGCGAGGGCGGTGGGGTGGCGTTCGCGCAGCTCGGCGGCGCGGACGGCGGTGCCGGTCACCGTGGAGACGGTGAGGATCGCGCCGGGGCGCGCTCCGGTGGCGGTCGCCACCTCTCGTACGAGTGCTTCGGGAGGACGGTGGGTGACGGTGCCGAAACCCAGCTCGGTCACGGGCAGGAAGCCGTCGGGGGTCTGCGCGCCGAGGTCGGCGACGGTGATCTCGTCGGCGACGACGAGGGAGCCGACGGGGGCGTGGGGCGCGAAGCCGCCCGCGATGCCGGCCGAGACGACCAGGCCGTAGGGGGCGCCTTCGAGGGCGGCCGTGGTGAGGGCCGTGGCGGTGGAGGCGGCCGCCAGGGCGGGGCCCACACCGGCGGCGATCACGTCGACGCCGGGTGCCTCGAGCGCCTGGGCCACCGCGTCCCGCTCAGCGGGGACCGCGGTGGCCACCAGGACACGTACGGCGGACGTGGTCAGCTGTCCTTCTTGAGCTTGAAGGACCACAGACCCGTGACGTCCTGCTCGCCCTCCTTGATCGACACCAGCGTGGAGTCGCCACTGGCGCCGTACTGGGCGTTGAAGAACACGCTGCCCGGGATGGTGCGGTAGGTCTTCTTGCTGGAGTCGGTGAGCGGCTGACCGTTCATGAGGACGGTCCAGCCCTCGTCCGCGATCTCCGGGTCGACTCCGAAGCGCACGGTGTCGTCGGGGTCCACCTTGATGGACTTGATGTCCTTGTCCTTCAGGCACTTCGCCAGGTCCGCGGTCTTCAGGGCGTCGCCCTCACCACCGCAGGTGGCCTCCGCGTTGACGGAGGCGGTGCCGACGGTGATCGTCGCCATCGGCGTCGGCTTGTCGCAGGCCGACAGGACGAGCAGTCCGGCGGAAACGGCGCCGGCGGCGGCGAGCGCGCGGCGGCGTCGCACTACGGAATGCATCCAGGTCATGGGCGAAGGCTATCGGGCCCGTGTGACGCTCCCTCTATGCGGGGGCGGCGTGCCGTACGTCACGGGGGCCCGGCGAGCGCCTCAGGTCACCCGCGGCCGTGCTTGGCCGCCGTGCCGCGCCGAGCCGATCAGGCCCTTGATGGTGGTCAGCCAGCCTGTGGCGACGATCGCCGCGCCGACCAGCAGCCCCAGGGAGCCCCTCAGCGGCAGCACGATGCCGATCGCGCCGCCGAGCACCCAGGACACCTGCAGCAGCGTCTCGGAGCGCGCGAACGCCGACGTACGGACCAGCTCGGGCACGTCCCGCTGGATCAGCGCGTCCAGCGACAGCTTCGCCAGGGCCTGCGCGAACCCGGCGGTCGCCGCGAGGAACGCCACCAGGACCGCGCCGAAGAAGGCCGCGGCCGTGAGCGCCGCCAGCAGCACGAACCCCACGACCGTCACGATGATGATCTCGGGCGCCCGGGAGCGCAGCCACGCCCCCACCGCCGTACCGCACGCGTTTCCGACCCCCGCCGAGCCGGCCACTATGCCCAGCGACACGGCCGCGCTCTGCCCGGACATCGGGTGCTCGCGCAGCAGGAACGCGAGGAAAAAGATCAGGAAGCCGGACAGACAGCGCAGGGCGGCGTTGGCGCCGAGGGCGTGGGTGACGGCGATGCCGACCGTGCGCAGCCCGGGGCGCTTGACGGGCCGGCGGTGCGGCCCGTGCAGATGCTGCTCGTCGGCCGCGAGCAGCGCGGTGTCCTCGCCCTTGGCCGAGTCGACCTTCGGCGGCAGGGAGAAGGACAGGAACGTACCGGCGATGAAGATCACGAAGGCGCCGTACAGCGGATAGCGCGGCCCCAGCGCCTGGAGCCCCGCGCCTATGGGCGCCGCGATACCGGTGGCCAGGAGGCCGCCGAGCGTGACCCGGGAATTGGCCTTCACCAGGGAGAAGGTGGGTGGCAGCAGCCGGGGCACCACGGCGCTTCTGACGACGCCGTAGGCCTTCGAGGCGACCAGCACCCCGAGCGCGGCCGGATACAGCTCGATGCTGCCGGTGACGACCGCCCCGGACAGGACCAGCGCGAGCATCGCCCGGGCGAACATCGCCCCCGCCATGGCGGCGCGGCGGCCATGGGGAACCCGGTCGAGGAGCGGGCCGATCACCGGCGCGAGGACGGTGAACGGCGCCATGGTGATGCCGAGGTACAGCGCGACCCGGCCGCGGGCCTCGTCGGTGGGCACGGAGAAGAACACGGTGGAGGCCAGGGCGACGGTGATCATCATGTCCCCGGCGCCGTTCACCCCGTGCAGTTCGATCAGCTTGCCGAGGCCGGACTCACCGGCGCCGTGCGCGTGCGTCGCCTTGCGGATGCCGCGGGCGGTGCCGGTGAACGGGAAGTGCAGGGCACGGCCGACCGAGCGGAAGGAGCCGCGCCTCCGGCCCGATCCGCCACCTCGATTCCGGCCCCCCTTGGCCCCACCGACACCGGTGGCTCCTTGGGGCGGCTTCGCGGTTGCCACGACGCAATAGTGCCCCGAGATGGGGGTGGGTAGTGCGGTTACGGCGCGTATGGAGGGCACGGACTAGGATCGGCCGTGGGTGACCGACCGGTCTCGGGCCCGCTTCCGGCACCCGCCGCGCAGCGGTGAAAGGGCCGTCGGTGTAGGCCCAGCGCTCGCGAACAGGTAGCGTGCGTATCTCAGCCATCCCGCACAATGGATGACGTAGGTGCGCCCGAGCGCGATTCGGATGCGGACGTCGACGCGGCCCACAGGTCCGCTCCGTTCGCTCCACCGCCTCAAGGCACCGCACCCGAGAGACGGCGTAGGAGAGAAGCGATACCTGTGAGCGCAGCGACAACGCGAAGCCGCACCCCCGACCGTCTGTGCGCCGAGGCGGTCGACCTCGCCCGCACCGCAGCCGAGGAGGCCGCCGCGCCCGGCGTGGTGGGGGAGCACGCGGGCCTGCTCTCCGAAGGCGACCGCGTTGTCACGCACTTCTTCGAGTGCAAGGAACTCGGGTACCGCGGCTGGCGCTGGGCGGTGACGGTGGCGAGGGCGTCGCGCGCGAAGGTCGTGACGCTGGACGAAGTGGTCCTGCTGCCCGGCCCGGACGCCCTCCTCGCCCCCGAATGGGTGCCGTGGAGCGAGCGCCTGCGCCCCGGCGACATGGGCCCCGGCGACCTGCTCCCCACGGACGCCGAGGACCTCCGCCTGGAGCCCGGCTTCTCGGGCGAGGACGAGCCGGTGCCGAGCTCGGCCGTCTCGGAGGAGATGGCGGAGCTGGTGGAGGCGGAGGACGCCGAGGTCACGGCCGGCGCCCCCGCGAACCTTCTCGTCGCCCCCTCCCGTGGCTCCATCGCCGCGGTGGCGGAGGAACTGGGCATGCGCCGCGCCCGCGTCCTGTCCCGCTACGGCCTGCATATCGCCGCGGACCGCTGGGAGGAGGCTTACGGCGCGAAGACCCCCATGGCCCAGGCGGCCCCGGCGTCCTGCGTCACCTGCGGCTTCCTGGCCCCCATCGGCGGCTCCCTCGGCCAGGCCTTCGGCGTCTGCGCGAACGAGTTCTCCCCGGCCGACGGTCACGTCGTGTCCCTGACGTACGGCTGCGGCGGCCACTCCGAGGCCGCGGTCATGCCCAAGCCGCCGCGTCCGGCTCCGCCGGTGATCGACGAGACCCGGGTGGATCCGTTCCCGCTGCGGCCGGCGGCGGATTCGGGGTCGGTGCTGGTCGGGGCGGACGAGGACTCGGCGGAGTTGGGGCACTCGTAGGGCTCGCCGGAAATCTCGTGCCCTGGGCGAGGGGCCCGGCATGTTCTGACCGGGCCCTGTGTCTGGGATGGGGTTGCCTAGTCGGCGAAGACCTCGGTTGTGGACTCGGCCGTGATGGCCCGGTCGAACCAGCGGCCCAGCACGTCCAGGTCGTCACAGGACATGATGCGCCGGCGGTCGTCGTCCGAGATGTTGATGCCGCGACGGTCCAGGATCCGCAGGATGTCTTCGGAGGCTCGTTGCGCTCGACCCTCGTCGCGGATTTCTTCGGAGATGTACGACTTGTAGAAAGAGAGGTCCACGGCCACCAGTTTCCTCCACAGTTGCGCGGCCGGGTGCTTGCCCAGGCCTTGTGCGATGAGTTCGATGATCGGGTCGGCGACGGCTTCCGGTGTGTCCTGCAGCACGGACGTCATCGCTTTCAGTATGGGACCGATGTGCGGATCAGTGGCGTGTGTGATCGCGGACAGTGTGGCGAGCGCGAGGTCCATGCGGACTTCGTCCGGATCGGTGATCACCGGCATGTTGTGCGGTCCGGCGACCAGCGGACGCAGGATAAGCAGGGGCCACTGGGGAGGGCCGAAGCGGACCGGGCGCGCGGCCCATTCCGCGGTGGCGCGGTCCTGGCAGACGACCAGCAGCATGGGCTGCAGTCGGTACTTCGTGAGCAGGTACGAGGCGTAGTACGCCCAACTGGCGGGCTTCTTCGGGTCCTTCTTGCCCTGCGCCTCGATCGCCAGGAGTAACGGCTCGTCGTCGTCCGTCTCCAGCCGCAGGAGCGTGTCCACACGGCGCTCGACCGGGCTGGTCTCGGTGAGGTCGTTGGGCAGGACCGTGATCGAAGTGGGTGGGGCGAAGTCGATGCCCAGCGTCTTGGAGACCCGGGAGAAGAGCCCCGGATAGTCCTGGAAGATGCGGTGCATCGCCTCGTGGGACGAGCTGACCATGGTGCGGTTTCGGGCCTTTCGTTGGGTAGGGGGAAGCCTCAGGCGGCCTGTACGTGATCGGGCATACGGCAGTCACGGCAGCGTCCGGGCAGCGGTGCGCGGAAGGCGCGGTTGCAGTCGTCGCAGGTCTGGAAGGGATGCCGGGCGGTCGGCGGTGGTGCTGGGGCGCGGAATGGGGGTGGGGGCGGTAGCTGGGTGGTGAGGCGGTGGGCCAGGAGGGCTGCCGGGCGGCACAAGGGCTCGGGCGGCAGGTCCGTGGTCAGGGCGTGGCGTACGGCGGTGGGGGTGATGTCGCGTTCCAGCCAGGCGGCGACGCCGGGGGCGAGGTGGGTCGTGTCGCCGGTGGAGAGGAGGAGGCGGGGGTCGTGGCGGCGGAGGTCTGTGAGGAGGTCCGTGGCCGTCTGGAGGAGGGTGGGGGCCGGGTAGGCGGGGCGCGGTACGGCGGGGAGGGGCTTGGGGGAGGTGCGTTTCTCGCGCTTCTTCGGGGGTGCCGGCCTGTGCTCGGGCCGGCGGCGGCTGCGGCCGGGCTGGTTGCAGGAGATCGTGCGGGTGACGATGCGGCCGGTGGGGGTGCGCTGGCGTTCGCGGCGCAGGTAGCCGTGGGATTCCAGTTCGCGATCTTCGAACGGACTCCCGCTCCTGCTCTCAGCTTCGTCTTGGAAGAGGCCACGCTGCGCCGCCGGGTTGGAGGCACAATGGTGTGGCGTCAGCAGCTCGAACATCTGCTGGAGGTGGCGCGGTTGCGTAACGTCACACTTCAGGTGATGCCGACGAGCTCAGGGGCCCACCCTGGAATGGAAGGCAGGATCGAGGTGCTGAAATTCGCCGACGGTACTGCGGTGGGGCGTTCCGACGGTGGGTTCAGTGGCCGACCAACCTCCGATCCGAAACAGCTACGGATCCTTGAACTGCGGTATGGCACCATCCGGGCGCAGGCTCTCACGCCAGGGGAGTCGCTGGCCTTCATCGAGCAAGTGCTGGGAGAAACATGATCCGCAAGGCCTCTGCCGGGGACGCTTCCGAACTGGTCTGGTTCAAGAGCAGTTACAGCGATGGCCCTGATGGCAACTCCTGCGTCGAGATCGCGGTGGCCCCCCGAACCGTCCACGTCCGTGACTCCAAGTACCGCGACTCCAGCCCCCGCCTCGCCCTCGCCCCGCAGGCATGGTCCGCTTTCGTCACCTACGCGTCCGGGGACTCGGCGTGATCCGCGGGGCCGCGCTGGCGTGGTTCAAGAGCAGCTACAGCGATGGCACCAACGGCGAGTCCTGCGTCGAGATCGCGGTAGCCCCCCGCACCATCCACGTCCGCGACTCCAAGCAAACCGACGGCCCCCACCTCGCCCTCACCCCCCAAGCCTGGGCCGACTTCCTGCCGTACGCGTCCCGGCGTCGCCGTTGACCACGCAGGCCCATCCCGTCGACCACGAACTCATCCAGGCCGCGGCGCACGTCGCCCGCACCCGCTGCCGGGGCGACAGCCACACCATGGCGGCCGCGGCCCGTGCCCAGGACGGCCGGATCGTCACGGCGGTGAACGCCTACCACTTCACCGGAGGCCCCTGCGCCGAGCTGGTCCTCATCGGCACGGCAGCCGCCCAGGGTGCCTACGAGCTGGACACGATCGTCGCCGTGGGCGACCGCGACCGGGGAGTCGTACCCCCGTGCGGCCGGTGCCGTCAGGTCCTTCTCGACTACTTCCCCGCCCTCAAGGTCATCGTCGGCGAGGACGACCGCGTCCGAACCGTTCTCATCACCGACCTGCTGCCCGCGAGCTACGTCTGGGCCGACCACCAGCTGGACGCCGAGTAGACGGCCACTCGGCGCGAGCTGCTTCGTCACTTACGCGTCCGAGGGCTGATCCCCGGCAGTGATCCGCCGGCGGATCAGCTCCAGCCATTGCCGGAGTGACATCCCTTCCGGCGGCAGAAGGTCGAGCCCCAACGCCGTGGCCGCCGTGCCGAGTTCCTGATCCGACGAGACCATCGTCAGAAGCTCAGTGATCTCCTGTGCTGCCTGAGTACGGTCTTCCGGATCGACTTCGGTGACGTACTCGTCGATGGCGTCCTCGGGCCTGGCATGGAACTCTGAGTAATTCCGATGCAAGTAGCCCCCGAGGAACTGGCTCAGCTGGGGGAATCGCTCGTTCCATTCCCAGGAGTTCTGGGGGTTCGTCTGGGGAATGCGGGACGGGTCTTCCAGGAGCCGGTTGAGGTGGTCCCTGGCGATGCGTAGGCAGTCTTCTACGGTGGTGCCCATCGGGGGGCGGATGTGCGGTAGGTCTTCCACGTCATCTGCGATCTCTTCTGAGAAGAGTCCCACAGAGAGCAGGTCCTCAATTTGGTGCACGGCCGTTTCGGCGCGTGCGGGATCTCGGGCAGCGATCCTGAGATACGAGGCCAGGCCAGGACCCGGGGTCTCTGCGGTGTCAGTGAATGTGAAGCCGGAGTACGCATATGCCTTCAGCAGGTCGCTGAGTTCGTAGAATCGTGGCTCTGGCGGAAGTGCCTGACTCATGAGTTGCTCCAAGTGACCGTGTTAGGGCTGAGGGAAGGAGGTGAGGACGCGGTATCCGGACGGTGCCGTCGGGTCAGCCTTGAGAATGACGCGAACACCTCTCACCCATTGCGTAGGTTGCCCATGGGTGAAGTTGTAGCGAGTTAGGTGGAGTCCGGTGTTTTCGGTGAACTCTGCTTCCAGTCGCAGTGTTCCTTTCGCGCCCCCGGCCAGCCAGTCAGATATCTTCCGTTGGTTCTCTTTGGCAGTGAGGGTCTTGTCAGTGAAGCGTTGGGCCGTATCGACGTTTACATAGCGTGAGTCTGCATCAATCTTAGGGTTTTCACGCAGACGCCTGCGCATGCCGGCGATCGTCTTGTCGACGTGCCTGTCGATGGTGTGAGCCTTGCTCTTGCCGCCAAGGCTCTTGCCCTCATCTCCGCGAACGTCCGCACGATGCTGCGGCTTTTGGCGTCCCTTGCGTTTGTCCCTGGGCCACGCGTTGTAGTCCCCGCCGGATCCGTTCGAGGCCCCCAGCCCCATGAGGACGAGCCCGGCCGTGCCGAGAAGGCCCGCGTTGAGCGCGGCCTCGGCTGTGAGGGCGCCGACCGCTCCGCCTCCGGCGAGCGCGAGACCTCCGGGAGGGAACAGGGCGAGGAGGGAGAGAAGGAGGAGGGCGAAGCCGAGGTAGACCAGGAAGGCGTTCAGGGCGTCGAGCAGATGGAGTGTGCGGACGGCTCTGCCGTCGGGTCCCGCGTCGCCGAGCCCGCGCCACAGCAGGAGTGCGCCGGTGACCGCCGATCCGAGCGCGGTTGCGAGGCGGAAGCGGTGGGCCGCCAGCAGTTCTCCCAGCGGCTGTGCCGATATCTGCCGCCAGGTGCGCAGCAGGGTGGTGAGCTGGTAGGCGATCCAGGCCAGGGCGGCGATGCCGAAGCCCATGAGGATCTTCGGCCCCGAACCGGTACTGAAGAACTCCTGGAGACCGGCGGTGGAGGTGAATGAACCGACGACCAGGAACAGCAGCGCGGGGAGCATGAGCACGCACGGGATCAGCAGGAGCCACCGTTCGCGAGAACGGCGGGCCGCCCGGGTCGCCTTCAGCCAGGCGCGGATGTTCAGTGCCCGCCAGGCGTCGCGGTTGTCGGTCGCGTCCATTCGGGCGGTGATCCCCGCGACCACCTCTCGCAGTTCGCCGGTCTCACCGGTCTCGTCGGGCGGCGTCGACGCGGCGGCGTACAGCAACGAGCGCCGCAGCCTGACGTAGCGCAGGACGATCAGCAGGCTCCACGGCATTCGCCAGGCCGCGTAGCGCAGCAGCGCTCCCAGGCTGTCGCCGTCGGCGCGTTCGGACGCCAGCAGTACGCCGGGCACGGTGCGCTTGCCGCGGTGGAGCCGGCGCAGGTCGACGACCATGGCGATGGCCAGGCACACGAGCGGCGCCGCCCATGCCATCCCGTCCAGGGATTCCAGCCACTGCCTGGTCCCGTCGGAGTGTTCCCGTACCGCGTAGTTGTTGACCGTGTGATGGACGGCGGCGGTCAGGACCGGGGGTACCGACAGCAGACGCCACCAACCGTGTGCGCGCCACAGCAGCCCGGCCCCGAAGCCGGCCGTGGCTGTCCACACCAGGTGCGTGAACGTTTCCGTGACCGGAGGCCCGGCCATGGCCAGTTGACTGAAAGGCGCCGGAAGCCAGGACGTCAACACCTGCCCGAGGCCCGGTACATAGGGTGGGGACAGGCTGTCGGGGATGATCCAGCCCTCCCCGCGGACGATCGCCCGGTCCGCGTCCAGGCCGAACCGGAGAACCGCCTCCAGCAGCCCGAAGCCCGCCCCTAGAGCCGTACCCACCACCACGAAGTCGGTCAGCCCCCACTGACGGCGAACCCGCAGGCTCAGCCCCGCCAGCAGCAACGGGGAAACCTTGAGCAATTCCTCCGCCCAAGGAGCCACCGTGTAGCTGGTGGTGTTCACCACCGTCACCAGCGACTGACCCGACTGCTCCGCGTAGAGACGGGTGTAGGCGAGCTGCACCAACGCCGTCGCCGCACCGCATCCGTACACGCCCACGGCCAGCGCCAGCAGCACGGTCGACAGACGCACCGAACGCGTCGGCCAGGAGATCGCGAACACTTGCAGCACGCCCCAGACGGCCGCCACCGCCATCACCAACGTCACGCCAGGCCCCCCGATGCACTGGAACAACATTCGATTCGCGATTGTGAACGCGATGCTAGGCAGTCAATCGCCTGCCCGGCAAGCGAGTTGGGAGACAGCCGTGTCGCCTCCGGATCCGGGATCCGCGTCCACGGAGTCGGACCGTGCGTCTGCCAACGGAGTGGGTCCATCGAGCGAGGTTCTGGAGCAGGACGGGCGGGCAGCACACCCACGTCCCATCGGCGGTACCTTCATCATCACGCCGATGAGGAGAGTCAACGTGAGCAAGTTCGTGCGGCCCGCAGCCGAAGGCGCCGACCCCTTCGGTACGGCCCGTCTGCGCCGCGGTGTGCTGGACGCCTGGGCCACCAGTCCCGCCCGTTTCCGCGAGGACGCCAACGCCGAGGAGGATCTCGTCCTCGGCGGGTACCGGGACCGGCTGGTCGTCGAGCTCGCTCAGAACGCCGCCGACGCCGCGGCCAGGGCAGGGGTGGCGGGACGGCTTCGGCTCACCCTCCGTGAGGGCGTTCTCATCGCCGCCAACACAGGCGCCCCGCTGGACGCCGCCGGCGTCGAGTCGCTGTCCACCCTGCGTGCTTCCGCCAAGCGGGACCCCCAGCAGGGCTCCGTCGGCCGGTTCGGTGTCGGCTTCGCCGCCGTCCTCGCCGTCACCGACGAGCCCGCCGTCGTCGGGCGGCACGGCGGTATCCGGTGGGCTCTCGCCGAGGCGCGGGAGCTGGCCCGGGAGACCGCGCGGCACAGCCCGGGACTGGGGGACGAGATCAGGCGGCGGGACGGTCATGTGCCGCTCCTGCGGCTGCCGTTCGCCGCCGAGGGCACCGCCCCGGATCCGTACGACACCGCCGTCATCCTCCCCCTGCGCGACACCGCCGCCGCCGACCTCGCCGAGCGGCTGCTGCACGCCGTCGACGACGCGCTGCTCCTCGCCCTGCCCGGCCTGGAGGAGGTCGTGGTCGAGGTCGGGGAGGGCGAGCCGCGCACGCTGCGCCGCCGGGTCGACGGACCCTTCACGGTCGTGGAGGACTCCCGCGACGGCATCGACGGCGTCACCCACTGGCGTACGTCCACCGCCCACGGCGCGCTCACGCCCGACCTCCTCGCCGACCGCCCGGTCGAGGAGCGGCTGCGGCCCCACTGGTCGCTGACCTGGGCCGTCCCCGTCAACGCCGCCGACAGCGCGCCCGACCGGCCGCGCACGGCTCCGGTGGTCCACGCGCCGACGCCGAGTGACGAGCCGCTCGGTGTCCCGGCCCTCCTCATCGCCTCCTTCCCCCTCGACACCACCCGCCGCCACGCCGCCCCCGGCCCGCTGACCGACTTCCTCGTGCAGCGCGCGGCCGACGCCTACGCCGAACTGCTCGCCGACTGGCGCCCGGTGAGCGAGGGCATCATCGGGCTCGTGCCCGGCCCGCTCGGCAAGGGCGAGCTGGACGGGGCCCTGCGCCAGGCGATCCTGGAGCGGCTGCCCCGTACCTCCTTCCTCCCGCCGGCTGTCGGGCCGCGGGAGCACGAGGACGAGTTGCCCGAGTCGCTCCGGCCCCGTGACGCCGAGGTCGTCGAGGGCGCCGGTGCCGAGACGGTGCGCGTGCTGGCCGAGGTGCTGCCCACGCTGCTGCCCGCCGGGCTCGAACGGCGTGTGGAGCTGCGGACCCTGGGCGTCGCCCGTGTCCCGCTCACCGACGCCATCGACCGGCTCGCGGGGCTGGAGAAAGACCCGGGCTGGTGGCGGCGGCTCTACGACAGCCTCGCCGGGGTCGACCCGGACCGCCTGTCCGGCCTGCCCGTGCCGCTCGCCGACGGGCGCACCACCATCGGGCCCCGGCAGGTCCTGCTCCCCACCCCCGACGGCGCCTCCGTCGACCCCGAGATCCTCGCCCGGCTCGGGCTCAAGGTCGCCCACCCGGACGCCGCCCACCCGCTCCTGGAGAAGCTCGGCGCCCTGCCGGCCACGCCCCGCGCGGTCCTCACCACGCCCCAGGTGCGCGCCGCCGTCGCCGCCTCCCTGGACGACGACAGCGGCGTGAGCTGGGAGGAGGACGCGCCCGACGCCGAGGAACTGGCCGACACCGTCCTCGCGCTCGTGCGGGACGCGGGTCTGGAGCCCGGTGACGAGCCGTGGCTCGGCGCCCTCGCCCTGCCCGACGAGGACGGGGAGTTGGCGCCCGCCGGTGAACTCGTCCTGCCCGGCAGCCCCTTCGCCCAGGTCATGCGGGAGGACGAACTCGCCACCGTCGACGCCGAGCTGGCCGAGAAGTGGGGCGAGCAGCCCCTTGCCGCCTGCGGTGTCCTCGCCAACTTCGCCCTCGTCCGGGCCACGGACGTCGTCCTCGACCCCGATGAACTGGAGCCGCGCGAAGGGGATTTCGCCGAGCCCGACGACCCGGGTCTGCTCGACGCCGTCGACGTCTGGTGCGAGGACATCCTGGACCGGTTCCCGGACACGCCCGTACCGCCGGTCGCCACCGAGCTGATCGCCGTACGCGATCTGGACCTGATCGACGACGACAAGTGGCCGCAGGCTCTCGCCCTGCTCGCCCAGCCGCCCCTGCGGGACGCGCTGACCCAGCAGGTGCGGATCCTGCTGCCCGACGGCACGCATGAGGTCGTACGGCCGTACACGGCCTGGTGGCTGCGGGGCAACCCGGTGCTGGACGGCCGCCGCCCGGCGGGCCTGCTGGCCTCCGGCGGCGACCCGCTCCTGCGCGGCCTGTACGACGAGGCGGACGCGACCGGCTTCGAGGACGAGCAGGTGCTGCGGGCGCTGGGCGTGCGGACGTCCGTCGCCGCGCTGCTCGACGAGCCGGGCGGCGCCGCCGAGCTCCTCGACCGGCTCGCCGACCCGGAACGCCCCGTCGCCTCGCCCCAACTGCACGCCCTGTACGGCGCCCTTGCCGACCTGGATCCCGAGCAGGTGACCCTGCCGGACGAGCTGCGGGCCGTCGTGGACGGGCGGGTGGAGGTCGTCGACGCGGCCGACGCCGTGGTCGTGGACTCGCCCGATCTGCTGCCCTTCACCGAGGGCGTGCCGCTGCTGCCGGTGCGGCCGTCGCGAGCCGCCGAGCTGGCCGAGCTGTTCCAGGTGCGGCGGCTGAGCGAGTCCGTCACCGGGGAGGTCACGAGCGAGGGCACCGAGCACGACGTACCGGAGTCGGTACGGGTGCTGCTCGGCGCGCGGACCCCGCAGTCGTACGTCGAGCACGAGGAACTCGTCGTCGACGGTGTGGAGATCGACTGGCGGCTCACCGATGACGGGGTGCTGCACGCGGCCACCCTGGAGGGTGTCGCGGCCGGGCTCGCGTGGGCTGCGGGGCAGTGGCCGCGGCGGTTCGAGGTCGCCGCCCTGCTGGAGGACCCGTCCAGGACGGCGGAACTGGCCCGCGACCGCTGGTTCGACTGAGCCGTCCGGGCGGCCCCGGCCGGTGAGGAAGTGCCCGCACAAATTCTTCACCGGCCGTACAACCATTCGTGCCCTTCGCGAATCTGATCATGCGAGTCAACAGACTCCTTGATCACTTGGGCCCCGCGAGACGACGAGCCGTTGGGAACGACCCCCGCTGGGGCCCCTTTCTCCCTATGGAGATCGCATGCGCATTCGTGCCACCGTGGCCGCCGTCTCCGGCGCCCTGGCCCTCTCCGCCCTCGCTGTGCCGGCCTCGCAGGCCGCCGACGCGCCGTCGTACAGCAAGGACGACGCCCGGGCGGCCGTGCAGGCCGCGCGTCAGGCTGACGCCGACGGCGCCGCCCGCAGCACCTTCGCCGCCGAGGACACGGGCACGCCGTACGCCCTGGACCTCTCCTTCTCCAACGTGAAGATCAACAGCGGCAAGCCGATCGTCGCCGGCATCAGCAACCAGGTGACCGTCCCGGTGACCTACACGGTCACCCACGAGGCGGGTATGGACCTCAACGCCGCCGACCTGATGCTCGACGTCGAGATCTACCGCGGCGCCACGTACGAGGAAGCGACGAAGGTCCTCTACGGCGACGACTGGCCGGTCTGCACCCCCACCTCGTCGACCACCGACACCTGCAAGGGCACCATCGACGTCTACCCGGACTTCGAGCTGGTCAACGCCGACGCCACCACGTGGAAGGCCGGCGGCTACGCGATCGACTGGAACGACCAGGACCCGGACTCCGAGGACATCGACTGGAGCAAGGTCGGTTTCGCCATGCAGGACGGCCTGGGCAGCACCAAGCTGCAGCGGTACTCCAAGCTGACGGTGAACGCCTCGCCGGAGCCGGTGAAGAAGGGCAAGACCATCACGGTCACCGGCAAGCTGTCCCGCGCCAACTGGGAGACCCACAAGTACGCGGGCTACTCCACCCAGCCGGTGAAGCTGCAGTTCCGCAAGAAGGGCACCAGCACCTACACCACGCTGAAGACCATCAAGACGAACACCTACGGCGACCTGAAGACCACGGTCACCGCGTCCACGGACGGCTACTTCCGCTACCGCTTCGAGGGCACCTCGACCACCCCGGCGGTCAGCGCCACGGGTGACTACGTCGACGTGCAGTAGGCGGCAGGACAGTAGGACAGCAGTAACGAAATAGGGCATGCGTCGCGAACTTCCCGGCCACCGCCGGGAGTTCGTGACGAAGCTCACGAAGATTCCGTACCTGCCGCACAACCGGCGACCCCCGTCGCCTATCTGATCACATGGGTCAACAGGCCCCACGATCACTCGGGCCCCGACGTGACCGGCAGTGCACCGGAACGACGACCAGCGGGGCCCCTTTCCGTACCAGGGGAACGCATGCGCATCAGAGCCACCGTGGCCGCCGTCTCCGGCGCCCTGGCCCTCTCCGCCCTCGCCGTTCCGGCCGCGCAGGCCGGCGACTCCGCCACCGCTCAGCGCGCGGACGTCGCGAAGATCCGCCAGGCCGCGCACGCCGAGTCCGGCAGGGCCGCGGCCGAGGAGGGCAAGCCGTACGCCCTGAACGTCACCTTCTCCAACTTCAAGATCGCCAAGGCGATCAAGGTCGGCACGACCAACCACGTCGCGGCCACGGTGACGTACACGCTGACCCACGGCGCGGAGGTCAACATCGCCGCCGCCGACTTCATCACCGACCCCATCGTCTACCGGGGCTCCGCCACCGCGCCGGACAACATGCTCTACGGCAACAAGCCGGCCAAGTGCACCGCGACCTCGGCGACCACCGCCAACTGCAAGGGCACCATCGACGTCTACCCGGGCAGCCACGAGCTGATCAACTCGGACGCCGGGACGTGGCGCGCCGCGGCCGAGGCCACCGCCTTCAACGGCCAGGACCCGGAGGGCGAGACCTTCGACATCACCAAGGTCGGTTACAAGAGCCAGAGCGGCCTGGGCACCACGCTGATGCAGCGCTTCTCCAAGCTGACGGTGAACGCCTCGCCGGAGCCGGTGAAGAAGGGCAAGACCCTCACCGTCACCGGCAAGCTGTCCCGCGCCAACTGGGACCGCGGCACGTACAACGGCTACGTCGAGCAGCCGGTGAACCTGCAGTTCCGCAAGAAGAACAGCAGCACCTACACCACGGTGAAGACCATCAAGACCAACTCCACGGGCGACCTGAAGACCACGCTCAAGGCCACCGAGGACGGCTACTTCCGCTACACCTTCGCGGGCACGACGACGACCCCGGCGGCCACCGCCACGGGTGACTTCGTCGACGTGCAGTAAAGCAACGCCTCAGGGCGTTGAGAGGATCGGAGCGGGGGCTCAAGCGCGCCGGGCGCGGCGGATCAGCCGGGACACCGTGAAGTACAGAACGGTGACGATCGACCAAGCCGCCAGGAACCCGACCGCGAGGCGCTTGTCGCCCTCGCTCCACACGATGGCGGTCAGCCCCGGACCGCCGATCCACCAGAGGAGCCACAGGAGGACCAGGATGAATCCCTGGACCGCCTCGAACAGTTCGCTGAGGAGGTCCTGGAGCCAGCTCCACATGGTTCGGTACTCCCGTGCCGCTGAGACGTCTGCATGATCGACCGTCTCAGCTTAGGAGCCCCTGACCGACTGGCGCGAGGTACTCCGGCTACGCCGGAAAGCGGCGGTCGACCCACTTCCACGTGAACTCCAGGGCGACCGCCGCCACCGCCGCCACCCCCACCGCGATCCACGGCATCGTCACCCCGACCAGCCGCAGCGCGAAGAACTCCTGCAGCCACGGCACCACCATCACCAGCAGGAACCCGAGGCCCATCGAGGCCACCAGCGCCAGACGCCACCAGGTGTACGGCCGGGCGATGATCGCCAGCACCCACATCGAGATCAGGAACAGCGTCAGCGTCGCCACGCTGGTCTCCGCGTCCAACGCGCCGTCCCCGCGGTAATAGTGACGGGCGATCAGATACGTCGCGAAGGTCGCCACCGCGGCCACCAGTCCGCCGGGGATCGAGTACCGCATCACGCGCCGTACGAAATGGGGTTTCGCGCGTTCCTTGTTGGGCGCGAGGGCCAGGAAGAACGCCGGGACGCCGATGGTGAGGGTGGAGAGCAGGGTCAGATGGCGGGGCAGGAAGGGGTACTCCACCTGCCAGAACACCACCATCAGCGCGAGCAGCACCGAGTAGACCGTCTTGACGAGGAACAGGGTCGCGACGCGCGTGATGTTGCCGATGACCCGACGCCCCTCCGCGACCACCGACGGCAGCGTCGCGAAGCTGTTGTTGAGCAGCACGATCTGGGCGACCGCCCGGGTCGCCTCCGAGCCCGAGCCCATCGCCACGCCGATGTCGGCGTCCTTCAGGGCGAGGACGTCGTTCACCCCGTCGCCGGTCATGGCGACGGTGTGCCCGTGGGACTGGAGCGCGCCGACCATGTCCCGCTTCTGCTGCGGGGTGACCCGCCCGAACACCGTGCCGTCGTCGAGGGCCGTCGCCATCGCGTCCCGATCCTGGGGGAGCCGGCGGGCGTCGACCGTCGTACCGGTCAGCCCGAGCTTGCTCGCGACCGCGCCCACGGACACGGCGTTGTCACCGGAGATCACTTTGGCGCGGACGTTCTGCTCGGCGAAGTAGCGCAGGGTGTCGGCGGCGTCGGGCCGCAGCCGCTGTTCCAGTACGACGAGGGCGGCGGGCTTGGCTCCCTCCGCCACCTCGGGATCGTCGAGGTCGCGGCCGGCGCGGGCGAGCAGCAGGACCCGTAGGCCCTGTTCGTTCAGCCGGTCGGTTTCGGCCAGGGCCGGGTCGTCGGCGGCCAGGAGCACGTCGGGGGCGCCCAGCAGCCAGGTGCTGGCCTCGCCGTTGCCCTCGCTGAAGGTGGCGCCGCTGTACTTGCGGGCGGAGGAGAAGGGCAGGGACTCGGTGCAGCGCCAGTCCTCGGCGTCGGGGTAGGCGTCGATGACGGCCTGGAGGGAGGCGTTCGGACGGGGGTCGGACTCGCCCAGGGCGCCCAGCACCTTCCGTATGTACTCCTCGTCGCTGCCGTTCAGCGGGCGCAGCTCGGTGACGTCCATGCCGCCCTCGGTGAGGGTTCCGGTCTTGTCGAGGCAGACGGTGTCGACGCGGGCCAGGCCCTCGATGGCGGGGAGTTCCTGCACCAGGCACTGTTTGCGGCCGAGCCGGATCACGCCGATGGCGAAGGCGACCGAGGTGAGGAGGACGAGCCCCTCCGGGACCATGGGGACGATGCCGCCGACGGTCCGGGCGAGCGAGTCGTCGAGGTCCCTGTCCTTCACGGCCAGCTGGGTGATGATCAGGCCGATCGCGGCCGGGACCATCATCCAGGTCACGTACTTGAGGATGGTGGAGATGCCGGAGCGCAGCTCGGAGTGGACGAGGGTGAAGCGCGAGGCCTCCTCGGCGAGCTGGGCGGCGTAGGCCTCGCGGCCGACCTTGGTGGCCTGGAAGGCGCCGCCCCCGGCGACGACGAAGCTGCCGGACAGCACCTGGTCCCCCGGCCGTTTGACGACGGGGTCCGCCTCCCCGGTCAGCAGCGACTCGTCGATCTCCAGCCCGTCGGCCTCGACGCACACCCCGTCCACGACGGCCTTGTCCCCCGGCCCGATCTCTATCAGGTCGTCCAGCACGATCTCCGAGGTGCTGACCTCGGCGGCGGCCCCGTCCCGCCGGACGGTGGGCCGCGCCTCACCGATCACGGCGAGCGAGTCGAGGGTTTTCTTCGCCCGCCACTCCTGGATGATCCCGATGCCGGTGTTGGCCAGGATCACGAAGCCGAACAGGCTGTCCTGGATCGGCGCGACACACAGCATGATCACCCAGAGCACGCCGATGATCGCGTTGAACCGGGTGAAGACGTTGGCGCGGACGATGTCGGCCATGGACCGGCTGCTGCGCACCGGCACGTCGTTGACCTGCCCTCGCGCCACCCGCTCGGCCACCTCGGCCGCGGTCAGCCCACCTGTCGCCACCGTGACGGAGGCGGGATGCACCGGGGTGTCCACTTCGGCGCCCGCGTCGGTATGCGTCATGCATTCGACGGTACGTGCGGATTTACGGCTTCACCCGCCGAGTGGGCGGAAGTTCCGACTTGGGGAGGACCGGAACGGCCCGATGTGGTGCCGTGGTTGTACGCCCTCAGTCGGTGGCGGGGGCCTTGGTGGCGTCGGCCTCCTCCAGTGCCGCCGCCCTCTTGATCGCCGCGTCGCGCCTGCGGACGTACCAGATGCCGATGAGTCCGAGGCCGCCGCCGGCCAGGCAGGTCCACACCCACTTGGTCAGGTGGTGGTCGGCGAACCAGCCGTAGAAGGGCAGCTGGACGACGAAGAGGGCGAACCAGAGGATCGTGCCGCCGGTGATGGTGGCGACCACGGGGCCCTCCAGGGGCTCCGGCGCCTCGTGCTTGGGGGTCCACTTCGCCATGGGGCACAGCTTACGAGGCGATTGGGTCTACGCGCGGAGATGGCCGATGTCGCGCTTATATGTTCATACTGAAACGGTTTGTGTCTGACCACTTCTCTTCGTAGGAAACACCGAACACATGCCCTCCTCGGCCCCCGCCAAGGTCCCCGCCCCTGAACAGCCGGGAGCCGGCCCCGCGTACGGCGCACTCGACCGCTTCTTCAAGATCTCCGAACGCGGCAGCACCCTGCCCCGTGAAATCCGCGGCGGCTTCGCCACCTTCTTCGCGATGGCCTACATCATCGTGCTGAACCCGATCATCCTCGGCAGCGCGAAGGACATGTACGGCCACCAGCTGGACAACGGACAGCTGGTGACGGCGACGGCCGTGACGGCGGCGTTCACCACGCTCCTCATGGGCGTCATCGGCAACGTGCCGATCGCGCTGGCCGCCGGTCTGGGTGTGAACTCGGTGGTCGCGCTCCAGCTGGCGCCCCGGATGTCCTGGCCGGACGCCATGGGCATGGTGGTGCTCGCCGGTTTCGTGGTCATGCTGCTGGTCGCCACCGGTCTGCGCGAGCGCGTCATGAACGCCGTGCCCTACAGCCTGCGCAAGGCCATCTCCATCGGCATCGGCCTGTTCATCATGCTGATCGGCCTCGTCGACGCCGGATTCGTCTCCCGCATCCCGGACGTCGCCCGGACGACCGTGCCCCTCCAGCTCGGCGGCGACGGTCACCTCAACGGCTGGCCGGTCCTGGTGTTCATCCTCGGCGTCCTGCTCACCCTCGCGCTCATCGTGCGCAAGGTCTCCGGCGCGATCCTCATCTCGATCGTCGCGATGACCGTGCTCGCCGTCGTCATCGAGGCCGTCGCGAACGTGCCGTCCTGGGGCCTGACGACCCCGAAGTGGCCCGGGAATCCGGTCGCCGGCCCCGACTTCGGCCTGATCGGCCAGGTCAGCCTGTTCGGCGGCTTCGAGAAGGTCGGCGCGCTGACCGGCGTCCTCTTCGTCTTCACGGTGCTCCTGTCCTGCTTCTTCGACGCCATGGGCACGATCATGGGCGTCAGCGACGAGGCGAAGCTGACGGACGCCCAGGGCCAGATGCCCGGCATCAACAAGGTCCTCTTCGTCGACGGCCTCGCCGTCGCCGCGGGCGGCGCCAGCTCCTCCTCGGCCACCACGGCCTTCGTGGAGTCCACGGCCGGCGTCGGCGAGGGCGCCCGTACCGGATTCGCGAACGTCGTCACCGGCGCCCTGTTCGGTGTGGCGCTGTTCCTGACCCCCGTGGCCACGATGGTCCCGTCCCAGGCGGCCACCCCGGCCCTGCTCGCGGTCGGCTTCCTGATCCTGGCGAACTCCGTCAAGGAGATCGACTGGGCCGACTACACGGTCGCGATCCCGGCCTTCGTGACCATGGTGATGATGCCGTTCACCTACTCGATCACCAACGGCATCGGCATGGGCTTCATCACCTTCGCGGTGCTGCGCCTGGCGGCCGGGCGGGGCCGTGAGGTGCCGGTCGCCATGTATGCCGTGGCGGCGGTGTTCGGGTTCTACTACCTGATGCCGGCGCTGGGTCTCACGTAAGCGCCTCGCCCGAGCCGCCTCGCCCGAGCCGCCTCACGTGAGGCCGTAGAACTTCTCGGTCTCCTCCACGGCGGTCTGGAACCGCTCGTCGAAGTCATCGCGGATGAGCGTCCGGACGACGTAGTCCTGGACGCTCATTCCTCTTTTCGCGGCGTGGTCCCGGAGCCGTTCGAGCAGCTCATGGTCTATCCGCAGGCTGAGCACGCTGGTCCCCATGAACACGAGGGTCGCGGCACTCTTCGGTGCGGTGTGTCACGTTCCGCCACTGGATCACCCATACGAGTGATGTCTCGATTCAGTGGCCAGGGTCACGGGCATCGATGCGTGTCCTCGACGTTTACGGGTGGTCCTTAGCCAGGGTAATGAGTTACTCTAAAGAACATGTCGGACCTTACCCATGGCGACGACGCTGCCGCCGTGAACTCTCTGCGCTCCGCCGTGATGCGGCTGTCACGCCGGCTCAAGCATCAGCGGGTCGACGAGTCGCTGAGCCCCACCGAGATGTCGGTGCTGGGCACCCTCTCCCTCTGCGGCAAGGCCACCCCCGGTGAGCTGGCCCGCAAGGAGCACGTCCAGCCGCCGTCGATGACCCGCATCGTCGCCCTGCTGGAGTCCAAGGGACTGGTCCGTCTGGAGCCGCACCCGGAGGACCGGCGCCAGAAGGTCGTCACGAAGACCGAGCAGGCCGAGGCGATGCTCGAGGAGAGCCGCCGCAAGCGCAACGCCTTCCTGGCCGCCCTGGTCGAGGGCCTCGACGAGGACGAGTGGGCGAAACTGCGCGCCGCCGCCCCCGTGCTGGAGAAGCTCGCACACCTGTAAGCCATACCGAGGAGGCGAACCCTTTTGAGTACGGGATCCGGAGCAGACTCCGCCCCCGCACCGACCACCCACAACTCCCCGCCCGTCCCCAAGCGCCGTTCCTCGATGTTCAGCTCGCTGAAGGTCAGGAACTACCGCCTGTTCTTCGTCGGCCAGGTCGTCTCCAACACCGGCACCTGGATGCAGCGCATCGCCCAGGACTGGCTGGTGCTCAGCCTCACCGGCTCCGCCACCGCCGTCGGCATCACCACGGCCCTGCAGTTCCTGCCGATGCTGCTCTTCGGCCTCTACGGCGGCGTCCTCGTCGACCGGCTGCCGAGGCGCCGCACGCTGCTCGTCACCCAGACGTCGATGGCCCTCACCGGCATCGCGCTCGCCGTCCTCACCCTGACCGGACACGTCCAGGTCTGGCACGTCTACCTCGCCGCCTTCGCCGTGGGCCTCGCCACGGTCGTCGACAACCCGGCCCGCCAGTCCTTCGTCTCCGAGATGGTCGGCCCCGACCAGCTGCAGAACGCGGTCAGCCTCAACTCGGCGAACTTCCAGTCCGCCCGCCTGGTCGGCCCCGCCGTCGCCGGCCTGATGATCACCGGCGTCGGCACGGGCTGGGCGTTCCTCTTCAACGGCCTCTCCTTCGTCGCGCCCATCGCCGGTCTGCTGCTGATGCGGGCGCGTGAGCTGTACGTCGTCGAGCGGGCCCCGCGTGGCAAGGGGCAGCTGCGTGAGGGGCTGCGGTATGTCGCCGGGCGCCCGGAGCTGATCTGGACCATCGCCCTCGCCGGGTTCGTCTCCACCTTCGGCTTCAACTTCCCCGTCTATCTGTCGGCCTTCGCCGACGACGTCTTCCGCGCGGGCGCCGGCTCCTACAGCCTCTTCAACACGCTGATGGCGGTGGGCTCCCTGGCGGGCGCCCTGCTCGCGGCCCGGCGCGGTACGGCCCGGATGCGGGTGCTGATCGCGGGGGCGGTGGCCTTCGGGGCGATGGAGATCGTGGCCGCGTTCGCGCCCTCACTGTGGCTGTTCGCGCTGCTCATGGTCCCCATCGGCATGTTTGGCATGACGGTCAACGTCACCGCCAACAGCAGCATCCAGATGTCCACCGACCCGAGCATGCGGGGCCGGGTGATGGCCCTGTACATGATGGTGTTCATGGGCGGCGCGCCGCTGGGCGCGCCGATCGCCGGCTGGATCACGGACGCGTACGGCGTCCGGGCGGGCCTGGCGGTGGGCGGCGCCATCACCGCCGCCGCGGCCGTCACCATCGCCCTGGTCCTGGCCAGGGTCGGCGGCCTGCGGCTGTCGGTGGGCTGGAACCGCGGCCACCCGCAGGTGCGGTTCGTGCCGCGGGAGCGGCGGGAAGAGCTGGCGACGGTGGCGTAGGAGGAGGCGTCCGGGTCGTCAGTCGCGGGGGAACTCGTCGGTCTTGAGGACGAGGCCGACCGCAGTGCCCGTCAGGTCGATGTCCTCTCCGAAGGAGAAGCTGACGTCGCTGTGATACTTGCCGTCCTTCGGCAGGGTGTGCAGATGCCACTCTCCGGCGTACGGGTCCACGATCAAGTACACCGGCACTTCGGCCGAGGCGTAGGTGTCCTTCTTCGGCCCGTGGTCGTTGGCGGCCGCGTCCTTGGAGATGACCTCGGCCACGAACTCGACGTCTTGATAGCGCCAACGGCCTCTGCTGTCCTTCACGGACTGCTCGGCCATGGCCGCCACATCACAGGCGAAGCCGTTCAGATGGCCGGGGAAGTCGATCCGCACGTCCGACGCCAATCGCTTGCGCGGGTATTGAGCACGCAGCTGCTCCGCGATGTCGAAGATGATCTCCCAGTGGGTCTGCCGCTGCGGTGACATGAAGATGTTCCCCCCGACGATCTCTACCTTCGTTCCCTCGGGGATGGGCATCTTCTCGAGCCACTCGAACATGACGTCCAGAGTCAGCTCACTGCACTCTTCGGCCATCTCGATCCTGTCGTCAAGGACGGTCATCGTGGCGCTCCTCCCCGGCCACCGCTCGGTCACGGGCAGTCGCGCAGTACAACGATACGCACGGTGACCGTGTCACGTGTGGCGATGGTCACGCTCCCGTCCCGAGGGAGCTAGACCCTCCGCGCCAGCACCTGCCCCGGCCAGTCGTCCTTGCCCACGTAGGTCTCGGTGCGGACGAACCCGTGGCGCTCGTAGTAGCGGATGAGCCCGCCGTCGTCGCCCGCGTAGCAGTCCACCCGCAGCAGCGAGACGCCCGCGCGCCGGGTCTCCTCGACGGCGTGCGCGAGCAGGGCGCCGCCCACGCCGTGTCCCTGGAAGCGGCGGTCGGAGGTGAGCCAGTGGATGTAGCGCTCGGGCTCGCCGGGCGGCGGGAGATGGGCCAGGTAGGCGCCGGGTGCGTCGGTGAGGGTGAGGGCGGCGGCCGGCACGCCGTCGACCTCGGCGATGAAAGCGCTGCCCTCGTCCATGTCCCGGGTGACCGACTCCGCCACCTTCGGGTTCCTGGACAGCGGCTCCGTCCCCCACTGACCCGGGCGCCCCTGCGAGACCAGCCACTCCACACCGCTGTCGAGCATGCCGAGTATCGCGGGGAGGTCGTCGGGCCCGCCTTCTCTGATGGTGATCTCCATGCCGCCATGGTGCCAGGCTGGATCCCATGAGACTCTTCGCCGCCGTGCTGCCGCCGCAGGACGTCACCGATGAACTGGCCGCGGAAGTGGCCGAGTTGAAGAAGCTGCCCGGCGCGGACGGGCTGCGCTGGACCGGCCGCCCCGGCTGGCACTTCACGCTCGCCTTCTACGGCGAGGTCGACGACGACCTCGTACCCGACCTGTCGGCCCGCCTGGAGCGCGTCGCGCACCGCACGCCACCCTTCCCGCTGGCGCTCAGCCGCGGCGGGCAGTTCGGGCACGGGCGGGCCCTGTGGGCGGGCGCGGAGGGGGACCTGGCGACGCTGCGGCTGCTGGCGGACCGCAGTGAGGCGGCCGCGCGCAAGGCCGGGGTGCCGATGGGGGAGCACCGGCGGTACAAGGCCCACCTGACGGTGGCGAGGAGCCGGTCGGCGGTGGACGTACGGCCGTATGTCGCGGCCCTCGACACGTTCACGAGCCGTACGTGGACGGTGGACGAGCTGGTGCTGGTGCGCAGCAACCTGCCGAAGTCGGGGGTGGCGGGTGAGCAGCCCCGGTACGAGGCGGTCGCCCGCTGGCCGCTCGCGGGGGCCGGTTAGGCTCGGTGGCGTGGACCCGAAAACCCGGAACCGGATCATGGCCGGTGCGCTTGTCTTGATGTTCGTTGTGGTGGCGTTGGCTGCGGCGCTCGGTAGGTAGGTAGGCGGCGCCGGGAACCGCTCGTCGTTCGTCGGGTGCGGCCCGTGCGTGGCGGATCGCGCCCGCGGGGCGGAGCCGCACATCGACTCCGCCCCGCGGCCCTTGAGGGCACTGCCGCTACGGCGTCACCAGGCGAACGCCTCCGGCGAGGGACCCGGCCCCGGGAACACCTCGTCCAGACCCGCCAGCAGTTCCTCGCTCAGCTCCAGCTCCGCCGCCCGCAGCGCGGAGTCGAGCTGGTCGGCGGTACGGGGGCCGACGATCGGGCCGGTGACCCCGGGTCGGGTGAGCAGCCAGGCCAGGGCGGCTTCGCCGGGCTCGATCCCATGCTTGTCGAGCAGGTCCTCGTACGACTGGATCTGCGCGCGTACGGCGGGGTCCTTGAGGGCCTCCGCGGTCCGGCCCGAGGTGCGTCGGCCGCCCTGGACCTCCTTCTTGATGACGCCGCCCAGCATGCCGCCGTGCAGTGGCGACCACGGGATGACGCCGAGGCCGTAGTCCTGCGCGGCCGGGATGATCTCCATCTCGGCGCGGCGCTCGTAGAGGTTGTAGAGGCACTGCTCGCTGACGAGGCCGATGGTGCCGCCGCGCCGGGCGGCGATCTCGTTGGCCTGGGCGATCTTGTACCCGGGGAAGTTGGAGGAGCCGACGTACAGGATCTTGCCCTGCTGGACGAGGACGTCGATCGCCTGCCAGATCTCCTCGAAGCCGGTGGCGCGGTCGATGTGGTGGAACTGGTAGAGGTCGATGTAGTCGGTCTGCAGCCGCTTGAGCGAGGCGTCGACCGCGCGCCGGATGTTCACCGCCGACAGCTTGTCGTGGTTGGGCCACGCCTCGCCGTCCGCGCCCATGTTGCCGTACACCTTGGTGGCGAGGACGACCTTGTCGCGCCGCTCGCCGCCCTTGGCGAACCAGTTGCCGATGATGCTTTCGGTACGGCCCTTGTTCTCGCCCCAGCCGTACACGTTCGCCGTGTCGAAGAAGTTGATGCCCGCGTCCAGCGCCGCGTCCATGATCGCGTGACTGTCCGCTTCGTCGGTCTGCGGACCGAAGTTCATGGTGCCGAGGACGAGTCGGCTGACCTTGAGTCCCGTGCGTCCGAGTTGCGTGTACTTCATGACCACTCAGCCAACGGCTTGGAGTGCGCTCTATGCAAGCGATCTTGACACTAACCGATGGTAAGTGCTTTCCTCTAGTTAGCACTAGCTTGAACTTTCAATAGCTTTGGAGAGAGAGCGTCGTGACCCCCACCTCCCCTGCCCGCAGGGCCTTCGTCGCGGTACTTGCCTCGGCCGCCCTGCTCGGTGCCGCCGCCGTGCCGGCCGTCGCCTCCGCGCCCGCTTCCGCCGCTTCCTTCGCCGGCTACTCGGACTCCGCGCGCCTCGGCTACCAGAAGGCCGTCGCCGTCCGCGTCCTCAAGGGCGTGTTCGAGCGGGGCGACACCGAGGTCGTGGACCGGTTCGTGCGGCCGGACTACATCCAGCACAACCCGCTCGCACCCGACGGTGCCGAGACGCTGAAGAACCTGGGCACGTCCGTCCACCAGCAGTTCCCGGACGCCCGGTACGACATCAAGCGGGTCATCTCCGAAGGTGACCTCGTGCTGGTCCACTCCAACGTGATCATGACGCCGGGCACCCGCGGTCAGGCCGTGTTCGACATCTTCCGCTTCCAGGGCGGGAAGATCGCCGAGCACTGGGACGCGGGGCAGAACGTGCCGGAGGGCTCCGCCAACGGCAACGACATGTTCTCCACGGTGAGTCGGCCGCGCACCGAGCGGCCGGGGCCGGCCTGGCTCACGGCGTACAACAAGAAGCTGGTCACCCAGGCCTTCGACCAACTCCTCGTCCAGAAGGACCTGTCCGCCCTCGACCGGTACTGGGGCTCCGAGTACCACCAGCACAACCCGACGATCGCCGACGGTGTGGAGGGTGTGAAGTCGGGGCTTGGCGGCTACTTCGAGGCGTTCCCGCGGCTGACGGTCACGCCGAAGCGGGTGATCGCCGAGGGCGACCTGGTGGCGGTGCACAGCCACTATGTGAACGCGCCGGGTGAGCGGGGCATGGCGGTCGTCGATCTCTTCCGGGTGCGGAACGGGAAGATCGTCGAGCACTGGGACGTGCTGCAGGACGTGCCGGAGACCTCGGCGAACGACAACGGGATGTTCTGAGCGGGATGCGCCGGAAGGGCGCAGGGGTGCGGGGTGGCCGTCGAGGCCGCCCCGCACCCTGTTGTGCCTGTTCTGTTTCTGTTTTCGGATCAGTCGTGGATGGTCACGCAGGCCTTGCCCCGCGGGTAGTTGGACCAGCTGGCGCACGCCTTGGTGCCGTCCTTGAAGGACTTGTTGACCGTGATGGGGCCCCAGGAGAAGCTGCGGGCCTCGCAGATCCTGCCGCTGGTCTTCTTCCAGGAGCCGATGGTGATGGTGGCCTTGCCGCAGTCGTCGGCGTGGTTCTTGGTGAGGGTGGTCTTGACGGTCTTCACCTTGAGCTTGGTGCCCGTGACGTATATGCACTTGGATCCGCTGCTGCCCGCATTTCCGGTGCAGCCGCTGCCCGATGCGTATGCGGGTGGCGACATGGCCAGGGCTCCGACCAGACAGGCTCCGGCCATGATGGCGGTACGCGTGCGATTGAGCACGTCAACTCCCCGTAGTTGCAATTGAGTTGCTCGGTCGGAGTCGACGCTATTGACGGGTGATCTTTCCCCGCAAGTCGCTATCGCCGCTTTTCACTGTGGCTGCACAATGTGTTGAGCACGGGCGGCGTTCCGTCGAGATACCAGCGCTTTTCCGTTTCGACCACCTGCCAGGCCGTGCAGGTTCCGGGGCCGTCGACCACGATGAAGCTGGCGCCCGAGGACTTTTTAACAGTTCCTCGTGCATTTTTTGCGGCCGTTTTGCCGAGGCGATTCAGATAGTTCGCCGCGTATTCGTCGGCGACGCTGTCCTCGGTGAAGAGCAGCTGCAATGCATCCGCGTCCTGGGTGTGCAACGCCGTGATGGTGTGCTCTTCGAGGGCATTCAGGTTCGACGCCCCGCCGGGCGGCTCGTTGTTAATGCTGACGACAATGGTGGTGAGCCATCCCACGAGCAGTGCCCCACCGACCCAAATGCCCAAGCGGCCCTTCCTCATTGGCTGCACCTGCTCTCCGCGTCCCGCTTCTGTGATCAACGTGAGGGAAGCGTAGCTCGGACAATGAGCCGCAGTTCCGGCCGTCCCTCGGTGCGGTGTGGGACGCCTCCAGCGCGGAACCGGGGACATCGTGACGCTTCTCCCGGGCTCCCCGCGGACAGGTACAGCCGCGCGTCACAACGATGTGCACGGTGACCACGACAACGGAGATCAAGCTCATATGCCGACCCCGGACACCCAGCCCCTCCTCGCCCTCCTCCGCCGCACCATCGGCACCACCGTCCTCGGCGTCTACCTCCATGGCTCCGCCACCCTCGGCGGGCTCCGTCCGCACAGTGACGTCGATGCCCTGGTCGTCGTACGCCGGAGTCCGACCGGGGACGAACGCCGGGAACTGCTCGGAGAGTTGCTCAAGATGTCCGGCGGGGGGAACGGCGCCCGCCCCGTCGAGCTCATCGTCGTCGTGCAGGACGACGTACGTCCCTGGCGCTACCCGCCGCCCTGCGACTTCCTGTACGGCGAATGGCAGCGGGGCGACTACGAGCGTGGCGTCATCCCCGCCCCCGAGCCCAGCCCCGACCTCGCGCCCCTCCTCACGATGGTGCTGCTCGGGGACGCCCCGCTGTACGGCCCCCCACCCGCCGAGGTCCTCGACCCCGTTCCGCAGGACGACCTCAGGCGCGCGATCACCGCCGGAGTGCCGGAGCTGCTCGACGAGTTGGACACCGACACCCGCAACGTCCTGCTCACCCTCGCCCGGATCTGGACCACCCTCGCCACCGGGACCATCCGCGCCAAGGACGCGGCCGCCGACTGGGTCCTGCCAAGGCTCCCGCCGAGCACCGGCCGGTCCTCGCCCATGCCCGCGCCGTCTACCTGGGGGAGGAGGTGGAGCACTGGACGAGCCTGCGGGCCGGCGTTCAGCCCTGTGCCGAGTTCCTCGTGCGAGCCATTGACGCTCAGTCGCGGTAGCCGTGGCCCACGCCTGACGTTGCATGGTGTCCGCGAACGCCGTCACCGTCTTGGTACTTGGTGTGCTCAGAACCTGTAATTGGTGATCATCGCGTTGCCGAAGACGTCGTAGACCGACGCGTATCCCTCGTCCGAGTCCTTCCAGTCGGCGAACGCCTCGACGATCGCGGTGGCGGCCGACTGGGGGTTCTCCACCTGGGTCTTCCCCCCGTTGATGTCGGTGGAGATGTAGGCGTCGCCCGTCTGCTCGTTCCACTCGCCGATGATGCGGCTCACCCGCCCGGCCGCGTCCTTCTGCTGGGCGCTTCCGTGCTTCTCGACCCAGGAACGGAACTCCTGGGCCTTCTTCTTCGACTGCGTCTTGTCCGTGTCCGTGGGCAGTTGTTCCACGACTCCGACCTGGTCGGGCTTGGCGGTGTCCTCGGCGCGGCAAGCGGCGGTGCCGGCGATCAGGGCGGCACCGAGCGTGAGAACGGCAGTGGTGTGGAGGGTGCGCTTCACAGGGGTCTCCGTCGCGTGCTCGGGCCGGATGCGAGGTCTCGGCTGTGTCATGGTGTCAGGCGCCCGTATAGGGCGCCCCCACCCCCCACGCCTGATACATCGCCTCCGCGAAGGCCCCCGCGATCTTGTGCTCGCCGCTCGCGTTCGGGTGCGTGCCGTCGTAGGTGTCGAGATGGATGTCGTACGACGGGGGAGGGGACGCCAGGAGCAGGGGCGAGCGTGGCTCGTCCAGGTCTGCCACCGTCTTGGCCAGCAGTTCGTTGAAGCGGGTGACCTCGGCCGCGAAGGGCGCGTCCGATGCGGCGCGGACGTTCGGGATCACCGGCAGCACGGCCATCCGTACCTTCGGGTTCGCCGACCGCGCCTCGGCCACGAACCCCCGTACATTCTCCGCCGTCTGCTCCGCGTTCGTGTAGAAGCCCAGGTCGATCAGGCCCAGGGAGACCAGGAGGACGTTCGCCCGGCACGAGCGCACCGCCTCGCCGATCAGCGGGGCCATGTGCAGCCAGCCCTCGCCCCAGCCGGCCAGGTGGGCGCGGGGGAAGGCGGGGTCGCAGTCGGTGGCGTACTCGTACGACGTCGGCGCGTCCGTCGCCTTGTCGTACAGCGTCTCGCGCGGGCCGACGAGGGCGAAGGGGCCGCCGTATGTCTCACGCAGGTGCTGCCACATGCGGTAGCGCCACGTGTGTTCGCCGGCGCTGCCGATGGTCTGGGAGTCGCCGACGGGCATGAACCTGAGCATCCGCTCATGATGGACGATCGCTACCTGTCGGTAGGGGGAGGTGAGGTGTGAAGCCTGACACTCCCGGAGCGGTTCACCCCGCTGCCGACCCGGACTCCGAATCGCCGGGCCGGATGGCAGGCTTGGGGCATGCGCCGACCGATCGCCCTTCTCGCCGGACTCCTGATCGCGGGCGCGTGCGCCCTGCCTGCCTCCGCCGCCGACGGCGACGAGGACTTCACGATCAAGGACCCGCGCATCACCGAGTCCAGCGGGCTGGCCGCCTCACGTCAGCACCCGGGCATCTACTGGACGCACAACGACCAGGACGAGGGCGCCTACCTCTACGCCGTCGACAGCGGCACCGGCGAGACCGTCGCGACGATCACCATGACCGGGGTCGGCACCCCGCGCGACGTGGAGGCGATCTCCATGGGGCCGGGGAACGAGATCTGGGTCGGCGACATCGGTGACAACGACGGTGTGGAGTGGCCCTATGTGTGGGTCTACCGGCTGCCTGAGCCGAAGACGCTCAAGGATCAGACGATCCGGGCCACGCAGTACGTGGTGAAGTACTCCGACGGGACCCGCGACGCCGAGTCGCTCGTCGTGCACCCCAAGACCGGGCGGGTCTACATCATCGACAAGCAGGAGGACGGCGGGCACCTGTACGAGGGGCCGGCCGAGCTCTCCGCCTCGGGGACGAACGTGTTCAAGCCCGCCGCCCCCGTCGACTTGTGGGCCACCGACGCCGCCTTCTCCCCGGACGGCAAGACCCTCGCCGTACGCGGCTACTTCGGCGGCATCGCCTACGACTGGAACGGCGGCAAGCTCAAGCGGCTGGAGCGCATCAGCGTGCCGCTGGGCCAGGGGGAGTCCGTCTCCTACTCCACCGACGGCACCAAGATCATGCTCGGCAGCGAGGGGGCCAACAGCAACGTCGTGGCGAAGGACGCTCCTGAGGCCGCCGGGTCCGCCGACTCCTCGTCCGGCGGCGGGAGTTCGGACTCCTCCGGGGACGGCGACGGTGACAGCGGCCGGACCGGCGACCTCAAGGTCGGTGCCGTCGCCGTGCTCGTCGCCTGCGTCGTCGTCTTCGGGTTCCGGCGGCTGGTGCGCCGCAGGTGAACGGCTACGGCGCCGGGGGCGATGGCTGCGACCGCCGGGTGACGAAGACCTCGAGCCCGTCCAGGATCCGCTGCAGCCCGAACTCGAAGTGGTCGAAGTCGGGATTCCAGGTGTTCTCGTCGAGGGAGGCGAGGAGGGGATAACGGCCGGAGGCCATGATCTTCTCCAGCATCGGCGCCTGGGCCTGCCAGAACTCCCCGTCCGTCAGGCCCGTCCGGCGCTCCGCCTCCTGGTGGTACAGCTGGGTGCGCGCGGCCCCGACGACGTACCCGTCGATCATGATGATCGCCGAGACCAGCTCGCGGTCGGTCAGGCCCATCGGCTTGATGCGGTCGAGCACCTTCTCCATGCCGTCCAGGGCGCTCGGACCGAGGATCGGGCGGGACTGGTTGACCTGGAGCAGCCAGGGGTGGCGGCGGTAGAGGTCGAGGGTCGCTCGGCCCAGGGCCTCCAGGGCCGAGCGCCAGCCGCCGTCGCCGAGGTCGGCCGGGTTCTCGGAGGGACGCTGGACGCGGTCCAGCATCAGATCGAGCAGTTCCGCCTTGCCGGGGACGTACCGGTACAGCGACATCGTGCCGGTGCCCAGCTCGGCGGCGACCCGGCGCATGGACACCGACTCCAGCCCTTCGGCGTCCGCGACCCGGACGGCCGCGTCCACGATCTGGTCCAGGGTGAGGGTCGGCTTGGGCCCGCGGCTCGGGCGCCGGCCCGTATCCCACAGCAGTTCCAGCGTGCGGGCGATGTCGCCGCTGCCGCTGGTCTCCGTGCTGCCGGTACCGCTGGTGCCGCCCTTGCCGCTCGTCATGCAGTTCAGCTTAAGTCCTCCGCAAAAAACTGAGTACGGCGTACGCGCAATCGGGTACGGTGTACTCAGTTACCGAAAGGGGGACCCCATGAGTGAGGGAAGCGGCGGGAACGACCGATACGCGGTCCGGGCCGAGGGCCTGGAGAAGCGCTACGGCGACAAGCGCGCCCTCGACGGCTTCGACCTGGCCGTCCGCGAGGGCACGGTGCACGGCCTGCTCGGACCGAACGGCGCCGGCAAGACCACCGCCGTACGCATCCTGTCCACGCTGATCAGGCTGGACGGCGGCCGGGCGACGGTGGCCGGGCTCGACGTGGCCCGGCAGCCGCGCGAGGTGCGGGCGCGCATCGGACTCACCGGGCAGTACGCGGCCGTGGACGAGGTGCTCACCGGCCGACAGAACCTGGAGATGTTCGGCCGTCTCTTCCACCTGGGCGGCAGGCGGGCGAAGCTGCGTGCCGCGGAGCTCCTGGAGCAGTTCGACCTGGCCGACGCCGCTGACAAGGGCGTCGGCAAGTACAGCGGCGGTATGCGGCGCCGCCTCGACCTGGCCGCGTCGATGATCCTCGCCCCGGCCGTCCTCTTCCTCGACGAGCCGACGACGGGACTCGACCCCCGCAGCCGGGGCGAAGTATGGGAGTCCGTACGGGCGTTGGTGGCGGGCGGTACGACGGTGCTGCTGACCACGCAGTACCTGGAGGAGGCCGACAAGCTGGCCTCGCACATCACCGTCATCGACCAGGGCCGCGCCATCGCCGACGACACCCCGGACGGGCTGAAGAACCTCGTTGGCGGCGACCGTATCGAGGTCGTCGTCGCCGACGGGGCCGACCTCGCGCGGGTCGCGAAGGTCGTCGCCCGGGTCTCGGACGGTGAACCCGAGACGGAGGAGGGCGAGTTGCGGGTGCACGCGCCCGTGGTCGACCGGGTGTCCGCGCTGACCGAGGTCGCGCGGACCCTGCAGGACGAGGGCGTCCAGGTGGAGGACATCGGCCTGCGCAGGCCGAGCCTCGACGACGTGTTCCTGCGCCTGACCGGACACCGCACCGAGAAGACCGACGAGAACGACAGGAACGACAAGACCAAGAAGGGGGCCGTCGCATGACCGCCGTAGACCTGACCGTCCCGGCCACGCGCGGCCGCCTGTACTGGGCCCTCGCCGACGTCTGGAACATCGTCCGCCGTGGCCTGACCCACTACCAGCGCCAACCGGTCAACATCGCCTGGCAGCTGGGCTTCCCGATCCTGTCCGTGCTGCTCTACGGCTATGTCTTCGGCAGCGCGATGAAGGTGCCCGGCGGCGGGGACTACAAGGACTTCCTGATGCCGGGCATGTTCGTGATGACGATGGCGTTCGGCTTCATCAACACCGCCACACTCGTCGTCTACGACTCCACCAAGGGCGTCATCGACCGGTTCCGCTCCATGCCGATGGCCTCCTCCGCGGTGGTCGCCGGGCGCGGGATCACCGATCTGCTCGCCGCCTGCGCGGAGTTGGCGATCATGATGCTGACGGCCTTCGCGATGGGCTGGCGCCCGGACGGCGGCTTCGGCTTCCTCGGCGCCTTCGGCCTGCTGCTGTGGCTGCGGTTCGCGCTGATCTGGATCGGGGTGTGGCTGGGCCTGCTGGTGCCCAACCCGGAGGCCGCGGGCGGTCTGTTCGCCGTCGCCTTCCCGCTCACGATGATCTCCAGCATCTTCGTCGCGCCCCAGCTGATGCCCGACTGGCTGGGCTGGGTGGCGGCCTGGAACCCGATCTCCTCCACCGCCGCGGCCACCCGTGAGCTGTTCGGGGTGCCGAGCGTGGCCGTGGCCGGGGACTCCTGGGTCGAGCAGCATGCGCTGCTGATGGCGGGGGTGTGGCCGGTGATTCTGACGGCGATCTTCCTGCCGCTCGCGGTGCGGAGGTTCCAGAAGCTGAGCCGGTGACGTCCTCAGGGCCTGTCCGACGATTCCCGCGGGAGTCGTCGGACAGGCCCTAGTGCTTGACGTGTCCACGTGACCTGACTTCCATGGGAGGTGCGGGATGTGGGAGCGCTCCCACCTGTTCCGGCCCGCGCCTCCCGAGAGGAAGCAGCGACATGTTCCGCAGCTTGCGAAGAGCGCTGTGTGCTGCCGCGGTGGCGCTTGTGTTACCGCTGGGGGCCGGTGCGCACACCGCCCACGCGGCGGAGTCCGGCGGCGTACGGGCCGCCGAGGCCGGCGCCGGGTACTGGCACACCAGCGGCCGGCAGATCCTGGACGCGGCCGGGCAGCCGGTCCGTATCGCCGGGATCAACTGGTTCGGCTTCGAGACCGGCAACCACGTCCTGCACGGCCTGTGGGCCCGCGACTACAAGAGCATGCTCGACCAGATGCGGTCGCTGGGCTACAACACCCTGCGCCTGCCCTTCAGCGACGACATCCTCAAGGCCGGCACCATGCCGGACAGCATCAACTTCGCCGACGGCAAGAACGCCGACCTGCGAGGGCTGACGTCGTTGCAGGTGATGGATAAGATCGTGGCGTACGCTGGCCAGACCGGCCTGAAGATCGTCCTGGACCGGCACCGACCGGACGCGGGCGGGCAGTCGGCGCTCTGGTACACGAGCGCGGTGCCGGAATCGACGTGGATCGCCAACCTCAAGGCGCTGGCGCAGCGCTACAAGGGCGACAGCACCGTCATCGGCATCGACCTGCACAACGAGCCGCACGATCCCGCCTGCTGGGGCTGCGGCGACACGACCCGCGACTGGCGCCTCGCCGCGCAACGGGCCGGGAACGCCGTCCTGTCCGTCAACCCCGAGCTGCTGATCATGGTCGAGGGCGTCCAGTCGTACGACGGTGCCAACGGCTGGTGGGGCGGCAACCTCATGGGCGTGGCCCAGTACCCGGTGCAGCTCGACGTCCCGAACCGGCTCGTGTACTCGGCCCACGACTACGCCACCAGCGTGGCCCAGCAGCCCTGGTTCAGCGATCCGGCCTTCCCCGACAACATGCCGGGCGTCTGGGACCGGTACTGGGGTTACGTCTTCAAGCAGAACATCGCCCCCGTGTGGCTCGGCGAGTTCGGTACGACGCTCCAGTCGACGGTGGACCAGAAGTGGCTGGCCGCGCTGGTGACGTACCTGCGGTCGACGTCGGCGCACGGGGCGGACTCGTTCCACTGGACGTTCTGGTCCTGGAACCCCAACTCCGGTGACACGGGCGGGATCCTGAAGGACGACTGGACGACCGTGGACACCGTGAAGGACGGGTATCTGGCGAGCATCAAGGCGCCGGGATTTCCGGGCGGCGGGGGCGGGAGCGATCCCGATCCCGACCCGGGCGGCGGCATGGCCACCTGCAGCGCCGCCTACACCGTCAGCAGCGACTGGGGCGGCGGCTTCAACGCCGAGGTGAAGGTCACCAACACGGGGGCCACGCCGCTCACCTCCTGGAAGGTGACCTGGACCTGGGGCGGGTCCCAGCGGGTCACTTCCATGTGGAACGCGTCGTACACACAGAGCGGGGCGACGGTGACCGCGTCCAACGCCGGGCACAACGGGGCGGTCGCGGTGGGTGGTTCGGCGAGCTTCGGGTTCGGGGGTGCGCCCGGGGGCGGGGCGACGCCGGCGGTGAGCTGCGCGGCTGCGTGAGGGGAGGGCGCCCGGTGGTGGTCCGCCGGGCGCCCTGCCGCTCTCGGTCACTTGAGCTCGGGGATGATGCTCAGCCTCTCGTCCATGTCGTTGAGGTCCTTCTGCATCGATGACAGCGACCCGTTCATGCCGGACATCGACCCCTTCACGGATGACAGCGACCCGTTCATGGAGTTCAGCGAACCGTTCATGCCGCCCATCCGCGTGTCGAGGCTCTTGATGCTGCTTCGCATGGCCTTCATGTCCTTGGCGACCTGGGGCAATGACGAGGTGTCAGATTTAGCTTCGAGTGGGGTTCTGTCAAGCGCCAAGTGGGGTGGGCAGACGGCGCAGGCGCGCTGGGAGCCGTGCCGTCCGACTCATGCGCGGGCGGCTGACCGGCCTATCGGCAGCGACTTCACCCTGCTCGACTCCCCGCATGACGAGGGGCGGGGGGGGCGGCGGGGTGCGCGCGCGCGACGACACGGCCGCCCACACCGGCGTGTTAACGACCGCGGGCGAACACCACCCAAAACAATACAGACCGCTAAGTAG